>NZ_JBVVPS010000007.1:150160-249342 GCF_055811355.1 Bradyrhizobium sp. WSM4873 | reverse complement strand
CAAGTAGCCCGGATGGAGCGAAGCGCAATCCGGGGCAGTCTGTCAGCTCGGATGGATTTCCCGGATTGCGCTGCGCTCCATCCGGGCTACTTGCTTCTTGTGCGCCTCAACCGTTCTTCACACGAAACGTCTCGTGGCAGCCGCCGCATTCCTTGCCGACCGCGGGGAAATTCGCCTTCAGCGAGTCGATATCCTTGATCTTGCCCTTGGCCTCGGCGACGACCTTGGCGAAGCTCGCGACCTTGGCGTCGAAGCCGGCCTTGTCCTCCCAGACCTTCGGCGAGGCGCTGTAGTCGCCCTCGGGCTTCATCCCCTTTGCGCTCGCCGGAAACAGGTTCGGCAGCTTCTTGGCGGTGTCCTCGAACTGCGCCAGCGCGCTGTCCACCGTGGCCTGATCGTAGGGCTTCTCGCCCTTGACGATCGCCGCCACCGCGCCGGCGTTCTTGCCGTTGGCCTTCATCAGCATCTGGACCTCCTTGACGGAGTCCTGCTGCGCCCAAACCGCGCCCATACCGAGCAAAAGCGCGCCCCCAACAACCAACACTCGCTTCATTCGCAAAATCCCTTTCCTTGATGCAGGATCGTGCTGACCCTCAATGGGCCAACCCCGCTCGGCAGATTTCATTCCGTGAAAGGCGCGACGATAAATCGTCGCGCCCTTATTAGTTGCGCATGATCTTGTCGGAAAACCGCTCCACACTTTTCCGGATCATGCGAGATCACAGGCTGTGACGGCGATGGTGCTCGTTGACGGCGATCCACACCCGCTCCGGCGTTGCCGGCATGTCGATGTGGTCGATCTTGTACTCGCGCCAGAGCCCGTCGACGATGGCATTGACGACCGCCGGGCAGGACCCGATCGCGCCCGCCTCGCCCGCCCCCTTCACCCCCAGCGGATTGGTCTTGCAGGGAACGTTGGCCGTCTCGAACACGAAGGCCGGCCCGTCCGCCGCGCGCGGCAGCGCATAGTCCATGAAGGTCGCGGTGACGAGCTGGCCGTCGCCCGCGCCATAGACCGCCTGCTCCATCAACGCCTGCCCGATGCCCTGCATGGCGCCGCCATGGACCTGGCCGGCCAGCAGCAGCGGATTGAGCGTCATGCCGAAATCGTCGACGATCACGTAGTTGACGATTTTGATGATGCCGGTGGCCGGATCGATCTCGACCTCCGCGACATGGGTGCCGTTCGGATAGGTGCCGTCGGCACTGGCGAAGGTCGCGCTCGCATTGAGCTTCGACGGATCGACGCCGGGACGCTTGGCGAGATCGGCGAACGAAATCGAACGGTCGGTGCCGGCGATGCGCACGATGCCATCGGTGATCTCGAGGTCGCCGGCACTGGCTTCCAGCGCCTGCGCGGCGATCTCCTTGAGCCGCGCGCCGAGTTCGCGGGTCGCACGCTCGACGCTGACACCGCCTGACGGGATCGAAGCCGAGCCGCCGGTCCCGAGGCCGGTGGCGATCATGTCGGTGTCGCCCTGGTGGACGTGCACGCGCTCGGGCGCCACGCCGAACTGCTCGGCAACGATCTGCGCATAGGCGGTCTGATGGCCCTGCCCGCTCGACTGGGTGCCGATCAGGACAGTGATATCGCCATTGGGATCCATCCGCACATTGGCGGTCTCCTCGCCCATGGTGCCGCACACCTCGACATAGCTCGCAAGTCCGATGCCGCGGATCAGGCCGTTCTTCTTGGCCGCCTTGGCGCGCTTGCCAAACTCCTTCCACTCGGCGATCTCCATCGCGCGCTTCAGATGCGCGGCGAAGTCGCCGGAATCATAGACCTTGCCGGTCGCGGTCTTGTACGGCAGCGCCTTCGGCTGAATGAAATTCTTGCGGCGGATGGCATCCGGCGTCATGTCGAGTTTTCGCGCGCAGGCGTCCACCAGACGTTCGATGACGTAAGCAGCCTCGGGCCGTCCGGCACCACGATAGGCATCGACCGGCACGCTGTTGGTGAAGATGGTACGCACCCGGCAGTGGAACGCCTGGATGTCGTAGAGGCCCGGCAGCATGCCGGCGCCGCCATGCGGGATATAGGGCCCGAAGGTCGACAGATACGCGCCCATGTCGCCCATCAGGTCGCAATCCATCCCGAGGAACTTGCCGTCCTCGGCCAGCGCCATCTTCGCGGTGGTGACGTTGTCACGGCCCTGCGCGTCGCCCATGAAATGCTCGGTGCGATCGGCCGCCCATTTCACCGCCTTCTTCAGCTTTCGCGCGGCGACTGCCAGGAGGGCGTATTCCCGATAGGGAAACAGCTTCGTGCCGAAGCCGCCGCCGACATCGGGGCAGATCACGCGCATCTTGTCGGTCGGAATGTTGAGCACGTTCTGGCAGAGGATGTCGCGCAGGCGATGGCTGCCCTGGCTGCCGACCGTCAGCGTCAGATGGTCGCGCTTGGCGTCGTATTCGCACACCGCCGCGCGCGTTTCCATGAAGTTCGCGACCACGCGCGGATTGACGATCGAGATCTCGGCCACCGCATGCGCTTTGGCAAACGCCGCTTCGGTCGCTTTCTTGTCACCGATCGAGACATCGAACAGCACGTTGCCGGGCTTGTCCGGCCAGACCTGCGCGGCGCCCTTCTTGACGGCGTTGACGACGCCGGTCACTGCCGGCAGTGGGCTCCATTTGACCTCGATTGCCTCGATCGCGTCACGGGCCTGGTCGATAGTCTCGGCGACGACGAAGGCGATGGAATCGCCGACATGGCGAACCTCGTCCTTGGCGAGGATCGGGTAAGTCGGGCCCTTGAACGGGTCGGTCTCGAGATTGAACAGGCACGGCAGGTCGCCGAGATCGGCGACGTCGGCCGCGGTCAGGATCAGCGCGATGCCGGGAAGGCTGCGGGCGCGGCTCGCATCGATGGTGTATTTGGCATGCGCATGCGGCGAGCGCAGCATCAGGCAGCGCAAAGCGGCCTGCGGCGCATAGTCGTCGGTATAGCGGCCCTTGCCGCGGATGAGCGCGTCATCCTCCTTGCGCAACACGCTTTGGCCGACGCCGAACTTGATAGGGGCTGCCATTTTCTCATCCCGTTTCGCATGGTTGTTTTGCCGGCATATTGCCGTGGAAAAACTGGCAAGGCAAACGGGTTTAGGCGGGCCGCGCCTGTCAAGGCCGATGATTCGAAGCCGCCCTCGGGGCTTCGGGCGACCCGCCCTCAATTGCTGAATTTCCTGACCATGAGGTATTTGTCATACGTCATATGACCTATGCGGACTGCAGCGGGATCCGTGCCGTAGACCTCGAATCCGTTGCGCTTGTAGGTCCTGATTGCAGCGGTTGCTTCGACCAGGACCTCAAGATGTACCTGCTCGACGCGTGCCTCGGCATGGGCAAGAAGCTCCTTGACGAGTCGATCTGCGATTCCTTTACCTCGGCCGTCTTCCCTCACGTAAACCGTGAAGATGTGCCCCCTGTGCTGCGACCAAAGAGCTGGCGACACGTAGAAGCCCGCGACTCCGATCAGATTTCCCCGCCAGAAGGCCCCAAGGATCGCTCCGCTGAGCCAATGCCGATAGGCAGTCAGCATCGCCTCTCCGCCTTCGTCCTCTTCAGCAGAACCAAACGTTTGAGGGTGCGTCCGAAGCGCCTCCGCGCGAATGTCGCGAAAGATCTCCAGGTCGTCGACAGTCAATCGTCGGATGTCCGCGTCCACGTGGGCAGCGGCCGAATGTGGCGTCATGATCGCCGTCCTTCTAGTGCCTCAGCTAGGATTTATCGTCATTTACATCACACCACGGCCCCACGGCTGCGACGCGCGATCTCTCAGCGCATCGATAGCCCGCTCCGGCGTGAAGTAGTCGATCTCGCCGCGCGTTAGGCCGATATCCATCAGCTCCCGGTCACTCAGGTCCCGCAAGGAGATTTGTGGGCCCTGCCGCCAGCGCCAGTCCTGGAGCGCACGCCAGTATCGCGCGAGCAAGCCTAGAATGCTGCGCGTCGATGCAAGTTCGAGGGGGAGCCCCTCGGCCTCGGATGTGATGTTCGTCTGTTGGGGTGGCATCGCATGCTCCTGCTGTTGTGCCGGCAGGGAGCGTGGCCAAACAAAAGGCCCCGTCCGATGCCGGCGGGGCCTGGTGGAAAAGATGTCGTCGTCGAATTCTAGCGCGCGACTCCTTCCACGGCCCAGCCGAAGCGGGTCATGTGAATGCAGTTGAGTTTGCGCACTGATTTGATCATCCGCTGCGATTACCACAGCAATCGCGCAAAATCAAGAGATGTGTGGAGGTTCGCTGCATCCTGGAGGCGAGTCCCCACCTGAGGGTGCCGGGCGCCGAAGCCGACGACGCCCGTCAACGCCCTTCACGACTTCGTCTGCTTCGCTTCCACGTAGCGTGCGAAGTTGTCGAGGATGGCCTGCCAACCGCCTTGCTGCTGCTCGACCGAGTGCGTCGATTCGCCATCGAAGACAACCCGGACCAGAACGCCCTTCGGGCCAGGCACAAACTCGACTTCGGCTTTTCGCTCGCCGAACGCGTATTCGATCCGCTTGTGCTCGATGATTGTCGTGTAGGTACCGGCGAAGTCAAAACCCATGCTGCCGTCCTTGGCCTCCATGCGAGATGAGAAGACACCGCCTTCTCGCAGGTCGACGGTCGCCTTGGTCGTATGCCAGTCGTCGGACGCGGCGTTCCACTTCATGATGTCGGCCGGCGTCGTATAAGCGCGCCAGACCTGATCGATGGGGGCTGCTACGTTGGTTTCGACGGTGATCCTCATAAACAGTGCTCCTGGTTCGATTTTTGCCGGCTCAAGGTGACGGCATCACGTCAATTGTGCGGGGTCCATCCGCCGCACTTCCGAGATGTGTCCATCCAAGGACGATCGAGACTGGCCCATGCCGACAGGGTCGAGCCGTCAATGCGTTGAAAATATGAAAAAGTTAACCCCGCACCAGTGAGACCAGCCAGCGGCGGCCGAACAGCGCGAGGATGGCGAGCGCATAGACGATCGTGCCCCCGACGGCCAGCAGAAGCAGCGTCAATTCGTCCCGGAAGTGCATCGACCCCAACCAAGGACCGCTAAAGCGCGCGATGAGCCAGAAGGCGGCGGCCAGGATGATCCCGGTCAGCAGAAATTTGGCGAGCGACAACAGCCAGGCGCGGTCCAGCACGAGAAAGCCCCGCCGCACCGCGAAGAACAGCACCAGCAGCAGATTGGTCCAGACGCCGACGGCAGTGGCCAGCGCAAGCCCGATCTGGGCAAGCGATCCCATCAAGGCGACCTTGAGGGCGACGTTGACCGCGATGCCGGTCAGCGACGCCCGCACCGGCGTCGCCGTGTCCTTGCGCGCGTAGAAGGTCGCGACCGCGCTGCGGATCAGCACGAAGGGGATCAGACCGATGGCATAGGCCGCGAGCGTGGCGCCGGCAGCGGCGGCATCGGCTTTCGAGAACGCGCCACGGGCGAACAGCGCGCGCATGATCGCATCGGGCACGGTGAGGAAGGCGGCGACAAACGGCACCGAGAACAGCAGCGTGAAATCGAACGCACGGCGCTGCGCCTTCATCGCGCCGTCATGGTCGTTGGCCGTGATCCGCCGCGACATCTCCGGCAGCAGCACCGTGCCGATGGCAATGCCGATCACGCCGATCGGGAGCTGGTTGAGACGGTCGGCATAATAGAGTGCCGACAGAGCGCCCGCCGGCAGGAAAGTCGCGATGATGGTGTCGGCAAACAGCGCGAGCTGCGTGCCCATCGAGCCCAGCGTCGCCGGCCCGAGTGCCCTAAAGAATGCGCGGACGTCTTCGTCGAGCTTGAGCGGCGCAAAGCGCGGCAGACCGCCATGGCGGGCGAGATCGCCGGCGAGCAAGAAATACTGCAAAAAGCCCGAGATCAGGACACCCCAGGCGGCGGCGTGGCCCGCGCTGGGAAACCAGGCGGCGAGCGCCAGCGTCATCATCATCGAGATGTTGAGGAAGATCGAGGCGGCCGCGGCGCTGGCGAAGCGCTGCATCACGTTGAGCATGCCGCCATAGAGCGTCACCAGCGTGATCAGCAGCAGATAGGGAAAGGTGATCCGGGTCAGCTCGATCGCGAGCTTGCGCTGCTCGGCGTCCTCGGAAAAGCCGGGCGCCAAAATGCTCATGGCCTGCGGCATGAACAGCCAGGCGACGATCAAGAGCACCACCTGCGAGGCCAGCAGCAGCGTAAAGATGCGGTCGGCGAACAATCTTGCCGCCCCCTCCCCGCGCTCGCCATGGACGTGCGCATAGGCCGGCACCCAGGCGGCGTTGAAGGCTCCCTCGGCGAAGATCGCGCGGAAATGATTGGGCAGCCGCAGCGCCACGAAGAAGGCGTCGGCCACGGGGCCGGCGCCGAGAATCGCCGCGAGCATGATGTCGCGGGCAAATCCCGTCAGCCGCGAAAGCAGCGTGTAACCACCAACCGTGAAGATACGTCCGAGCATGCGCCTGTTTTAGAGACTTATCGAACAGAGGTCGATTGCATCTTGCGATGCGCATTGCTGTGCCCTCTCCCTTGCGGGAGAGGGCAGCGCCGCGAGTAGATACAAGCTCATTGGGGTGAGGGGTCTCTCTCCCAGCTTTCGATGCGGAGAGAGACCCCTCACCCGTCTCGCGCTATCGCGATAGCCGATGCGATGCATCGGCGTCCTTAAGAACGGCGGCCGAAAGCCGCCTCTGCCACCCTCTCCCGCAAGGGGAGAGGGTAAGCACGGCGAAATCAGGTTGAAAGCGCGCCGCGTACGGCGGCGATGATTCGCTCCTGATCGGCTTCGGTCAGGTAGGCGTGCATCGGCAGGCTGATGACGTCCTGCGACAGGCTCTCGCAGCCCGACAGGCCGCCCTCGGCGACCGGGTACTGCTTGTAGGCCGTCTGCTGATGCATCGACTTGCCGTAGTAGATCGCCGTCGGCACGCCCTGGGCTTTCAGCGCGGCGGCAAAGCCGTCGCGGTCGGTGCCCTCAGGGAGGCGGATCGTGTACTGCGCCCAGACCGACGTATTGCCGGGAGCCACGCGCGGCACGGTGACCACATTGCTGAGACCGCGCGCGTAGCGCTCGGCGACCTTGTTACGGGCGGCGATCTCGTCGTCGAAGATCTTCAGCTTCTCGATCAGGATCGCGGCCTGCATGGTGTCGAGCCGGCCGGTCAGGCCGAGGCGGACGTTGTCGTATTTGTCGACGCCCTGCCCGTGCACGCGGATGCTGCGCAGCGTCGCCGCGAGCTCGTCGTCATCGGTGAAGATCGCGCCGCCGTCACCGAAGCAACCGAGCGGTTTTGCGGGAAAGAAGCTGGTCGCGGTGGCGAGCGCCAGGGTGCCGAGCTTGCGGCCCTTGTAGCTCGCGCCGAAGCCCTGGGCTGCGTCATCGAGCACGAACAGGCCTTCGGCCTTGGCGATTTCGGCGATGACGTCGTGATCGGCCGGCTGGCCGAACAAATCGACGGGAATGATCGCGACCGGCTTGAGGCCGGCCTTGCGGGCGGTCGCGATGCCGCGCTTGAGCGATTCCGGGCTCATGTTGAAGGTGGCTTCGTCGACGTCGACATAAACCGGCGTCGCGCCGGTCCGCGCCACCGGCGAAGCCGTCGCGATGAAGGTGAAGGACGGACACAGCACGGCGTCGCCGGGCCCAACATTCTTCGCCATCATCACCATCAGGATCGCATCGGTGCCGCTGGCGCAGCCGATCACGTGCTTGGCGCCGCAATAGGCCGCAAGCTGCTTCTCGAGCTCGGCGACTTCAGGGCCGTTGACGAACTGACAATGGTCGAGAACGCGCTTCACGGCTGCATCGAGCGAGTCGCCGAGCCGGCGGCGCTGCGAGGCAACGTCGATGAAGGGAATGGGTTCGGAACGCAGATGCTGGTTCATGGAGCCTTCTTGGCTGGTCGACATGGAAGAGTTCAGCCGGCAACGCGGCGCGGACCCTTGCGGGCAGACGACGAGGCCGCCGGCCGCGACGGCGTCTCCAGGCACTGCGTGGCGATCTCGAGGCTGGCGACGCCTTCATCGCCCGTGACCGCCGGCGTCTCGCCGTTGCGCACGGCCTTGAGGAACGCGATCAGCTCGGCGCGGAGCGGCTCGTCATGGCCGACCGGCAGATGCCGCATCGAATAGCTGCCGTCAGGCTTGAAGCCGAAGCATTCGGTGACCTGGCGCGTCAGGAGATCGCCCATCACGTATTTGCCGCGGGTCGCGACCGTGACGCTGCGCGCCTTGAACGGCGTCAGCCAGTTGGTGTTGATGTGCGCGAGCACGCCGCTGGCGGTGCGGAACTGCAAGAGCGCGATGTCCTCGCGTTCGGCGACCGCGCTCGACAATTGCGGCTGCACCTCGACGATGTCGGACTCGGTAAACCAGCGGATCAGATCGATGTCGTGCACGGCGAGATCGATGACGACGCCGACATTGGACATGCGCGGGGGGAACGGGCCGACGCGCGTGATCGCGATCGACAGAATATCCTCGCCCGCGATCGCCTGCTTGACGGCGGCGACCGCCGGATTGAAGCGCTCGACATGGCCGACCATCAGCGTCACGCCGGCTTTTTGCGCAGCCGTGACGATCTCGCGGCCTTCCGCGACCGTGGACGCAATCGGCTTCTCGACCAGCACGTGGATGTTCTTAGCGATGCAGGCGAGTGAGACCTCGTGATGCAGATGGGTCGGCGCCGCGATGGTGACGGCATCGACGCCTTCGGCCAGCAGCTGGTCGAGCGTCTCAAAGCTCGCGCAATTGGCAAGCTCCATCGCCCGAGTGCGATGTGCCGGCGAAGGATCGACGACGCCGACGAGGTTGACGCCGGGAAGACCCGCGAGCACGCGCGCGTGGTTGCTGCCCATCACACCGGCGCCAATGACGCCAACGCGCAAGCCGGCCTTTGCCGGTGCCGATCCTGTGGAACTCATTTGAGCAAACCCCGATTCAACGCAAATTCCCGAGGCGCTTCTAGCACGGCCGCCACATTTGTGGCGAATGCGGAGCTAGCGGTCCGGACACGATTTGATTCAAAAAGTTACACGTTTCCCGGGCCTTAAGCCTCTGAAAGAGACCACTCTTTTGGCCCGGGTCGCATGATTCGGAGTGTGCTGGTTACGACCTTTGGTAGTCGTCTTCAATGCGGATGATGTCGTCTTCCCCGAGATAGCTTCCCGTCTGGACCTCGATCAGCTCCAGCATGATTTTACCGGGGTTCTCCATCCGGTGCACCGCGCCCATCGGGATGTAGATCGACTCGTTCTCGTGCACGCTTTTGACGGTCTCGTTGACGGTGACGCGGGCGGTGCCGCGGACCACGATCCAGTGCTCGGCGCGATGATGGTGCTTCTGCAGCGACAGACGCCCGCCCGGCTTGACCACGATGCGCTTGACCTGGTGGCGCTCGCCATTGTCGACCGACTGGTAGCTGCCCCAGGGCCGATGCACCTTGAGATGTTCCTCGGTGACCTTCGGCGCGACCGTCTTGAGTTTTGTGACCAGCCGCTTGAGCCCGTTGGCATCCTTCTGGCGCGAGACCAGAACCGCATCGGCAGTCGCAACCACGATAAGATCGTCGACGCCTTCGAGTGCGACCAGCGCAGAGTCTGTGGTGACGTTGCAGTTGCGGGAATCCTCGAACACGGCGGTGCCATGCGAAGCATTGCCTTGCGCGTCCTTGTCCGACAATTCCCACACCGCGTGCCAGGAGCCGACGTCGGACCAGCCGCACGACACCGGCACGACAGCGGCGCGCGCGGTCTTCTCCATCACCGCATAGTCGATCGAGATCGCCTTGGCCGCGCCGAACGCCTCGGGCTCCAGCGTCACGAAGCCGAGATCGCGGCCGGCATTGCTCACGGCATTGGAAATCGCCTCCACGCTCGCCGCATCGACCTTGCGGTATTCGTCCAGCAATACACTGGCCGGGAACATGAAGTTGCCGCTGTTCCAGAGATAGCCGGAATTGACGTAGTCGGCGGCCTTCGCCGCATCCGGCTTCTCGACGAAGCGCGCGACCGCGTGCACCTCGCCGGAGATCACCTCGCCCGGGCTGATATAGCCGTATTCGGTCGCCGGCCGCTCCGGCTTGACGCCGAAGGTGACGATGCGCCCGGCACTCGCGGCGGTGAGACCTTCACGACACGCCGCGACGAAGGCGGCATTGTCCTGCACCACGTGGTCGGCGGCGAGCGCGAGCACGATCGCCTCACTCGCGCGGTTCTGCGCGAACACCGCGCCGGCTGCAATCGCAGGGCCGGAATCGCGCCGCATCGGCTCGAGGATCACGTCGGCCTCGATGCCGATCTCGGCGAGCTGCTCCAGCACCATGAAGCGGTAGGACGCATTGGTGATGACGATCGGGCGATCGAACAGCGAGGCCTCCGAGACGCGCAACAGCGTGTCCTGGAAGGTCGAACGGGTGCCGAACAGCGGCAGGAACTGCTTGGGGCGCACCTCGCGCGAAGCCGGCCACAGCCGCGTTCCGGCACCGCCGCACATGATCAGGGGGATAATGCGTTTGTCCATCGTCATCTCAAACCTTGAAGCCGTTCCGATACCAGGTGACAAAATTACGAACTCCGTGCGCGATCGGCGTTGACGGTGCAAAGCCGGTGTCGCGCATCAGATCCTCGACATCCGCGAACGTTTCCAAAAGGTCTCTCGGCAGCAATTCTTTGATCGCCGTCCGACCCCCGCCCCTGCTCCAGAATCCGACGACATGCATCAGCTCTTCCGGATGGTGGTTGCCGACATTGTAGACCTTAGACGGCGCATTTGCGGCAGCCGGGTCATCGGCGGGCATCAAGCCGATGAAATTGGCGGCGCCCGTGACCAAAATCGCCTGATCCCTCATCCTGTTCCCAAGGTCTGCTTCGCCCGATCCGTGCTCGATCTTTCGCCTGCGGCGCCTCTTTAGCCTCCGCATCGACGGGGTCGCAATAGCACCGCTGCCCCCATGAGGGCGCTCGATCACCGCTATTGCAAGATCGACGCCAAAACCATACCAAAGCGGCCGAATTCGGCGCCTCGCGTCGGGTTGCTTCAAAACCCTTGTTCATGCGGGCGAAATGCGCCGAATCCTGCTGTCGACGGCCAAGATCCTGATTTCCGGAGCGCTGCTCTACTTGGCGCTGCGCAAGGTCGATCTGTCCGAACTGTTTTCGCGCTTCACCGTGACCAGCCTGTTCTGGATCGGCTTGGCGATCGCCGTCACGTTCTTGCAAATCTTCGTCGGCGTGTTGCGCTGGCGCGAGGTCAGCGCCGCATGCGGCGCCCCGCTCGAGCTCGGCCGGGCCATGCGCTACAACGTGATCGGATCGTTCTTCAACCAGACCCTGCCCTCGGCGATCGGCGGCGATGCGGTCCGGCTGTGGCTCGTCGCGCGCACCGGCGCCGGCTGGCGCGCTGCGACCTACTCGATCTTCGTCGATCGCGCGATCGGTTTGATCGCGCTCGCGATCATCATCGTCGCGAGCCTGCCCTGGAGCTACAGCCTCATCGCCGATCCACACGGGCGCTCGGCGCTGCTGCTCGTCGACCTCGCGGCGCTCGCGGGTGGTCTCGGCTTCCTGGTCTTCGGCGCGCTGAAATGGCACTGGCTGAGAACCTGGTGGGCCACGCATCACATCCACGCCTGTGCCGTGATCGCCAACCGCGTGATCTTCAGCCGCTCGCGCGGACCGGCCGTCGTGATCCTGTCGCTCGCCGTGCATGTGCTGGCCGTCGTGGTCGCCTGGTGCGTCGTGCAGTCGATCGCGGCGCCGGTCGGCTTCAGCGACGTCTTTATGCTGGTGCCGCCGGTGATGCTGATCACGATGATGCCGATCTCGATCGCCGGTTGGGGCGTGCGTGAAGCGACCATGGGCCTCGCGTTCGGCTTCGCGGGGCTGGCCGCCAACGAGGGGGTCAACGTCTCGCTGCTGTTCGGCGCCGTGTACTTCATCGTCGGCGCGATCGGCGGCCTGGTCTGGATCCTCAGCGCGGAGAAAGCCGCGCAGGGATCGGCGCCGCTCGGGGTGCCGGAGTGAACGGGGCCGTTGACGCGCTCGGCGCCGTACCCTCGCTGCTTGCCGTTGCGATTGCCGCGCTGGTGTCGGGCGTCATCACCTGGACCAGCCGTCCCCTGCTCCAGCGTTACGCATTGGCGCGGCCCAACGCGCGGTCCTCTCATCGCATCCCGATCCCGCAGGGTGCGGGCATCGCCGTGATATCAGCGACGCTGCTGGTCGCATCAGCTTGGGCAGCCTGGGCGAACATCGCGATTCCGCCGGCGCTGATCGCTGCAACGGTCTTGATCGCCGTGGTCGGATTCGCCGACGATATCAAGTCGCTGCCGGTGCTCGTGCGTCTCGTGCTGCAGGCCGCAGCTGTCGGCGCCGTCGTGTTCACCACGCCCGAGAACGCGCGCATCGTGCCGGCGCTGCCGCTCGCGCTGGAGCGCGGACTCATCCTGCTGGCGGGCGTGTGGTTCGTGAACCTCGTCAATTTCATGGACGGGCTCGACCTGATGACGGTGGCGGAAGTGGTGCCCGTCACCGCCGCGCTGCTGCTGCTGGGACTGCTCGGCGATTTGTCGTGGCCGGCCGCGCTGATCGCCGCGGCGCTGTGCGGCGCCATGCTCGGCTTTGCGCCGTTCAACAAGCCGGTCGCAAAAGTCTTCCTGGGCGATGTCGGCAGCCTGCCGATCGGCCTTTTGCTCGGCTGGTGCCTGCTCGAGCTCGCCTGGCGCGGGCAGCCCGCCGCGGCGCTGTTGCTGCCGGCCTATTACCTCGTGGATTCCACCATCACGCTGTTCCGGCGCATCGCAAGGCGCGAGCAATTCTGGTCGGCGCATCGCTCGCATTTCTACCAGCGCGCCACCGACAATGGTTTCACGGTCCCGCGGGTGATTGGCGAGGTCTTCGCTCTCAATCTCGTGCTTGCCCTGCTTGCCGTTGTCACGATTCGTGCTAGTGCGACGGCGATCACGATCGCAGCGGCGTTGGCCGGTGCAATCGCAGTCGGATTCGTGCTGCGACGATTCGCGCGGCCTCAGGCGTCCTGAACCGTCAGTGCGAGGCGCGGGCGTTCGTCGAGCGTAACCTGCGGTAGTGCGAATGCCTTGGCGCTGCGCCACGGAGCAGCGCCAGGGCCGATCACCGAGATCTTCATGTCGCTTTCGTTCGCGGGCTGCGCAATGCGCCCGAACGACCGTCTTCGCGCGCTCATCGTTGCTCCGCCATTTCGGGGTTGCGCAACAATTCCTCGATCAGGGCGGCATAGGCGTTCATCGCTGTGGTCCGATCGAATCTCGCTGCGGCCTTGAGCGCGCGCTCCGCCATGCCACGGTCGCCGGCACTGAAGGCCATACGGATCACTGCGGTCAGGTGGTCGGAACGGCCCGGCGGCACGACCAGCCGAGCCCGCTTTCCACGACAGTCAGCGCGGCCTCCCCCTCGGGTTCGGAGACCAGTACGACGGGACGACCAACCGCCAGCAAATTGTAGAAGCGGCTCGGCACCGACCCCCGGCGACGTCCTTTCGATACGGAATGATCCAGAAGTCGGCGGCCGGCAGAAACGTCTCGAGCTCAACATCCTCGACGCGCGCTACAAAGGAGGCATTGGGCAGGTTCGAGGCCCCCGCAACCGTTTCAAGCGCTCGAAGCCGATGCCCCAGCCGGAGAGCAGGAAGTGAATGTCCGGTACGTCCCTCAGGAAGCGGGCCGCCTCGAACACGATCTCCGGATCGCGCGTGAAGCCGAGATTTCCGGACAGGTCGACGACGAAGCGGGCCACAAGCTTCTTGCGAAATGGATTGTCCTCTGTCGCCGGCCGAAGGGCGGCAACGAGTGTCGCCCAGTTCGGGATGAAACGGATCTTGTTTCGCCTAATGCCGCGATAGCTCTGCAGCGGCCGCTCCGCATCGCGGCCGATGGTGATAACGGCATTGCGCGCGGAACTTCAGGGCGTTGGCAGCGCGCATCGCTCGGGTCACGATCGAACCGAGCTGCAGAATCCCCGCCGTGACGAGCACGTCGGGGAACAGGTCGTGCAGGATCAGCGCCGAGCGCGCGCTTCAGCCTTGTCGCCGCCGCGACCGCGTAGAGCAGCATGAACGGTGCGGTGACGGTAAGCACGACGTCACCGGGCCGCAGCTCGCGCATCAACGCAAAGAAAGATGCGCGTGACGAACAGCAGTTCGGCCGCGCCGCGACGCAGCAGCGCCGCCTTCCGGTCATGCGGTTCTTGATGGCGACGATGCGCGGCTTGCCCGGTCCAGACTGCGAGGACGGCAACACGCCGGGCGAGCCGACAGCACGACGACCTTGTGCTCGCCGGCGAGACGGTAGGCGATCTCGGCCATGATCGCCGCTGTCGTGCTGGGATCCGGTGGATAGTGCTGGCTCGCGACGACGATCTTGCCTTCGGATTGCATGGTCAGGCCGCGGTCGACCCGAATTCCGGAATCGCATCCTTCAGGATGGTCCTGATGGTGGCCCGATCGTCGCGCGCGATCGCCTGCTCCAGCGCCGCAATCCAATTGCGCAGCGTCTGCATCGGCGGCTCGTTCGGCTGCGCGGCCATGATGCCGGCGACGCCGATCTCGCGGGTCGGCTCCTCGGAGGCGAACAGGATTTCGTGCAGGCGTTCGCCGGGCCGCATGCCCGTGAACACGATTTCGATGTCGTAGCCGGGTTGCAGGCCCGAGAGACGGATCATGCGCTCGGCAAGATCGACGATCTTCACCGGCTGGCCCATGTTGAGCACGTAGACCGACACGTCCGAACGCTGCGTTCCGAGCGCATGCGTTGCCGCCGTGATGACGAGATCGCAGGCTTCGCGGATGGTCATGAAGTAGCGGACCATGTCGGGATGCGTGACCGTCACGGGACCGCCGGCATCGATCTGGGCCTTGAACTTCGGCACCACCGAGCCGTTCGACGCCAGCACGTTGCCGAACCGAACCGAGATCAGCCGCATCGACCGCCTGGCGCCGCCGTGACCCGCCGCAAGATCATGGTCGAGCGCCTGGCAATACATCTCGGCGAAGCGCTTGGTCAGGCCGAGCATCGACACCGGCTCGATCGCCTTGTCGGTCGAGATCATCACCATGGCTTCGGCGCCGGCACTGTGCGCGGCGTCGGCAACGTTGATCGAGCCGAAGATGTTGGTCTTGACGCCCTCGCTCCAGTCGCGCTCGAGGATCGGCACATGCTTGAGCGCGGCGGCATGGAACACGATGTCCGGCTTGAACTCGGCCATCAGGCGCATGATGCGCTCACGGTCGCGGATGTCGGCGATCCGCCCTTCGATCGAAGCAGCGGTGCCGAGCGCCGCGAGCGTTTCCGTGATCGCGTAGAGCGCCGGTTCGGAATTTTCCACGATCAAAAGGCGCGCGGCGCCGAACGCAACGACACGCTCGCAGATCTCGGAACCGATCGAGCCGCCCCCGCCGGTGACGATCACCGCCTTGCCCTCGATCAGGGCCTCGAGCCGCGCATAGTCGATCTTTTCGCTCGGCCGCAGCAGCAGGTCCTCGACGGCGACGGCCGTGAGTCGTGGCGTATCGCCACTCTCGAGCGAGGGCATGCGGCTCACGATCACGCCGAGCTTGCGCGCCCGCATCAGGATCGATTCGGGATGGGCCTCCGGCTCGAATGCCGTCGGCGTCATCACGACGCGAGCGATCCCCTTGCCGCGCTTGGTGAAGTCGGCGACGACATCCTCGATGTCGTCGACGCCGCCCAGGACAGGGACGTTGCGGATGGACTGGCCGCGATCGGAACTCGACGGCGAGAGCACACCGACCGGCCAGATGTGCTTGATCGCCCCGCTCTCGATTCCGCGCAACAGCACCTCGGCATCCGCGGCGCGGCCGATCAGCAGCGTCGGCGCGGCATCTCCGGTGCGGGCGTGACGCCGCACCCGCGTATAGCGGAAATAGCGGTACGCCATGCGCAACGCGCTGAGGAAGGTGATCTCGAGGAACCAGTAGAGGACGATGGTCACCTTGCCGAGGAGGAAGGCGCCGCGGACGTTGGGAGCGACGAAGATGTAGTCGAGCACCAGGAGTGCAACCGTGAGCACGGTCGCGACGCGCATGATGTTCAGCGCGTCGGGGAGCGAGATGAAGCGCCATTTCGTCGTGGTCAGGTTGAAGACGAAGAACACGACCACGCTGAAGGCGAGGAAATAGGGTAGGATCTGGATCAGCAGCGGCATGCGATCGAAGAAGCCGTCGCCGCCCTCGAAGCGCACATAAAAGGCGGCAAACAGCGCCGCCGTGGTCGCCAGCAGGTCGTGGAGCGCGATCAGGAGATTGCGCAAAGTAAGATGCGAGAGCCGCCTCACGACCGATGAAAATCCAGTTAGGTTCAACCTGACCGCGCTGATAGCCCATCTCGGCAAGAGTTGCCAGTCAGGCCTTGCCGGCCGCGCGGTGGCTCAGGAACCGTTTTCCCCCACCTTCGCCTCGCCGCGCCGGCCTGGATCACTATGCCGCCGGCAACGCCAACACCGATAACGTACATCCAGCCCTCGTGGAAGTCGAACAGATGGGAGTTGAATAGGGAGGTGAAGACGTTCTGGATCACGACCAGCAGGCCGATCCAGTTGGCAAGGCCATGGCCGCGAAACAACAGCAGGTGCGCGATCCAGATCGTGTAGAGAACCGCGATGCCGATGGCGCCCCATTGCACGGCGGCATGCAGCGTCTGGTTATGCGGATTCGGAAAGACCCTGACCCCCTGGACCCATTTCTCGCCCTTGGAAACGTTCTCGAACAGCTCATAACCGGACCCCGTGCCGTGCCCTGCGACTGGAGCTTGCGCAAAAAAATGAATTGAATTTTGCCAGTACACAAGTCGCTCGCCCATGGAGGTCGGGACCTTCTGCTGTGTGAAAAGCCGATAGTCCCTGGAAAACGTGTCCGCGGTCTTGCGCAATTGCGGCGAGGCCTGCCAGGCGAGTGCGGCACCAGCGAGCAGGACGGCGGAGATGATTGCGATGCTGCGCCGGGTCAGGTGCAGCAACGCGAACACAGCGACCATGATCGGTACGGTGAGGAGCGCGGTACGGGACACCACCACGAAGGCCATATTGACGAAGAAGCTGAGCGCCAGGGCCGTCAACACCCCCGCAAACCAGTAGCGTTTGTCGCGCAGCAGCGTCACGACTGGATAGGCCAGCGCGATCGCGCAGAGGGTAAATTCCTGGCTCTGGTCGATGTAGTTCTTGACGAAGATGCCACGCTCGAGCGGATCACCGGGTTTCAGCGACAGGCCGGGGTAGAAGGCCACCAGCCACGACATCACGGACAGCAACGCACAGGATACCAGGAAGGCGATGAAGACCCAGTTCCCGCGCGCCGAACGCTCGAAATGATACAGCAGGATGGGAATCACGAGCAGCTTGACGGTCGGGCCGACGGCATAGAAGCGCGTGCCCCACGCGACATCCGACCACAGCGTTCCCACCAGCGCGAGCAGGAACAGCGCGATCGGCGCTGCGGAGATCGGGCGCTTCAGCGACTGCAGGAATGCCCTGACATCGAGGAAGGGCACCATGCAGATCAGCATCAGAACATTGAAGATCGCCGCAAGCGACGTCGACCATGGCAGCGAGGCCGCGGTCAGGATCGCGAACAGATCGACCGTCTCAGACCACGCCGCCCGACTGCGCAGACGCCGCCACAGCACCTGGCCGGTCGTCTCCCCGGTGAGCGTCGTCACTTGCCCTCTCCCCGCGCGCGATGAACCAGCGCGGTCGTGCTGAAGCCCTGGAGAATGTCGACCAGCACCACCGTCCCGCCGGCGGCCTCAACGACCTCGTGACCGACCACCTGCTCGCGGGTGTAATCGCCCCCCTTGACCAGCGCGCTCGGCTTGATGCGGGTGATCAGGTCGATCGGCGTATCCTCATCGAAAATAACCACGAGATCGACGGCTTCGAGTGCCGCCAGCACCTCCGCACGCGCTCGCTCGTCCTGAACGGGGCGGTCGGCGCCCTTCAGCCGCCGCACCGAGGCGTCGCTGTTGAGGCCCACGATCAGGCGGTCGCAGGCGGAGCGCGCCGCTGTCAGCACCTTGACGTGGCCGGGATGCAGGATGTCGAAGCAGCCATTGGTGAAGCCGACGCGCTGGCCTTGCTTCTTCCATTCCGCGAGCTGCGCGTCGAGCGCGCCGGGCTCGAGCACGATCTTCTCTTCGGCCGCGAGATAGGCATGCGGCAATATCTTTCGCTTCAGCTCGGCCGCACTCACGCTTGCGGTGCCCTGCTTGCCGACGGCGACGGCGGCCGCGGCACTGGCCATGCGCAGCGCCGTGTCCCAGTCCGCGCCGGTGGCGAGCGACACCGCGAGCGCCGCCGCAACGGTGTCGCCGGCGCCGGAGACGTCGCGCACCTTGACGGGAAACGCCGGGACGTGAACGGCCTCGCCGTTGCGCGGCACGAGCGTCATCCCGTGCTCGCCTTGGGTGACCAGGATCGCCTCGCAATCGGCGAGCCGCATCACGTCCTCGCTGGCATCGACGATGCTCTGCGGCGTGTCGGCGCGGCTTCGGGTCGCTTCCGAAAACTCCTTGCGATTGGGCGTGAGCAGCGTCGCGCCGCGATAGATCGCCCAGTTCAGGCTTTTGGGGTCGACGATCACGGGCTTGCCGAGTTTTCGCGCGGCGTCGATGGTGTGGCGGATGACGCGGGCGGTCAGCACGCCCTTGGCGTAGTCGGACAGCAGCACGATGTCGGCGCGCGCGATCTGCGGCAGGATCGCTTCGATCAGCTTGGTTTCGATCGTATCGGAAGCAGGCTGTGCCTGCTCCCAATCCGCACGCAGCATGTGCGTGGAGAAATGCTCGGAGACGAAACGGACTTTTCGCGTGGTCGGACGCGAGGGATCGCACACCAGCAGGCTTTCGATTGCGCCCTGCTCCGCAAGCGTCGAGGCGAGCTGCTTGCCCGCATCGTCCTCGCCGACGAGGCCGACGAAGATGCAGCGCGCGCCGAGCGCGGCGACGTTGCGCGCGACATTGCCGGCACCGCCGACATGGATCTCGCTGCGCTGTGCCGCGATGACCGGCGCCGGCGCTTCCGGCGATATCCGCGACACCTCGCCATAGACGAACTCGTCCAGCATGATGTCGCCGATGCACAGGACCGTGCGGCCTGAGATGGCTTGCGCGAGGGCATCGAAATCGAGAATGGGCGTCGGCATGGTGATGGGCCTCAGCGGAAGCGGTCGGGCCGGTCGAGATAATCCCCGACATAGGCCTTCACTGCGTCCTCGAGCGTCGTGAAGCCGCCATTATAGCCGGCGCGGTGGAGGCGATCGACCTCGCTCTGGGTGAAGTACTGGTAGCTGCCGCGGATCTGCTCGGGCATGTCGATGTATTCGATGTTGGGCTTGGCGCCGAGCGCGGCATAAGCCGCCAGCATCAGATCCCTGAAGCTGCGCGCCTTGCCGGTGCCGACGTTGAAGATGCCGGACACCGAGGGGGTTGCCAGCAACCACATGATCACGCGCACGACGTCGTCGACATAGATGAAATCGCGGCGCTGGTCGCCGTCCGCGATGCCCTCGCGATGCGACTTGAACAATTGCACGACGCGGCCCGCTTTGACGTCGTCGAAGCGGCGCGCCAGCACGCTCATCATCGAGCCCTTGTGGTATTCGTTGGGGCCGAACACGTTGAAGAATTTCAGCCCGGCCCATTGCGGCGGCAGCTTCTCGCCCTTCGCTGCGCGCTCGGCGACGGCGAGATCGAACAGGTGCTTGCTCCAGCCGTAGAGATTCATCGGCCGCAGTTTCTTCAGCGCGGCGACCGAGGCGTCGTCGTCAAATCCTGCCTCGCCGTCGCCATAGGTCGCCGCCGAGGAGGCGTAGATCAACGGCACCGCATTTGCCGTGCACCAGTCCAGGAGGCGCATCGACAGGCGGAAATTGGTCTCGAACACCAGGTCGCCGTCGGTCGCAGTGGTCGCGGAAATCGCCCCGAGATGGATCACAGCATCGAGCTTGCGATCCTTCAACCAGTCCGGCAGTTCAGCCGGCGGCACGATATCCACAAGCTGCCGCTTGGCGAGGTTGCGCCATTTGCCCTCGGTGCCAAGGAAATCGCAGACGACGACATCGCTGCGGCCGGCCTCGTTCAGCGCGGCGACGACATTCGATCCGATAAAACCGGCCCCGCCGGTCACCAGCAACATTTCACCTAGCCTGCCCGATGTTTTGCGACCCGATCTTGCCCTAGCGCATGATCCTCCAAAGTGTAAGCGGTTTTGGGATAGCCGCTCAGCCGGCTTTACCTGCCGGCCCGGAGCGGCTAACCGAACCGCCACATCAGCGCACCCCGGCTCTATTAACGAATGAACCTAGATTCGCAACTTAGTGGCGAGACAGATCGGGGCGACACGCGGCCGATCCTGATCGTCCCCTACATGTGGATCGGCGATTTCGTCCGGAATCACACCGTCGTCCGGGTCCTCAATGAGCGCTGGCCGAACCGGCCGGTCGATCTGCTCACGACCTCCCTGTGTGCGCCTCTGGTCGACTACATGCCCGGCGTGCGCGATGCGATCGTCTGGGACCTGCCGCGCGGCCGGCTCGCCGTGGGCCGCCAGCTCGGCCTGGCGAAGCTCCTGCGCGAGCGGAACTACGGCACCGCCCTGGTGCTGCCCCGGACCTGGAAGGCCGCCATCGCGCCCGCTTTGGCCGGGATTCCGGAAAGGGTCGGCTTCGTCGGCGAATTCCGGTTCGGCCTGCTCAACCGCTGGCGCTGGGGCGAAAAGAAGCTGCCCCGCTTCATCGACAAGAACGCCGCCCTCGCCCAGCCCGATGGCGCCCCGCTGCCGCCGGAATGGCCGGTGCCGCAATTGCGGGTCCCGGCCGAGGACATCGTCCGCTGGCGGCAGGCCAATGGCCTGAGCACCGGCGCCGCTGTGGCCCTGGCTCCAGGCTCGGTCGGCGCTTCAAAGCGCTGGACCTATTATCCGGAGGCCGCCCGCCTGCTCGCCGAGCGCGGCCTCGAGGTCTGGGTTGTCGGCGGCCCTGGGGAAAAGGGCCTGGCCCAGGAGATCGTCGGGGCCGGCGGCGCCGGGGTCCGGGACCTCACCGGCAACGATCTGCGCAACGGCGTGCTGGCCATGGCTGCGGCCGGCGTTGCGATCTCCAACGATTCCGGCCTGATGCACATCGCAGCCGCCCTGGGCACGCCGACCATGGGCATCTTCGGCCCGACCAGCCCCTATCTCTGGGCCCCCCTCAACGGCCTCGCCGCGACCGTGGTGCAGGACAAAAGCGTGCTGTCCTGCCAGCCCTGCCAGAGCACGATCTGCAAGATGAACGACCACCGCTGCATGCGAGATATCGCGGCGCAAGACGTGGTCGAGATCGCAAGAGACGTGCTGGCGAGGACGCAGGGACTTGGAAATGTCTGACGGCCGCGCGGCGAAGCCCGCCGCATTCCTCGATCGCGACGGCGTCATCAACCGTGAAGATGGCTATATCGGCACGCAAGACCGCATCCGCTGGATGCCCAACGTTGCCAGGGCCATTCGCCGCCTCAACGAGGCCGGCTATTGGGTATTCGTCTTCACCAACCAGTCCGGCGTCGCGCGCGGCCTCTTCACCGACGCCGACGTGAACCGGCTGCACGGCTGGATGTGCGCCGAGCTCGCCCGTGACAGCGCGCGGATCGATGACATCCGCTTCTGTCCATACCATCCGCAAGGAACGGTCGCCGGCTACATCGGAGAGCATGATTGGCGCAAGCCCGCACCCGGTATGTTGCACGATCTCATCCAGCACTGGCCGGTGCAACTCGACGGAAGCTTCGTAATCGGAGATCAGGCTCGGGACATCGAGGCCGGCAAGGCGCTTGGACTGCCGGGCTTTCTCTTTCCAGGCGGCGACCTCGACGCATTCGTGACCGAGGTGCTCGCCCGGACCAAGCGACCGTAGACCGCGGCGATCCGGCGGGACATCGAGCCGAGAAAGAACGTCAACGGGTGCCGTGCCGGAGTGTATCCTAGGGGGTCGCGCACAATCTACAATGCCATCTACTTGCAGTGTCTCGTCCGACGGCTCAAACAAGTTCGAAAATCCGCATTTGCATTGCGCAGGCCGCCAAGCCATGGATTCCGCTGCCCGACTAGTGCATGGGCATATATTTTCTCCGCTCGCTCAGAGCAGTGGCCGATAGACCTCACCGATCCGGGCTGCCTCGGCATCGAGGCTGAATCGTTCGAGCACCCGTGCCCGCCCGCGCTCACCCATAGCGTTCGCGGCGGCCACGTCACGCATCAACGGCTCCAGCGCTGCAGCCAGTGCATCCGCATCACCGGTCGGGATCAGCACGCCGGTCACGCCATCCTCCACCACGAGTTCGGCCGCGCCGGCGCGCGCGGCGACCAGCGCGCTGCCGGCCGCCATCGCCTCGATCAAGGTCAGGCCAAAACCTTCGTTGCGTGAGGTGAAGGCGTAGATGGTCAGCCGCTGATACCAGCGCTGCACGTCTTCGATCGGCAGTTCGCCAGTGATGACGATGCGCGATTGCAGGCCGGCGGCCTCGATCCGCTTCTTCAGGTCGTTTGCGAAAACGGTTTGCTCGGGCGTGACCTGACCGACGATGATTGCGGTGAAATCCGGATAGCGGGGCAGCAAGCGGCACATCGCATCGACGAACACATCGGTGCCCTTCTGCGCACGTACACGGCCGAAGCAGCCGATCGCGTAGCGGCCCGGCAGCGCGGCTTCCGCGAAGGCCGCAGCGCGATCCGCCGGCGGCGCATAGACGGCGGTGTCGACGCCATGCGGGATCACCGTCGCCTTCACTTTCAGGAACGAGGCCGAAAGATCCGATGTCGCGATGATCGCGTCCATGCGCCGGATCAGCCAGCGCGTGATCCAGCTATGGTGCCGCTGTGCCGCCGAGGTGAAGACCAGTTTCAGCGGCCAGCCGAGCGCGCGCAACAGCACGCCCGCGATCATCTCGTTGTTGCGGCGCGCGTGCCAGATCACCGGCGCCTTGCGGCGCCACAATCTCAGCAGATCGGCACTGCCCAGGCGCGCGATCCCCTCCGGCGCGTCGGAGCCGAACCACGCGGCGCGATAGAGCTTTGCCAGCCGCGGCGCCACCATCCGGTTGGTCGCTGTGACCCCGGAATAGCGCCTGTGCAGATTTGGCACGATCACTTCGAGATCGCTCGGGAAATTCGCCACGCCACGCTCCGTTTCGAAAGTCCCTATACGCAACATTAAGCATAGTGACCAGTTCAGCCGCGCCGATACCCACTCTTCACCACGTAAACGTTAGCTTGGAGCGTTGATCGAAGACGGGTGAGGTCATGACTGTGCTTGTCACCGGCGGTGCCGGCTATATCGGAAGCCACACGGTTCTGGCGCTGGCGGAAGCCGGCGAGGACGTCGTCGTGATCGACGATCTCTCCACCGGTTTCTCCGCCTATCTGCCCGAAGGCGTGCCGCTGTTCATTGGCGATGCCGGCGACGAGAACCTGCTCGAAGGCGTGATCGCCCAGCACAACATCGAGAGCATCATCCATTTCGCGGGGTCGGTGGTCGTGCCGGATTCGATGCGCGATCCGCTCGGCTATTACCGCAACAATTTCACGACCGCGCGCAACCTGCTCAACGTCGCGGTCAAGCGCGGCATCGACCGCTTCATCTTCTCCTCGACCGCGGCGGTCTACGGCGATCCGGACCAGGTGCCGGTGCCCGAGCATGCACCGACACGGCCGCTGTCGCCCTACGGTTCGTCGAAGCTGATGACCGAGATCATGCTGCACGACGTCGCCGCCGCCTACGGCATGCAATACGTGACCCTGCGCTATTTCAATGTTGCGGGTGCCGATCCGCAGGCCCGCATCGGCCTTGCCACCGTCGGCGCCACGCACCTGCTCAAGATCGCGGTGGAAGCCGCGACCGGCCAGCGCGCCAAGATCGACGTGTTCGGCACCGACTATCCGACCCAGGACGGCAGCTGCATCCGCGACTTCATCCATGTCACGGACCTGTCGCAGGCGCATCGCTCGGCACTCGCCTATTTGCGCAACGGCGGCGCCTCGACGACGCTCAATTGCGGCTATGGCCGCGGCTACTCGGTGCTGGAGACCATCGACGCGGTACGCCGTGTCTCGGGCCGCAGCTTCGCCGTGCAATACGCCCCGCGCCGGCCCGGCGACATCATGACCATGGTCGCCGACACCAGCCGCATCCGCGGCCTGCTCGACTGGAAGCCGCAATACGACGACCTCGAGACCATCGCGGCGCACGCGCTGGCCTGGGAGGACAAGCTGTTCCGCGAGCGTCACGGCGAGCTCCGCCACGCCGCCTCGGCCTAGATTCCATTCCAGCGCAAGCCCTTAATTGGGCTTGAAAAGCGCCGGCTTAGCGGGCACAGAGGCCGTTCGATCCCTGACGCGCGGGCAGGCTTTCCTTGCGCCGTCAATGGACTACGGATGGCCCAGTTTCCAAAGAAAATCACTGACGATCCCTATGCGGCAGCGGTCCTGATTCGCCGCCTGGTCACGGAACAGGGGATCATCTACTGGCGGCGCTATCTCGTCGCCTTCGCGCTGATGGCGCTTGCCGCGGGATCGACCGCGGGCGCGACCTACGTGCTTGGCCAGGTCATCAACCAAGCCTATGTCGACAAGAACATCCCGGGCATCGCGATGTTCTCGGGCATCACGGTGATCCTGCTCTTCATCAAGGGCGTGGCGACTTACGGCCACATGGTGATCCTGACCAAGATCTCCAACGCGATCCTCGCCACCAACCAGCGCCAGCTGTTCGCCAAGCTGATGCGCGAGAGCGTCGGATTCTTCTCCGAGCGGCATTCGTCGGAATTTCTGGCGCGGCTGACGGCCGGCGCAAAGTCCATCACCGACGTCCTCAACATGCTGGTCAATGCGGTCGGGCGCGACCTCATGATGCTGCTCGCCATGATCGGCGTGATGGTGTGGCAGGATCCGGTGATGTCGTTCATCGGCCTCGTCGCGGTGCCGCCGGCGATGCTGGTGCTGCGCAAGCTGGTCAAGCGCATCAAGGGCCTCGCCTACAACCAGTTCACCGGCACCGCCGACATCCTGGAGACGATGCAGGAGTCGCTGCAGGGCATCCGCACGGTGAAAGCTTTCACGCTCGAAGACACCATGCAGAACCGCATCGACGAGAATATCGCGATCGTCGAGCGCAACGCCAACAAGATGGCCCGCGTCGCCAACCGCTCCAATCCGCTGATGGAGATGCTCGGCGGCTTCGCGGTCGCTGGCTGTTTGCTTTACGGCGGCTATAGCGTGGTCGCGCTCAACGCCACGCCCGGCGCGTTCTTTTCCTTCATGACCGCCTTCCTGATGGCGACCGAGCCGGCCAAGCGGCTGGCGCGGCTCAACATCGACCTCAACAGCCAGCTCGTCGGCGCCCGCATGCTGCTAGAAGTCGTCGACAGCCCCGCGAGCGAACACTCCGACGACGACAAGCCGGCGCTGAAACTCTCGAACGCACGCATCGAGCTGCGCGATGTCAGCTTCTCCTATCGCAACGGTGAGACCGTCCTCAACCGCATGAGCTTTGTTGCCGAGCCCGGCAACGTCACCGCGCTGGTCGGCCCCTCCGGCGGCGGCAAATCGACCGTGCTGGGGTTGCTGCTGCGCTTCTACGAGGTGACGCAAGGCGACATCGTGATCGACGGCCAGTCGATCGGCGCCGTCTCGCGAAAATCGCTGCGGGCTCAGACCGCCTATGTCGGCCAGGACGTCTACCTGTTCCGCGACACCATCCGCAACAACATCGCCTTCGGCCGCGCGGGCGCGACCGAAGAACAAATCATCGATGCTGCGAAAGCAGCCTGCGCGCATGATTTCATCATGGGCTTCCCGCTCGGCTACGACACGCCCGTCGGCGAGCACGGCACGCAGCTGTCCGGGGGCCAGCGCCAGCGCATCGCGGTCGCGCGCGCGCTGATCAAGAACGCGCCGATCATCCTGCTCGACGAAGCCACCGCCGCGCTCGATTCCGAGTCCGAGCGGCAGGTGCAGGAGGCGATCGAGCATCTCTGCCAGAACCGCACCACCATCGTGATCGCGCATCGCCTGCACACCATCATGCACGCCGATGCGATCCTCGTGGTCGAGGGCGGCGAGATCGTCGAGCAAGGCCGGCATGACGAGCTGCTCCGCCGCGGCGGGCGCTACGCCTCGTTCTTCCGCCTGCAGCATCACGACGCCGGCGCTCTGGCGCCGATCAGCGCAACCGCATAGAGTTCCCTTCACCTCAAGAGCAGCGAGATCGCACCATGAACGCCGCCTCCTACGTCATCCCGCTTCCGACCCAGGCTTCACTTCCCGTCGTCGGGGAAAGCGGCCGATATCCCGTGCGCCGCATCTGGTGCGTCGGTCGCAACTATCTCGAGCACATCCGCGAGATGGGCAATGACGAGCGCGCCCCGCCGTTCTTCTTCGCCAAGCACGCCGACATGCTGGTGCCCGACGGCGCCACCATTCCCTATCCGCCCCTAACCAAGGATTTGCATCACGAGGTCGAGCTGATCGTCGCGATGAAAAGCGGCGGCCTCAACATTCCCGCCGACAAGGCGCTCGACCATGTCTACGGCTATGCCGTCGGCATCGACTTGACCCGCCGCGACCTCCAGATCGCCTCGCGCAAGAAGGAGCGTCCGTGGGAGGTCGGCAAGTCGTTCGACTATTCGGCGCCTTGCTCCGCGGTGCAACCAGCATCGAAGATCGGCCATCCCGCCAAGGGCAAGATCTGGCTCACGGTCAACGGCAAGGAAGCGCAGAAGGGCGACCTCACCGAGCTGATCTGGAACGTGCCCGAGATCATCTGGCAGCTCTCGCAGCAGGTGAAGCTCGCCGCCGGCGACATCATCATGACGGGCACGCCGGCCGGCGTGTCGCAGCTCCAGCCCGGCGACAAGCTCGAATGCGGCGTCGACGGCGTCGGCACGCTGAAGGTCTCGATCGGCCAACCCGAGTAAGGCTCACGGCGGCTCTAACGAAGAAGGCCCCGGGCATGTCCGGGGCCTTTTGCATTTCGCTGGCGGACGATGCCGATCTACCAGGCCTTCACCGGCCGATCGGCGTGGCTTGCCTGCGGAACACCGCGATTGAGCGACATGTGGGAATGCACGCACAGCCAACCATCGCCATGTCTTGAAAACACCATCGTGGCCCGGCCGGGGCGCGGAAACGCGCTGCCGTCGGGATGATAGCCCGTGCTCGTCCACGGCACGATCACGGTCGCCATCGTGCCATCGGACGATGCCAGGATCGAGGCCTGGTCGATGACGAAACGGAAGTCGGCCGTCTTGGGCCAGACGTTGTCCCATTGCGTGGCGACCCATTGGTCGAGGCCGGGAATGACGTCGTTGTGTGTTCCGAAGGCCAGCACATCCGGATGGAAGAGCGGCCGCGCCGAAGCATAGTCGACCTCGCGGACATAGCCCGCGAAGGTCTCCAGCCAGTGACGAAAGAACTGCGTGATCTCGGCATTCGCGGTCGGCAAGGAGGCCATCGCCTGCTCCATGTTCGGCAACTCAATCGTGGCAATCTTTGTTGCCATGAGGCGAACCGTCCAGCAAGATATGTGGAGAGCACCGGTGGAGATCGATCGACGAACCGGGCCGATTTCATGGAGCCAAACTCATGAGACGCCTTCTCCTGCTCGCAGCCACGCTTATCGTCTCGTGCAACGTTGCCAGCGCGCAGTCCGGTCAGCCCTATGCCGGCCTAGAGCAGCGCCCCATCAAGGCGCTATCGCACCAGCAGATCGACGATCTTCGAGCCGGACGTGGCATGGGCCTGGCGCTTGCCGCCGAGCTCAACGGATATCCCGGTCCGAGCCATGTTCTTGAGTTCGGTGACTGGCTTGACTTGACCGCGGATCAGCGCATCCAGGTTCAGCGCCTGTTCGAGGCCATGAAGCAAGAGGCGGTCCCGCTGGGCAACAAGCTGGTCGAGCAGGAAACGGAGCTGGACCGGCTTTTCTCTGCCCGCGTCGTGACATCGGAGTCACTCAAGGCGACCCTCGTTGCCATTTCGGAAACCCAGGCACTGCTCCGCGAAAGCCACCTCAAATATCATCTGTCGACAACCGCCTTGCTCGATCAGAGCCAGATGCAGCGATACGCGGAGCTGCGAGGTTACCAACGCCCCGATAGCTCGGAAGGACACAAGCACCATCACTAGACGCGGTCATCGCAGCGCCGACAGCACGATGAGGCCGAGGATCAGCGCCGTCAGCCAATATTTCAGCGTGTAGCAGACGTTGCGTTCCATTCCTTGACCTAGCGGCTCGCAAGATGGATCTCGTGGAGCTTGCCGAATACCTTGTTGAGCAGGCCGACGCTCTCGCCGTCGACGTTCTGCGTTGCAACCACATCAATCTCGGCGACAGCACCGAGAAACTGATGGCGCAGTTCGGCGGCCCCTTCCATGTCGGGCCGAGCGGGCTGGAGAAGACCGAGCTCTGGACCTATCACCCATGGCCCTTCTCATTCGAAGTGCAGGCGGACCGTGTGTCGTCAATCCGGATCAGCGATCCCGACCGTCCAGTAAATAGATTGTGCGGAGCCCTGGTCACGCGTGTGACAGGGCCTGGAGACCCTTGAAGGTCAGGCGCTTGGGGTCGGTGACGCCGGCGAGATACAGGCGGCGGATAAACGCGATGACGGCGTCGCGGTCGCAATCGGTCAACGCGACGACGGCGTCGACCGCGATTCTCTGGGCTTCCATTGGGCTCACCTCGGCCTTGCAAGTAACCCCGGCCGAGACAGGCTAGGACTCCGCGGTTAATCCGGCGTTAACCGTTCGGGCAACATGGCTGATTCAGCCTAGCGGCCGTATACGCAAAACAACGCATTGCCCGTGCGCGCAGCGGCTCACCGCGCAGTGATGCCCTTCTTGAGCCGAGCAAACTGCTTCTTCAGCCGCGGCACCGCAAAGTCCGTGAAGGTCCGCACCTTCGGCACCGAGAGCCGGCCCTGCGGACAGATCAAATGCGCGGGCATCTCGGGATCCTCGTCGCCGGGCAGCACGATCTCGAGCTCGCCGCGCGCGACCTGCTCACCCACCTGGTACGAATACATTCGCGCCACCCCGCGGCCGGCGACGGCCGAGGCCACCGCCGCATAGGTGCTGTTGACGACAAGGCGCGGCGTGAACTGTACCGTGCGGGCTGCCGACGACCCGGCCTGCGGTGCAAAGGTCCAGGAATTGGGAAGATGGGCCATCGCGACGATCTGATGCTTGGCGAGATCGCCGGGCTCGGTGATGCGCGGGTGCTGCTTCAGATAGCGCGGTGATGCCACCACGACGCGGCTGATCTCGCCGACCCGCATCGCGACCATCGCTGAATCTGCGAGATGGCCGATGCGGAGCGCGACGTCGACCCCCTCCTCAATCAGATTGACCGCGCGATCGAACAGCAGGAGTTTTGCCGACACGGTCGGATAGGCATCGAGAAACGCATCGAGGATCGGCCGCAGCACCATCTCACCCGACACCACCGGGGCAGTGATCGTGAGCAAGCCGCGGGGCGCCGTGCGCGGTCCGGCCGCGATGTCGTCGGCCTCCTCCAACTCGGTGAGCACGCGCCTGCAGACCGCGACATAGCGCTCGCCCTCCTCGCTCAGCTTGATGGAACGTGTGGTCCGGTGCAGCAGCTCGGCACCGACCCGCTGCTCCAGGAAAGCAATGGCGCGGCTGACCGCCGCCGGCGAACGGCCAAGCTTGCGGCCCGCAGCCGCAAGGCTGCCCTCGTCCACCGCAAGGACAAACACCTTCATCGCATCCAGACGATCCATGCGTTTCCCGCCAGCCCATCGAGCTCCGAATGCAAGCTAGGCGTTCGCTCCCGCTGCGACAACCACTGCCGAGCGCCGGTCCGGCATTCGTTCGCGCCGCGAAAGAGTGTCTGCCGGACAGCGCATATTCGCAGCCGGCCCGCTGCGGCGTACCTCATCCGCCAAGCCAGCCGTCGCTGGCACAGGTTCTGAAAGCGTACAACAGGAGCCCATCATGGGTATCGAACAGAAGGTTGCCATCATCACCGGTGCTTCGCAGGGTATCGGTGCCGCCCTGGTCCAGGGTTTTCGCGATCGAAACTATCGCGTCGTCGCGACAGCGCGCTCCATCAAGCCGTCGGGCGATGACGATGTCATCGCCATTGCCGGCGACATCGCCGACCGGAACACCGCCGAGCGCGTGGTCTCGCAAGCCGTCGCCCGCTTCGGCCGCGTCGACACGCTGGTCAATAACGCCGGCATTTTTGTCGCAAAGCCGTTCACGCAGTACACGGCAGAGGACTATGCGGCGGTGATGGGTACCAACGTCGCGGGCTTCTTCCACGTCACGCAGCTCGCCATCGCCGAGATGGAGAAGCAGGGGTCCGGCCACGTTGTCCAGATCACAACCACGCTGGTCGACCAGGCCAATTCGAACGTGCCCTCGGTGCTGGCCTCGCTGAGCAAGGGCGGGTTGAGCGCCGCGACCAAGTCGCTCGCGATCGAATATGCCAAGCGCGGTATCCGCGTGAACGCGGTGTCGCCCGGCATCATCAAGTCGCCGATGCATCCCGTCGCGACGCACGCCCAGCTCGATGCGCTGCATCCTGTCGGCCATATGGGCGAGATGTCCGACGTCGTCGACGCAGTGCTCTATCTCGAGGGCGCCTCCTTCGTCACCGGCGAAATCCTGCATGTCGACGGCGGCCAGAGCGCGGGCCACTGAACGCTAGCGCCTTCGCGCGCACGAGGACGACATGACCGACGCAGATGCCAAGCAGCAAGTTCATCCCCGACCGCATCAGCGGTCGGGTTCGACATCAGAGATTTCTTCACAGCAAAACTGGCGATATGCGGTAGCCGGATTGTCAGCATCGCTGGTCGGACTTGGCCTCGCGCGCTTTTCCTACACGCCGCTGATCCCGGCCCTGATCGCCGCAAAATGGTTCGACCCGTCCGACGTCGTCTATCTCGGTGCAGCGAACCTGGCCGGCTATCTCGCCGGCGCGCTCGCGGCGCGGACAGTGGCCGCGCGCATCGGCGCCGTTTGCGCTTTGCGGGCGATGATGTTGCTCGCGACCCTCTCTTTCTTTGCCAGCTCAACCCCGGTGTCCTTCACCTGGTTTTTCGCCTGGCGCTTCCTGTCGGGGCTCACCGGCGGAATCATCATGGTGCTGGCGGCCTCCGTCATTCTGCCCCATACCTCGGCCGCGAAGCGCGGCGTGGTCGGCGGCGTGATCTTTGCCGGTGTCGGGCTCGGTGTCGCCGCATCGGGCACGCTGGTGCCGCTATTGCTGCAGCAAGGCTTGCAACAGAGTTGGTATGGTCTTGGCGTGGTCTCGGGCACGCTCACGCTGGTGAGCTGGTGGAACTGGCCTGCCGAGGCCAAGACCGATACCGTGTCATCGCGGCGGGCGAAGCACGCTTCGCCCGCCATTCGCGGCTTGCTCGTCCAATACGGCCTCAACGCGGTGGCGCTGGTGCCGCACATGGTCTTCATCGTCGATTTCGTCGCGCGCGGCCTCGGCCAAGGTATTGCCGCGGGATCGCACTACTGGGTGCTCTACGGCCTTGGCGCAATCGTCGGCCCCCTGGTCACCGGTCATCTCGGCGATCGCGCTGGGTTTGGACCCGCGCTACGCGCCGCCTTCCTGATCGAAGCGGCCGCCGTGTTCCTCCCGACCGTCAGTACCGCGCCTCTCTCGCTGATCGTGTCGAGCGTGGTGGTCGGCGGCTTCACACCCGGCATCGTACCGCTCGTGCTCGGACGTATCCATGAGCTGGTCCCCCATTCTGCCGAGCAGCAGCGCAGGACGTGGAGCCATGCCACGACCAGCTTTGCGCTGTTCCAGGCGGCCGCGGCCTACGGCTTCTCCTGGATCTATGCGCAGACCGGCGGCGATTATCTCGTCCTGTTCGCGCTGGGCGGTGGCGCCGTGGTGCTCGCACTGGCGATTGATCTTGCCCTGCCGCTTACCACGCGCAAGGCTTAGAACGCCGAGGTCGTCGCGATCAGGAATATTGCATCACGCCGTCGTCGATCCGGCCGAACCGCAAGGAGACGATGTCGAGCGCGTAGTTCTGGTAGAGCCGCCACGGCTGCTTCGAGCCTTGCTTCGGCATCTTTGCGACCGAGCGCTGCACATAACCCGAGGTGAAGTCGAGCGACGGCTGCGCGGTAATCGAGGGATCGTCATTGTGCGGCATGCACTGCCGGAAATTATGCCGGTCCATGTAGTTGATGAGGCGGCAGACATATTCGCAGGTGAGGTCGCATTTCAGTGTCCATGACGCGTTGGTGTAGCCGAAGGCGGAGGCCATGTTGGGCACGTCGGCATACATCATGCCTTTGTAGGTCAGCGTATTGGCGAAATCGACGGTGCGGCCGTCGACACTGATGTCAAGACCGCCGACGACCTGGAGCACCAGTCCCGTCGCGGTCACGATGATGTCCGCCGCAAGCTCGCTGCCGTCCTTCAGGCGGATACCGCCGTGGGTGAACGTGTCGATCTCTTTGGTCACCACGGAGGCGCGCTGCTCGCGGATCGCCTTGAACAGGTCGCCATCCGGCACGAGGCAGAGCCGCTGGTCCCACGGATTGTAGCGCGGCGTGAAATGGGTCGCGACGTCGTAGTCGGGGCCGAGCGCCATCTGCACGCCCTTGAGAACCAGCTCCTTCACCTTCGCAGGGCGGCGCCGACTGAGCTGGAAGAAGAACATCCCCCACATCACGTTGCGCCAGCGGATCAAATGATAGGCAAGCCGCGTCGGCAGATTGCGCCGCAATCTGTTGGCGACGGGATCCTGCGCCGGCCGTGACACCACATAGGTCGGCGAGCGCTGCAGCATGGTGACCTGCGCGGCCGTCTTGGCGAGCTCCGGCACCAGCGTCACGGCCGTCGCGCCCGAGCCGATCACAACGACGCGCTTGCCGGCGCAGTCGATGTCGTCGGACCATTTCTGCGGATGCACGATGCGGCCGGCGAAATCGGCGACGCCCGGAAACTCCGGCGTGTATCCGGCCTCGTATTTGTAATAGCCCGAGCACATGAACAGGAAATTGCAGGTGAAGCGCACGATTTCGGTAGCGCCCTCGCCGGTGATGCGCTCGGCCTCGACGGTCCAGCGCGCCTCACTCGTCGACCACGCCGCACGTTTGACGTGATGGCGGAAGCGGATGTGCTTCTCGATGCCGTTCTCGGCCGCGGTTTCGCGAACGTAGTTGAGGATTTGCGCGCCGTCGGCGATCGCCTTCGGATCGGTCCACGGCTTGAAGGAATAGCCGAGCGTGAACATGTCGCTGTCGGAGCGGACGCCGGGATAGCGAAACAGGTCCCAGGTGCCGCCGATGCAGTCGCGCCCCTCGAGGATGACATAGCTCTTGCCCGGGCATTTGGTCTGAAGATGATAGCCCGCGCCGATGCCGGACAGGCCGGCGCCGACGATCAGCACGTCGAAATGGTCTTGAGCCATTGTTTCCTCCGCAGCCAGCAATTGTCTGACCGGGATCATCCCTAGTCAACCGGCAATCGGCCCTGTCACAACCGGGAGGAGACACGTCGGCGCGCTCAAAACAACAAAGCCCCGGATCGCTCCGGGGCTTTGCGTCGATAATAGATGCGATCAGCGGATCAGTACCGGTAGTGGTCGCTCTTGTACGGACCTTCCTGCTTGACGCCGATGTAGTCGGCCTGGTCCTTGCGCAGCTCGGTGAGCTTGACGCCGATCTTGGCGAGGTGCAGGCGCGCGACTTTTTCGTCGAGCGACTTCGGCAGCACGTAGACTTCCTTCTTGTACTTGCCGTCCTTGTTGTTGGCGAAGAGCTCGATCTGCGCCAGCGTCTGGTTGGTGAAGGACGCCGACATCACGAAGGACGGATGGCCCATCGCATTGCCGAGGTTCACGAGGCGGCCTTCCGACAGCATAATGATGCGGTGCTTGTCGGGAAATTCGATCTCGTCGACCTGCGGCTTGATGTTGGTCCATTTCAGGTTGCGCAGACCCGCGATCTGGATCTCGTTGTCGAAGTGACCGATGTTGCAGACGATGGCGCGATCCTTCATCGCGCGCATGTGCTCGATCGTGATGATGTCCTTGTTGCCGGTCGCGGTGACGAAGATGTCGGCGCGGGGCGCGGCGTCTTCCATGGTCACGACTTCATAGCCTTCCATCGCCGCCTGCAGCGCGCAGATCGGATCGACTTCGGAGACCAAGACGCGGCAGCCGGCCTGGCGCAGCGAGGCGGCCGAACCCTTGCCGACGTCGCCGAAGCCCGCAACCATCGCGATCTTGCCGGACATCATCACGTCGGTGCCGCGGCGGATGCCGTCGACCAGCGATTCACGGCAGCCGTAGAGGTTGTCGAACTTCGACTTGGTGACGCTGTCGTTGACGTTGATGGCCGGCCATAGCAACGTGCCGGCCTTCTGCATGTCATAGAGACGATGCACGCCCGTGGTGGTCTCTTCGGAAACGCCCTTGATGCTCTTGGCGATCTCGGCGAAGTAGCCCTTCGGCTTCTCCTTGAGCTGCTTCTTCAGAAGCGCGAAGAAGACTTCCTCTTCTTCCGAGCCCGGCTTGTCCAGGAACTTGGTGTCGCCGTTCTCGGCGCGCAGACCGAGATGGACGTACATGGTGGCGTCGCCGCCGTCGTCGAGGATCATGTTCGGGTGACCGCCGCCGTGCCAGTCGAACAGCTTGGCGGTGTAGTCCCAGTATTCGATAAGGCTCTCGCCCTTGACGGCGAACACCGGAATGCCGGCGGCGGCGATCGCCGCCGCCGCGTGGTCCTGCGTCGAATAGATGTTGCAGGAGACCCAGCGGATGTCGGCGCCGAGCGCGGCCAGCGTCTCGATCAGCACGCCGGTCTGGATTGTCATGTGCAGGGAGCCTGCGATACGCGCGCCCTTCAGCGGCTGCTTCGGGCCGTACTCCTCGCGGGTGGCCATCAGGCCGGGCATCTCGGTCTCGGCGAGGGAGAGCTCCTTGCGGCCGAAATCGGCGAGCGAAATGTCCTTGACGATGTAATCGGTGAAGCCGGGCTTCGCGTTCATGTCTGTTTCCTAGTGGTGGGTCTGGCGTGTCAGTAACGAAGCAAACGAAGCGCCTTGCGGCACAGTCTTCTCCCTCTCCCCGTTCTTACGGGGAGAGGGCTGGGGTGAGGGGCTCCATCCGCGCACTGAGCCAGTGGAGAGTCCCCTCACCCGCCGCTTCGCGGCGACCTCTCCCCGCAAGCGGGGCGAGGTAAGAGCGTTTAGACCGCGCGCTTGAGCGCTTCGACGAGATCGGTCTTCTCCCAGGAGAAGCCGCCCTCGTTGTCGGGGGTACGGCCGAAATGGCCATAGGCGGAGGTGCGCGCGTAGATCGGGCGGTTGAGATCGAGATGGCTGCGGATGCCACGCGGGGTGAGATCCATCGCCTTGGCAGCGGCCTTCTCGAGCTGTTCCTCCGACACCTTACCGGTGCCGTGGGTGTCGATGTAGATCGACAGCGGACGCGCCACACCGATGGCGTAGGCGAGCTGTAATGTGCAGCGATCCGCAAGACCGGCCGCGACGATGTTCTTGGCGACGTAGCGTGCCGCATAGGCGGCCGAGCGGTCGACCTTGGTTGGATCCTTGCCGGAGAACGCGCCGCCACCGTGCGGAGCCGCGCCACCATAGGTGTCGACGATGATCTTGCGGCCAGTCAGGCCGGAATCGCCGTCGGGACCGCCGATGTAGAACTTGCCGGTCGGGTTGATGTGCCAGATGGTCTTCGCAGTGATCCATTCCTTCGGCAGCGCCTCGCGCACGTAGGGCTCGACGATGTCGCGAATTTGCTTGGACGAGATGTCCTCGACGAGATGCTGATGCGACACCACGATCTCGCGCACGCCGACCGGCTTGCCATTCTCGTACTGCACGGTGACCTGGCTCTTGGAGTCCGGGCCCAACACCTTCTCGCGGCCGGAGTGGCGCGCTTCCGAGATGAGGCGCAGGATCTTATGGGCGTAGAAGATCGGCGCCGGCATCAGATCCGGCGTCTCGTTGGTGGCGTAGCCGAACATGATGCCCTGGTCGCCCGCGCCCTCTTCCTTGACCTCGCCCGGCTGCAGCGCATCCACGCCCTGCGCGATGTCGGCGGACTGCGGATGCAGCAGGATCTCGATGTCGGCCTTCTGCCAGTGGAAACCTTCCTGCTCGTAGCCGATGTCCTTGATCGCGGCGCGCACGACGCCTTCGATCTGCTCGTTGGTGACGGATGCGGGACCGCGGGTCTCACCGGCGATCACGACCTTGTTGGTGGTCGCGAGCGTTTCGCAGGCGGCGCGAATTTGCCAGGGATCGATGCCGGCTTTCGGTCCTTCGCGGTAGAACAGATCGACGATCTCGTCGGAGATCCGGTCGCACACCTTGTCCGGATGGCCTTCGGACACGGACTCGCTGGTGAAGAGATAGGACGCGCGCATCAGTAACCCCTTGTTCCGCCGCTAGCTGGCGGGCGTTTGCGATGTTTAGCTTTGAATGATGTCAATCACGCCGGCGCGAGATGACGTAGGATTCGTCGAGAAACCAGAGCCCATTGTACTTTCGCAGCACGTCCCTGGCGGCATCCAGAGTGCGGCCGTTTTGAGTCATTTCCGTCAACCGGTCGTCCTCAATCTGAGCGACATACACCGCCGCATTCCAGGCTGCAAAGGCCGTCGAGGTTCCGATAGTGCCTGTCACCTCGTTGGGCAGCGCTTCCATATCATACCTGAAGATCGAGCGGTTATCAGCGTAAGCATTAAAATTTAAGTCGCGGCCCACCGAGCCGAGCTCGTACTTCACCGCGCGCAATAGCTCATGACGGCTCACCGAGAAAGGATTTTCTCCGGGCCAGATCGCCTGGATCATCTCCATGCCCGGATCCTGCCCGTGGGAGTGAATTCCGATCAGGCGGCCGCCTGCCCGCAAGGCCCGCGCCAGGGGCGCAATGATCCGTTTTGCCCGGAAATTGACCGAGGACAGCGCCCGGTATGGCTGGGATGCAATAACGAGATCGAAATTGGCCTCGGCCTGGCCCGGCCGTGGAATGGTCGAATCGAGCAAAAACCGCTGATCTTCACGGTAGAGCACCAGCACGACAGGCCGCTCATAGAGCGGCATCCCCGTGCGCGGGCTGACCGCCGCGCGCCAGTTCTGCTCCAAAAACGGCTTCAACTCCGCGATTTGCGTCTCGAACTCGCCCGAGGAAGCCCCCCGCAGGGGAACCTCGTGCCAGACTGTCGCGGCGGCCGCCGCAGGCGATGCCGGCGTGAGCCAGGGCGCCTCCGCGTAAAGCATGTTGGTAAAAACGAACACCGAGGCCGGATGCTCGAAAATGCGGTCCGGCACCTTGTCCAGCGTCAGGCGGAGGTCCTCGAGACTGAGCTCCTTGCCGGCGACATAGAAGGGCATGTGCGGAAAGCGCTGATGCATCGCGCGCAGCACGCGGGCCAGCACCGTGCCGTCGCCAACGCCGGCATCGAACACGCGCAGCGCCGGCGGCCGGGGATGGATGCTGGCAAGCTCCAGCGCCACGCGCTCGGCGACCACCCGCTTCTCACTGCAAGTGTGGACAAACAGCAGGTATTTCTGCCGGTTCTCAAAAAAGCGGAAATTGCCGCGCGGATCGCGCTTTTCGGGGGGCACCTGAAGCCCCCGCGGCGGCGGCACGCCGCCGGCCATCGACGCGGCCATGTAGGCTTGGATTCGGTCCAGCGTGTCGATCGTGATGCGCTTGCCCTCGCGCAGGCGGTGCACGAGCTTCCCATCGTTCACCGCGCGCCGGCCAAACGTCGACTCCGCCATGTCCGCCTTACGGCAGAACTCGGTGATTTGGCTCAGGATTTCGTCATTCTTCATGAAGTGGGACGCGGTGGGCAGGAAGGTTGGGTAGCACCTCCTAGCAAAATCTGCCCACTAAGGGAATAGGGATAGAGCCGCCCCCGTTGCCGTGTGCACAACAGCCAGGCCGTGAACCACCATGCCCTGCCGGGCAACAAACAGACGCCTCTCCTCAACGGGACCACCACCGATGCGTCGCCTGCTCGTCGCGCTTTGCCTGCTCGCCGCAACGCTGTGGTCGGCGCCCGCTTTTGCGCAGGCGCGCAACCAGCTTGGGCCGCTCTGCACCACCGACACCACGCCGGCGGACCAGATGATCGACGCCTGCAGCAAGATCATCGCGCTGAAGGTGTTCAAAGGCGAGCAGCTCGCAACGGTCTACTTCTGGCGCGCGGTGGGCTGGAATAAGAAGGGCGATTACGCCAAGGTCATCACTGACGCCACGGAAGCGGTCCGGCTCCATCCGAGCCAGGCCGTCTACAACCTGCGCGGCTCGGCGTATTACGACAAAGGCGACTACGAGATCGCGGTCGCCGATTTCGACGATGCGCTGAAGCTTGGCCCGCCTGATGGCACCATCTTCCACAATCGCGGCAATGCCTGGCGCGGCAAGGGCGACTACGCCAAGGCCATTGCCGATTACGATATGTCGATCAAGGCCGATCCCAGATCGGCATTCTCGTTCCAGAACCGCGGCATCGCGAAGGAGGCACTCGGCGATCTCGACGGCGCGCTGGCCGACATCAACCAAGCGATCCGACTCGACCCGACGCTGCCGCAGCCGCTGATCAACCGGACTGCGATCTGGCGTGTCAGAGGCGATTACGATCGCGCGATTGCCGACGGCAGCGAAGCGATCCGGCTCGCAAGGGAGAAGCCGCCGGTCAACATCATGACGCCGCCGAACAGCGTTCTGGTCTCGGGCTACACCCATCGCGCGCTGGCCTATGAGGCGAAAGGCGATTACGCGCACGCGAGGGACGACTACAAGGCGACGCTGGCAATCACGGCTTCAGATGCCGGCAGCAAGGCCAATCAAGCCACCGCAAAGGTGCGGCTGTCGCTGATCACCGACGCAAGCGCACCGATCCCGCGCGATGCGCCGTCACCGACGACCGAGCCGGCACAGGCACCGGCTCCCCAGCAGACGGGTGCCGCGCCGCCCCCCTCGCCTGCTCCGGCCGCGCGCGGCACGCGCATGGCGCTGATCATCGGCAACGGCGCCTATGCGCATGTCAAGGCGCTGCCCAATCCGCCCAATGACGCGCGCGCCGTCGCGAAGAGCCTGCGCAACATCGGCTTCACTGTGTCAGAAGGCGTCGATCTCGACCGCGCAGCGATGCAGAAGATGACGCGTGACTTCTTGCGGGAGGCGGCGCGGGCGCAGGTCGTGGTGGTCTACTATGCCGGTCACGGCGTGCAGGTCGAGGGCCGCAACTATCTCATTCCCGTCGACGTCGAACTCAAGCCGGGCGCGAGGATGACGGACGCGATGATCGACATGGACACGATCATGGCCGGCCTCGACGACCAGGTCCGCACCAACATTTTGATCTTCGATGCCTGCCGCAACAATCCGATGGCACAGCAGGTCGCATCGGCCGGCACCAGCCGCGCCATCGAAGCTGCCTCGGGCCTCGCAGCGCCAACGAGCCTGGGCGCCGGCGCGACGCTCGGCGCCGGCACGCTGATCGCTTTCGCCACTGCGCCGGGCCAGGTCGCGCTTGACGGTGAAGGCGCCAACTCGCCGTTCTCCGCTGCGCTCTCCCGCCATCTCGGCACGCCCGGCCTGGAAGTGCAGCAGATGCTGACGCGGGTGCGGGCGGAGGTGGTGTCGACCACGAAGAGCAAGCAGGTGCCGTGGTCGAACTCGTCGCTGCTGGGAGAGGTTTATCTGGCGGAGAAGTGAGGGGCGTTTGTATCCCGCTTACAGGAGCGCGATGCCACCCGCCACTCGTTCGGTGTCATCGCCCGGCCTGACCGGGCGATCCAGTAGTCCGAGATAGCGAGAGATGCGGAAAAGCTGCTGCGTACTGGATTCCCCGCTTTCGCGGGGGATGACAATGAGCGAGTGGAGCCTTATTGGCCCCACACTTCCTTCGCGATCTCCACGGCGAGGCTGAGCTTGGCCCACTGCTCCTCTTCGGAGAGGACGTTGCCCTCCTCCGTCGAGGCGAAACCGCACTGCGGGGAGAGTGCGAGCTGCTCCAGCGGGGCGAACTTGGCGGCTTCCTCGAGACGGCGCTTGATCGCGTCCTTGTTCTCGAGTTCACCGAACTTCGAGGTGATGACGCCGACCACGACGACCTTGTTGCCCTTGGGCAGGAAGCGCAGCGGCTCGAAGCCACCGGCGCGGTCGCTGTCGTATTCGAGGAAATAACCGTCGTAATTGGTGCCGGCGAGCATGGTCTCGGCAACCGGTTCGTAGCCGCCTGAGGAAATCCAGGTCGAACGGAAATTGCCGCGGCAGACATGCGTCGTCACCACCATGTCGGCGGGCTTCTCCGCCAGCGCGTAATTGATGACGCGCGCATAGATCTGCTGGAGACCCTCGGGATTGTCGCCGCGCTCGCGCGCCTTCTGCAATTCGTCCGGCGAGCAGAGATAGGCCCACACGGTGTCGTCGAACTGGAGATAGCGGCAGCCGGCGTCGTAGAACGCCTTCACGGCCTTGCGGTAGGTCTTGCCTAGGTCTTGGTAGAAGGCGTCGAGATCCGGATAGACGTCCTTGGAGATCGCCTTGCGGCCGCCACGGAAGTGCAGCACCGCCGGCGACGGGATCGTCATCTTGGCGGTGACGTGGGCCTGGTCGGCGACCTTCTTCAGGAAGCGGAAGTGATCCAGCATCGGGTGGTTATCGGGGAAATCGAGTTTGCCGATCACGCGCACCGCGTCGTGCCGGGTCTCGACGCCCGCGAACTGGATGCCGGTGTCGGGATGAAACATTTCGCAGCCGGTGAGCTTGGCCAGGAAGTCGAAATGCCACCAGGAGCGGCGGAATTCGCCATCGGTTGCGAGCTTCAGGCCGAGCGAGGCCTGCTTATGCACGACCTTCTCGATCTCCATGTCCTCGATCTTGCGCAGATCGTCGGCTGAGATCTCGCCCTTCTCCAGCCTGGCGCGGGCTTCCTTGATCTTGGCGGGACGCAGGAGGCTGCCGACCTCGTCGGCGCGGAAGGGGGCTTTGGTTCGCTGCATTCTTAAACTCCCGTGAATTTTTTAGTGGGCCGCCGCCCCTGCAACGCCGAGGTGGCGCTCGAGGACCGACGGGTCGGCCTTCAGCGCGGCGCTCGGGGCGTCGTGGACGATCGTTCCGCGCTCCAATATCACAACACGGTCTGCCAGCCCCAGAATCTTTTGGGCATTCTGCTCGACGATGATCGAGCAGATGCCGCCGGCCCGCGTGATGGTCCCGATCGCCTTCAAGAGCTCCTCGACGATAATGGGGGCAAGGCCCTCGGTCGGCTCGTCCAGGAGGAGCACTTTCGGATTGAGGGTCAGCGCGCGGCCGATTGCCAGCATCTGCTGCTCACCGCCGGAGAGCTGGTTGCCAAAATTGCTCCGCCGCTCCTTCAGCCGCGGGAACATCTCGTAGACCCTCTCGACGGTCCAGGGACCGGGCTGGGCCACTGCGGACATGTTCTCCTCCACCGTGAGCGAGCGGAAGATGTTGCGCTCCTGCGGCACCCAGCCGATCCCGGCGCGGGCCCGCTGGTCGGGCCGCAAGGTGGTGACGTCGGTACCGGCCAGCCCGACAGTGCCGGAGAAGCGCCGGGTGACGCCGACGATCGAGTTGATCAGCGTGGTCTTGCCGGTGCCGTTGCGCCCCAACAGCGCCAGCACCTGGCCTTCGGCAAGACGCAGCGACATGTTCGGCAGCACCACGGCTTCGCCGTAGCCGGCGCGAAGCGAGTCGATCGCGAGCAGGTCAGACATTGACCGCCTCCTCGCCGAGATAGACCGCCTTGACCTGCGGGTCGCGCGCGACCTGCTCGGGCGGGCCTTCGGTGAGCAGGGCGCCGGAGACCAGGACGGAGATGCGGTCGGCGAAGGAGAACACGAGGTCCATGTCGTGCTCGATCAGCAGCACGGTCACGTCGCGCGGCAGGCTGCCTACGACGGCGAGGATGTCGTGGCGCTCGCTCTCGGGCACGCCGGCGGCGGGCTCGTCCAGCAGCAGCACGCGCGGCTTGGCGGCGATCGCCACCGCGATCTCGAGCAGGCGCTGCTTGCCATAAGGCAGCGTCACCGTCTGTTCGTTCATCGCATCGAGCAGGTGGAAGCGCGTCAGGAGGTCGGCGATCTCGCCGTTGACGTCGCTGCGCGTGCCCATCCGCCGCCACCAGTCGCCGCCATGGCCGAGGCGCTCGGAGACAGCGAGACCGATGGTTTCGAGCGGGGTCAGGTCGGGATAGAGCTGGTTGATCTGGAAGGTGCGCGACAGGCCGCGCAACACGCGCGTGTGCACGGGCAGATCGGTGATGTCCTGGCCTTCGAGCAGGATACGGCCCGAGTTCGGCTTGAGCACGCCGGTGAGCTGGTTGATGACCGTGGTCTTGCCGGCGCCGTTCGGGCCGATCAACGCGTGGCGGGCACCTTGTTCGATTTTTAGCGACAAGTCGCGGGTGACACGCAGACCGCCGAATTGCTTTTCGAGATTTTGGGTTTCGAGCGCGATGGTCATGCGTCGCTCTCCGGCACGGCGACGACGGCCTTGCGCCCGGCTATCTGCTTGATGACCAGATTGGGCAAATACAGCATCCAGCGATGCAGGCGCTGGCGGCCGACCAGGACGATCACGACCAGCACGAGGCCTATCCAGAACTGCCAATATTGCGGGGTGATGGTCGAGAACAATTCCTGGAGCATACGAAATAGCACCGCGCCAATCAGCCCGCCATAGAGATAGCCGGTGCCGCCGATCACGAGCACCAGCATCAGGTCCGCCGAGCGCTCGAAGGAGAACACGTCGAGCGAGGCGATCGCGGTGGTCTGGGTGAACAGCGCGCCTGCGATGCCGGCATAGAATGCCGCGAGCGTGTAGATCGCAATCAGGCGGCGGTTGACGGGGATGCCGATGGCGGCCGCGCGGAGCGGGTTGTTCTTGATCGCCCGCAATGACAGACCGAACGGCGAGTGCACGACGCGGCGAGCGAACAGGAACAACAGAAACAGAACGGCGAGCGAATAGAAGAACCCGGTCTTGCCGAACATGTCGAATGGGATCTCGCCGAAGATCGGCTGCATCTCGATACCCTGCAGACCGTCGGTGCCACCGGTGATGTTGGAGAAACGTTCGGCCAATGCCTCAAGCAGCAACGCGATGCCGAGCGTCACCATCAGCCGCGTCAGATCGACGCCGCGGATCACGAGGAAGCTGGTGGCGAAGCCGAGCACCATCGCGACAAGGCCGGCGACGACAAGCGCAAGCACGGGCTCATTGATGATCCCGTGCAGCGCAAGAAGCCCGGCGGCGTAAGCGCCGACGCCGAAGAAGGCGGCATGGCCGAGCGAGACGATGCCGGCGTAGCCGAGGATCAGATCGAGCGACATCGCAAACAGCGCGAGCCGCAGGATATCCGTCATGATCAGGTAGCGCGTAGGAAATACGAAGCCGCAGGCCAGCACGATCAGCCAGAAAGCGGCCTCGCCATAGTGCCAGCGTGCCTGGCGCTGGGCGTGATAGCCGACGTCGGAGGAGGCGCTCATCGGGGAACTCAACGCGCGGCCGTGCGGCCGAACAGACCGTTCGGGCGCCAGATCAGGATCACGATCATCATGGTGTAGATCACGAAAGGTCCCATCTTCGGGACGTAATATTTGCCGGCGACGTCGCCGATGCCGAGCAGCAGCGAGGCCAAAAACGGGCCGGTGATAGAAGACGAGCCGCCGACGGTGACCACGATCAGGAAGTAGATCATGAACTTCAGCGGAAAGTACGGGTCGAGGCCGAGAATCTCGGCGCTCAGCGCGCCGCCGAGACCGGCCAGGCCGCAGCCAAAGGCAAATGTGAAGGCGAACACCTGCGGGACGTTGATGCCAAGGCCGCTCGCGGCGCGGGGATCGTCGACCGCGGCGCGCAGGCGGCTGCCGAACCGCGTCTTCGCCAGCACCATCTGGAGCGCAATGGTGAGCAGCCCGCAGATCACGATGATCATCAGCCGGTAGCGGCCGATGCCGACGCCGAACACGTCGAACTGGCCCTGGAGCGCGGTCGGCAAGTTGATGAAGACCCGCGACGAGCCCTGGATGTAATCGACCGCCGCGACCGACATGAAAGTCAGGCCGATCGTGAACAGCACCTGATCGAGATGGCCGCGCGCATAGAGGTGTCGGTACAACGTGCGCTCGAGGACGATGCCGATCGCAGCAGAGGAGACGAAGGCAAGCGGCAATGCAGCGAAGAATGGCCAGCCCATCCGGTTGACCAGCACCATGCAGACATAGCCGCCGGCCATGGCGAAGGCGCCATGGGCGAGGTTGACGAAGTTCATCAAGCCGAGCGTGACCGCGAGCCCGCAAGCCAGCACGAACAGCAGCATGCCGTAGGCAACGCCATCGAACAGGTTGGTGAGGATTGAGGTCATCGTCTCAGCTTGGAGTTATCGTCATGGCCGGGCTTGTCCCGGCCATCCACGTTCTTGGTTCGGTTCTCGCGTGGATGCCCGGGTCAAGCCCGAGCATGACGAGAGTGGCGGGCGAGATCCCCGATGCGCGCTACGCGCGCTGGGGATGACGCGCTTTCGCGCGTCACTTCTTGGTCTTGCCGAGATCCTTGACGGCCTCGAAGGTCGCGAACTCGACGTTGTAGAGCTCGCCGTCAACCTTCTCGACCTTCCGGATGTAGATGTTCTGCACGATGTCGCGCGTCTCGGGGTCGATCGAGATCGGCCCGCGCGGGCTCTCCCACTTCTGGCCCTTCATGGCTTCGACCAGCTTGGTGCCGTCGGTGTCGCCATTGGTCTTCTTCAACGCTTCGTAGATCAGGTGAATGCCGTCATAGCCGCTCACCGCCATGAAGCCCGGCCGGTTTCCGTACGCCTTCTTGTAGGCCGCGACGAAATCCTTGTTCATCTGCGAGGGATGCGCCGCCGAATAGAGGTGCGCGGTGACCGTGCCCAGCACGGCGTCGCCCATGTTGTTGAGGAGGTCGTCGTCAGTCACGTCGCCCGGTCCGATCACCTTGATGCCGGCCTTGTCGAGTCCGCGTTCGGCATACTGCTTCATGAAGTTACCGCCCTGGCCGGCCGGCACGAACACGAAGATCGCGTCAGGCTTGGCATCCTTCATACGCTGGAGGAACGGTGCGAAATCGGGATTGGCAAGCGGCGTCTTCACCTCTTCGACCACCTCGCCGCCACCGGCGGTGAAGTTCTGCTTGAAGAAGTTGAGCGCGTCATTGCCCGGCGCGTAGTCCGAAGTCAGGGTCGCCACCTTCTTGATGCCGTTTTTCACAGCCCAGTCGGCGATGATGGTGGAGGACTGCGCCAGCGTGAAGCTGGTGCGCACGATATAGGGCGAGCGCTCGGTGATGATGGAGGTGCCGGCTGCCATCACGACCTCCGGGATCTTGGCTTGCGTGGCCAGCGGCGCCGCCGCGAGCGCGGCCGGGGTCACGCCGAAGCCGGCGATGAAATGGACCTTGTCGTTGACAATCAGCTCCTGCGCGGCGGTCTTGGTCTTGTCCGGAATCGCAGCATCGTCCTTGAGGATGATCTCGATTTTCTTGCCGGCGACGGTGTCGCCCTTCTGCTGCATGTAGAGCTTGATCGCGTTCTCGATCTGCTTGCCGGTCGAAGCCTGACCACCGGTCATCGGCAGGATCAGGCCGACCTTGACGCTGTCCTCGGCCTTGGCCGGAGCGATGGCCACCAGGCCTGCGATGGCGGTAGCTGCTGCGGCCCAAATAGTCTTACGAGACAGTTGTTTGCGTTCGAACATCAGATGTCCCTCCCCTTCATTCCTGATCTCTTGTGCGTCGGACCGAGTGCCCGGTCCTTCCCTTTAAGTTTAGCTCACGCACGCGTGATGCCGCGCGCCACATGGCGTCTTTCGCGCCCTTATTGTCAATCGGACGTTTGGCGACCATTCGGCGCAAGCCGAGCCTTCCGATTGCCGACGGCAGAAGCGATATCGAGTCACGTCGGGGTAACCCCGGTATCGTGATTGTCGTCGCCATCATTTGTACGATTGTACAAACAAAATGGACCTGTCAACGAAAAAGCCCTATCTCCCGATCAAGGCACTTTGTGGCGATCCCTTGCCGCAGTCTAGAAGCGCTGCCGGCCGGGTGGATGGAGGATTTCGTCTTTTGTTTGCAGAATTTGAACATCGGCAAGGCCTGGGTCGGCACACTACGGTATCAAATTACCCACCTCGAATAAGTCTATTTTACCTTGTTGAAGGCTACTCTCCCGACGACAGCCTAACCTGGCGTCCAACACGACTGACCTCGCCTCCGTACAATGCCCAGATCCGCCCGTTCCCTCCTGATCCTCCTCGCGCTCTCCGCGGGTCTGTCCGGCTGCGGCACCGTCAACGAAAAGCTCTCGTCCGGCATGGGCGACTACGTCCCGCAATGGGCCGGCGGCTTGCCGGCGGACGCCCCGCCGCGGGCGGGCACGCCGCAATACGATGCCTTCATGAAGGAGCGCGAGCGCAAGCGGCTGATGCCTGCAGCGGATCGCGAAAAGGAAGAGCAGGCGCAAAAGGGCGCAACGGGCTCAGCGTCCGGCGCTGCGGTGCGTTAAGTCGCGCCCCCTCGCCGCTTGCGGCGAGAGGTGGGGACAAATCAATCCACGAACACCACGGTCTTGCGGCCGTTGAGGATGACGCGGTCGTTGAGATGGTAGCGGATCGCGCGCGCCAGCACGCGGCGCTCGATGTCGCGGCCCTTGCGGACGAGATCCTCAGGCGTGTCGCGATGGCTGATGCGCTCGACGTCCTGGTCGATGATCGGGCCCTCGTCGAGGTCGCGCGTGACGTAATGCGCGGTGGCGCCGATCAGCTTGACGCCACGCTCATGAGCCTGGTGATAGGGTTTTGCGCCCTTGAAACCCGGCAGGAACGAGTGGTGGATGTTGATGCAGCGTCCCGACAGATTTGCCGAGAGATCGTCGGACAATATCTGCATATAGCGGGCGAGCACGACGAGATCGGTCCCGGTCTTGGCGACGAGATCGAGGATCTGCGCCTCCTGCTCGCGCTTGGTCTCTCTCGTAACAGGCAGATAGTGGAACGGAACCCCGCCGAAATCGAGCCCGTCATAGACCTCGCGCGGATGGTTGGAGACGATGGCGGCCAAAGTCATCGGCAACTCGCCGGTGCGCCAGCGATAGAGGATGTCGACCAGGCAGTGATCGGACTTCGACACCAGCAGCATCACCTTGCGGTGCGCGGCCCGATCGCGCATCTGCCATTCCATGCCGAAGCGTTCGGCGATCGCGGCAAAGCCGGTCTGGAGCGCCGACAGCTCCACGGCGAGATCGGCGGCGGTGAACACTACCCGCATGAAGAACTTGTTGGTCTCGGTGTCGTCGAACTGTTGGGCGTCGAGGATGTTCTGTCCGGAATTCGCCAGGAAGGTCGACACCGCCGAGACGATGCCGGGACGATCCGGACAGGACAGGGTCAGGACATATTGATGATCGGGCATGGTCTTTGAAACAATGGGCCTTGATGAAGGTTTGGGCAGCGGCTGCGGAACGATCCGCGATTTGCGCCCTGCTCTATCACCGACCCCACCTTGCGCCAATCCCGACCGTGGAGTCAGGATAAACGTATGATTGCTTTGACTGACCGGAGTTCACCCATGGCCGACCGCTTGAACGGCACCCGCATCCTGATCCTGGAAACGCGCGAGGAGGCGCAGTTTTCGAAGCTGCTGGCCGAGCAAGGCGCCGAGGTCGTGCAATGCCCGATGTTCACAATCCAGGATGCGCCGGACCCCGCCCCGGTCGAGGCCTGGATCCGCCGCGCCATCGACAAGCCTTTCGACGATCTCGTGCTGATGACCGGCGAAGGGCTGCGGCGGATCATGAAGCTCGCCGTCGCGCGAGGACTCGACCAGGCTCTCGTGGCGGCGCTTGCCAGATCGCGAAAATTCACCCGTGGCCCGAAACCCGGCAAGGCACTGCGCGAAGTCGGGCTCGAGGCGCAGCAGACCACGGAGAAGCCGACCACCGAGGGCGTGATCGAGATGCTGGGCACTCTCGATTTGAAGGGGCACCGCCTCGGCCTGCAGCTCTATCCCGAGAAGGATCACAGCGCGCTGACCGGTGCGCTGTCGGCGCAAGGTGCCGAAGTCGATACCGTGCTGCCCTATGCCTACGATTCCAAGGCGGCGGATGCCAGCATCGTCGCCGCCATCGACGACATGGCCGAAGGGCGGATCGATTCCATCGCGCTAACCAATCTCGGCCAGGTCCGACGGCTGATCGAAGCTGCGAGAGCGCACGGCAGCGAGGCGAAGCTGCGCGCGGGTTTCGAGCGCACCTTGATCGCCTCGGTGGGGCCGGCTGTCTCGGGCGAGCTCGCCGCGCATGGCCTGCGCACCGACGTCTCGCCGCCTGAGGAAGCCTATTTCATGCGGCCCTTGATCTCGGCCATGGCGGCGGCCCTGGCGGAGCGGAAGCGAGCTCCTGCGCATTGATCGCGCTTCGTCGGCGAGCATGGCACTATGCGGCAGCGCCGATTGACACCGGGATCGTCGGGGTTACCCTGCGAGCAGAAAAACGAATAACAAAGGGCAGGGAATCGCCGTGATACCCGTCGTCGAGAGTTGAGCACGACCATACGTCTTTCCGCGCTCGCGCCATTCCGCATCCGCAACTATCGCTTCCAGTGGCCGTCCGATCTGCTCACCTCCTGGGCATTCGAGATCGAGACGCTGGTGCTCGGCTGGTACATCATGGTCGAGACCGGCTCGGTGCTGCTGCTCACCGTGCTTGCGTCGCTCCAGTTCGTCGGGACGTTGGTGGCGCCGGTGTTCGGGATGATCGGCGACCGCGTGGGTCATCGCGATCTTCTGGTCGCGATGCGTCTTGCCTATATGGTGCTCGCTTCGACCATCATGACTCTGGCACTGACCGGTCACCTGACACCGCCAAGCGTCATGATCATCGTCGCGATCATGGGCCTGATTCGCCCCTCTGACCTCGGCGTTCGCGGCGCGCTGCTTGCCGAGATCATGCCGACCGAGCAACTGGTGGGCGCCATCAGCGTTGCGCGCACGACCCAGGATAGCGCGCGCATCGCCGGCGCGTTGACCGGTGCCGGGCTGTTCGCCGTCCTCGGCATTGGCCTCGTTTACGTGGTGATCGTCTGCCTCTATCTCGCGGCCGCGCTGCTCATGCTCTGCCTGACCCGGCCGGAAAGGACCATTGCCACGACTCATCTTCCGGCAGACAGCCGCGCCGTTTCAAGATTGCTGGGCGATTTGAAGGAGGGGATCGTCTACGCCTGGAATGGCCCAGGAATGCGCGCGGCGCTATGCGTCGCCTTCCTGGCCAACCTGACCGCCTTTCCTTTCACCGGCGGATTGCTGCCCTACATCGCGCGGGACATCTTTCACACCGACCAGACCGGCCTCGGTTATCTCTCGGCGAGCTTCGCCGTCGGCTCGCTGATCGGCTCCATCACGCTCAGCCTCGTCAGCGGATTGCGCATTGCCCGGCTCCTGATCGGCGCGACGCTGGCCTGGTACGCCATGCTGCTGGTGTTCGTCGAGATCAGGACCATGCCGGTGGCGATGGCCTGCCTTGTGCTCGCCGGCATCGCCCAGAGCATGTCGATGATATCAGCTGCCGTGATCCTGATGCGGACGGCCAGCGCACACCTTCGCGGCCGCGTCATGGGCGTGCGCATGATGGTGATCTACGGCCTGCCGCTCGGATTGCTCGCGGCCGGCAGCCTGATCGACGTCATCGGCTATTCCGCGACGGGGTCGCTCTATGCCGTCTCGGGGCTCATCGCAATGATGGCGATCGCGGTGCGCTGGCGCGCCGACCTCTGGCCGCTGCACGCCCCCGCCAATACGCGATGACGAACGAGGAACTCTAGTCTCCGTAACCGCGCAACCGCTCGATATCGAGGATCGTGACGCCGCCATATTCCAGCCGCAGCAGCCCCTCTTTCTCCAGCCGGTTCAGCGCGCGGTTGGCGTTCTGGCGGGACATGCCGGAAAGAGCGCCGATCTCCTCCTGGGTGATCTCCAGATGCGCGGTCGATTCCGGATAGAGGATCGGATTGAACAGCGAGGCGATGCTGCGGGCAAGCCGCGCGGTGGCATCCAGCGTGCGGTTGACCTCGAGCATGCCGATGAACTGGCCGAGCCGTTCGTTGAGCTGGCGCACCAGGAAGCGGTTGAAGCCGACGCTGTTCTCGAACAGCCACATGAAGGCGCTGCGTTCCATCAGCGCGACGCGGCTGTTGCGCAGCGCGACGACGTCATAGCGGCGCGGCTCGTTCTTGAGCACGCTGCCTTCGCCGAACCAGGCCCCTGCCGTCAACCCCGCCAGGCTCGTCTCCTTGCCGTCGCGCGAGACCCCGCCCATCCGGGCAAGCCCAAAGACCATGCCGGCCCAATAGTCGAACGTGTCGCCGCGCATGAAGACGGTCTCGCCGGTGCCGTAGGACCGCTCCGTGATCCCGGCACGAGCGACCTCGATCTCCGCTTGCGTGAGCTCGCGCGACCAGGCAGCGACGCGCTTCAATTGATCCTCTGAAATCATGAACCCGAAGCCCGCCGCACCGTTCGTCACTCCTGTTCTGCTGCAATGCAGCATGATCGTCTCGGCTACCATCAGACGAAAGATGGAGGCTGCGAGCGCCCAAAAAACTTTGTCGCAGAATTGTCAGGCGGGAGACATTTCAAAATAGCGCTTTCCCCTATTGAGGACCACCTCGGGCGATGCGGCTTTTGATCCCAAACGGGAACGAGAGTGGCGCGGCTCCGGTCGAGACCATCTGCTGCATGGCCTCACCGGCACGGCCGTACTAGGATCGCCCGACAGAACGGACGAAGAGCGCCACTGAATGCGCCATCACCGGGAGGGATCTGTTTGGTGGCTACCAGTCTTGAAGTGCGCGGCGTGTCCTTGCGATTCGGCGGCGTCCGTGCGCTGGCCGATGTCGGCTTCGCCATCAGGGAAGGCGAGTTGTTCTCGATCATCGGCCCAAACGGCGCCGGCAAGACCTCGATCGTGAACTGTATTTCCGGCCGCTACAAGCCGACCGAAGGCCAGCTGTTCTACCAGGGCCGCGACATCACCGGCCTGACGCCCAACGCGCGCGCGTCGCTCGGCATCGGCCGCACCTTCCAGAACCTGGCGCTGTTCCACCACATGAGCGTGCTCGACAACGTCATGGTCGGCCGCCATCACCTCCTGAAGAACAATTTTCTCACGGGCTCGCTGTACTGGCTCACCGGCGCGCGCAAGGAAGAGCTCGAGCACCGCCGCAAGGTGGAAGAAATCATCGATTTCCTCGATCTCCAGTCGGTGCGAAAGGCGCCGGCCGGCACTCTCTCCTACGGCTTGCGGAAGCGCGTCGAGCTCGCCCGCGCCATGGCGCTGGAGCCGCGCCTCATTCTCCTCGACGAGCCGATGGCCGGCATGAACTTCGAGGAGAAGGAGGACATGGCCCGCTACATCGTCGATCTCAACGAGGAGTTCGGCATGACCGTGGTGATGATCGAGCACGATATGGGCGTGGTAATGGACATCTCCCACCGCGTCATGGTGTTGGATTTCGGCCGCAAGATCGCCGAGGGCGATCCGGCCGCCGTGCTCGCTGATCCCCACGTCAGGCGCGCCTATCTCGGCGAAGAGGACGAGGTGCTGGTCGATCCTGACGATGCTCCGCCGGCGCAGGAGAGCGCGGCATGATGGATTACGCAGGCCGCGTCGCGCAGGCCGACACCTATCCGAAGATGCTCCGGCTCAATGCGAAGGAGTACGGCAACGAGATCGCGCTGCGCGAAAAGGATCTCGGGCTGTGGCGCCCGTTCACCTGGAACGCCTACCAGACGCGGGTGCGCGATTTCGCGCTCGGCCTCATCGAACTGGGCCTTGGGCGCGAAGATGTCGTCGGCATCATCGGCGACAACCGGCCGGACTGGGTCGCGGCGGAAATCGCGACCCACGCGATCGGAGGCTTGAGCCTCGGGCTCTATCGCGACGTGCTCGATGAGGAAGCCTCTTATCTCCTCAATTATGGCGAAGCGCAGCTCGTTTTCGCCGAGGACGAGGAGCAGGTCGACAAGCTGCTCACCCTGGCCGACCGCGTCCCAAAGCTGAAGCACATCATCTATTCCGATCCGCGCGGCATGCGGAAATACGACGATCCGCGCTTGATGTCGGCGGAGACGTTTGCCGAACTCGGCCGGGCGCGGGCTACGCGCGAGCCGGAACTTTACGACCGGCTGGTGGACGCGACCAAGGGCGAGGACGTCGCGATCCTCTGCACGACGTCTGGCACCACCTCGCATCCAAAGCTCGCGATGCTCGCCGCCGGCCGCGTGCTCGGCCACTGCGCGACATATCTCGCTTTCGATCCGAAAGGGCCGGACGACGAATACGTGTCGGTGCTGCCGCTGCCTTGGATCATGGAACAGGTCTATGTACTCGGCAAAGGCCTCTTGTGCCGGATGAAGATCAACTTCGTCGAAGAGCCCGAGACCATGATGAACGATCTGCGCGAGATCGCACCGACGTTTGTCCTGTTTGCGCCGCGCGTTTGGGAATCGATCGCCGCCGACGTTCGCGCCAGGGTGATGGACGCAACGCCGTTCAAGCAGCGCCTGTTCGACATCGGCATGAAGAGCGGGCTTGCCGCGCTCGAACAGGGCGAGCGTTCCGGCTTTGCCGACGCGATCCTGTTCCGTGCATTGCGCGACCGCCTCGGCTTCACCCGCCTGCGTTCAGCTGCAACCGGCGGCGCGGCACTCGGGCCCGAGACCTTCAAGTTCTTCCAGGCCATGGGCGTCCCGCTGCGCACCCTCTACGGCCAGACCGAGCTGCTGGGGGCCTACACGCTGCATCCCGAGGGCAAGGTCGACCCCGACACGACAGGCGTGCCGATGGCCGACAGCGTCGAGATCCGCATCGACAATGCCGACGTCCACGGCGTCGGCGAGATCGTGGTGCGGCATCCCAACATGTTCCTCGGCTACTACAAGAACCCGGAGGCGAGCGTCGCCGACATCAGGGACGGCTGGATGCTGTCTGGCGATGCCGGCTATTTCAACGACGACAAGCAGCTCGTGGTGATCGACCGCATCAAGGACCTCGCCGAGACCTCGCGCGGCGAGCGCTTCTCGCCACAATTCATCGAGAACAAGTTGAAGTTCTCACCCTATATCGCCGAAGCTGTGGTGCTGGGCTCGGGGCGCGACGCGCTCGCCGCAATGATCTGCATCCGCTACTCCATCATCTCCAAATGGGCGGAGAAGAACCGGCTCTCGTTCACGACTTACAGCGACCTGGCCTCGCGGCCCGAGGTTTATGCGCTGCTCAAGAAGGAAGTCGAGACCGTCAACGCGACGCTGCCGCCGGCACAGCGCATCTCCCGCTTCCTGTTGCTCTACAAGGAGCTCGACGCCGACGACGGCGAGCTCACCCGCACGCGAAAAGTGCGCCGCAGCGTCATCAACGAGAAGTACGAGGGCATCATCGACGCGATCTACCGCGGCGAAGCCGACATCCCTGTCGACACCGTGATCCGCTTCCAGGACGGCACCACGCAAAGGGTGCGGACAACGCTGCGAGTGGTGGATCTCGGCGGACCGGGGCATTTGGCGGAGGCCGCCGAGTGAGCCAGTCTACCGTCGCAAACGGTGCTGCCCTTCGCCTCTCCCCGCTTGCGGGGAGAGGCCGGAGCGCGTCAGCGATCCGGGTGAGGGGGAGCCTCCGCGAGGGCGGTGACGATCGTTTCGAAAACGCCGACCAAATTGCTCGAAACGTCGTTATTCCAGAACCGCAGGATCCGATAGTTGCGGTCGATCAGCCATTTATCCCGCACTGCGTCGTGCGCACTGTCGGCGTGTTGACCACCGTCCACTTCAATGACCAGGCGAGCTTCGCGGCAAATGAAGTCGACGATGTACGGCCCGATCGGCTCCTGCCGGACGAATTTGTAACCGTTCAGCCTGCGGGCGCGCAGTCGATACCAGAGTTTTCCTTCCGCGTCCGTCAACGCGGCTCGCAGGCTTCTTGCGCGCCCGGTCTTGGACTCATTGGCACCGCGCATGCGGAGGCTCCCCCTCACCCGCCGCGCGTAACGCGCGTCGGCCTCTCCCCGCAAGCGGGGAGAGGCGAAGGACAGCATATCACATGAACACCGCCTTTCTCATTCAGCTCCTGGTCAACGGCCTCGTGGTCGGCACGCTCTATGGCGTGGTCGCGATGTCGTTTGTGCTGATCTACAAAGCCACGCAGGTCGTCAATTTCGCGCAGGGCGAACTCTTGCTGGTCGGCGCCTGGGTGTGCTGGACCTTGCTCGCGAAATACCAGGTGCCGTTCTGGATCGGCATGCCGATGACGCTGGTGTTCATGTTCGTGTTCGGCATCGCGGTGCAGGTCCTGATCCTGCGACCGATGATCGGCGAACCCATCATCTCGGTCATCATGGTGACGATCGGCCTGTCCACCGTGCTGCAGGCGACGCTGAAATGGATGTTCGGCGTCAATCCGCAGCCGTTCCCACGTGTGTTCGAGAGCCAGTCCGTCAGCTTGTTCGGGCTGCAGATCCAAACCGTCTATGTTATGAGCCTCGTCGTCTCGATCGCGATGATGATCGGCATGGCCTGGTTCTTCCGCGCCTCAAAGTACGGACTTGCGATGCGAGCCACCGCGTTCAACCAGCAGGTCGCGCAATCGCTCGGCATTTCCGTGAAGAGCGTGTTCGCGATGGCTTGGGCCATCTCCGCAACGGTGTCGGCGGTGGCAGGCGTCGTTGTTGCCGTCGTGAACGGCGTATCGTCGGGTCTTGCCGCCTACGGCATAAAGGTGTTTCCGGCTGCGATCCTCGGCGGGCTCGATTCCGTCGGCGGCGCCGTGCTCGGCGGCATCATCATCGGATTACTCGAGAACATCGCGCAATATGTCGACAGCGAATACCTTCACTGGGGCAATCTGTACGAGATCGCACCGTTCTACGTCCTCATCATCGTGCTGATGATCAAGCCCTACGGGCTGTTCGGCACCCACGACATCGAACGGATCTGATCTATGGCCGGCCCCGCCCTCATCCCTGCTGGTGATTTCCGCACCTCTTATGCGGCCGACACCACGATCTTCCCGACCGCCACCAGCCGCAACTTTGCGATCGCCGGCGTGCTGGCGCTGTGCCTCGTGCCGCAATTCCTTGGCGGCTATTGGCTCAGCATCCTGATCCAGATCGGCATCTTCTCGATCGCCGCGCTTGGCCTCAACATCCTGGTCGGCTTCACCGGCCAGATCTCGATCGGCCATGCCGCTTTCTTCCTGCTCGGCGCCTTCACCTCGGCCTACATCTCCAACAGCACATCGATCCCGGTGTTCTTCGCGATCCCCCTCGCGGGCGTCGTCACTGCGCTGGTCGGACTGATCTTCGGCATCCCAGCGGCGCGACTGAAGGGGCTTTACCTCGTGATCGCGACACTCGCGGCACAATACATCCTGCTCGACTTCTTCTCCCGCGCGGAGTGGTTCACCGGCGGCTCGGTGCCGGCCAGCGCCAATCCGTTCTCGATCTTCGGTTACACGCTGCGCGGCGACAGGCAGTATTTCTATGTCGTGCTCGCCTACGTGGTTGCAGGCTACGTCCTCGTCACCAATCTGATGCGCACCCGCGACGGCCGCGCGCTGGTGGCGATCCGCGACCATTATCTTTCCGCGGAGATCATGGGCATCAACCTCACCAAGTACCGCACGCTGTCATTTGGCCTCGCCGCCTTCTTCGCCGGCATCGCCGGCGCGCTCTATGCGCACTACCAGCTCGTGGTGTCGCAAGAGGGTTTTGGCATCGAACGCTCGATCCTGTTTCTCGCCATGATCATCATCGGCGGCACCGGTTCGATCATGGGCACGCTGATGGGTACCGCGTTCGTGGTGCTGCTGCCCGAGACGATGGAGTTCCTCAGCGTGGCGCTGAAGGGCGGTGCGATCGACAAGGCGCTGTCGCTCAACAACAACATCACCTTCCTGCGCGAGATCGCGATCGGGGTGATTATCATCGCGTTCCTGATGTTCGAGCCCGACGGGCTCGCCCATCGCTGGCGGCAGATCAAGGCGTACTGGAAACTCTACCCGTTCTCTCATTGAGCGCGGGCGACTCGCAAACCAACAAATAAACAGGAGGAGGCAACCAATGAAGACAAAATCCTTTTTGAGCACCGCGTCACTTGCGCTGGCGATCGCCGCATTCTCGTCAGGCGCCCAGGCGCAGATCGTGATCGGGCATCTCGCCGATTATTCCGGCGGCACGTCCGACGTCGGCACGCCCTACGGCCAAGCCGTCGCCGACACCTTTGCCTGGGTCAACAAGAACGGCGGCGTCGGCGGCAAGCAGATCAACGTCGACACCAACGACTATGGCTACCAGGTGCCGCGCGCGATCGCGCTCTACAAGAAGTGGTCGGCGCCGGACTCCAAGGTCGCGGCGATCATGGGCTGGGGCACGGCAGACACCGAGGCGCTGACCGGCTTCCTCGCACAAGATAAAATCCCCGATCTCTCCGGCTCCTACGCCGCCGCCCTCACCGATCCCGAAGGTGTCAGCGGCAAGGCCAAGCCCGCGCCCTATAATTTCTTCTATGGTCCGAGCTATTCGGACTCGCTGCGCGCGATGCTGATGTGGGCAGCCGAAGACTGGAAGGCGAAGGGCAAGTCCGGCAAGCCGAAATTCGTCCACATGGGCGCCAACCACCCCTATCCGAACGCACCGAAGGCCGCCGGCGAAGCCATGGCGCAGGAGCTCGGCTTCGAGGTGCTGCCGCCGCTGGTGTTCGCGCTCGCGCCGGGTGACTACAGCGCGCAGTGCCTGAGCCTGAAATCCTCGGGCGCCAACTACGCCTATCTCGGCAACACCGCCGCGTCTAACATTTCGGTGATGAAGGCCTGCAAGACCGCCGGCGTCGACATCCAGTTCATGGGCAATGTCTGGGGCATGGACGAGAACGCCGCCAAGACCGCGGGCGATGCCGCCGACGGCGTGATCTTCCCGCTGCGCACCGCTGTGAGCTGGGGCGGCGATGCGCCCGTCATGAAAACGGTGATGGAGATCTCGAAGATGTCCGACCCCACCGGCAAGGTCTATCGCCCCGTGCACTACATCGCGGCGGTCTGCTCGGCGCTCTACATGAAGGAGGCGATCGATTGGGCCGCCAAGAACGGCGGCGCTACCGGCGAGAACGTCGCCAAGGGCTTCTACCAGAAGAAGGACTGGGTGCCGGCCGGTATGGAAGGCGTCTGCAATCCCTCGACCTGGACCGACAAGGACCACCGCGGCACGCTGAAAGTCGACCTCTACCGCACCAAGATTGCGGGCGCGACCGACGGCGACCTCAACGACCTCATGGCCAAGGGCGCGATCAAGCTCGAGAAGGTCAAGACAGTCGAGCTGCCGCGCAAGCCGGAATTGCTGGGCTGGTGAGCTTAGCGCTCACCTCACACACAAATGTCATCCCCCGCCTTGTGCGCAGCGCGCACTGGAGCGGGGGATCAAGTACGCCGGGGCCTCTCCGTGAGTCTCAGGCGTCTCTGGAATACTGGGTCGCCCGGTCAAGCCGCGCGACGACAGCGGAGTATGAGGCATGACCGAAATTCACGAAGCAGCTGCTCGTCCCTCCCCCGGCATCGTACCCGCGCCGCCCCTCCTCGCCGTGCGCAACATCGAGGTCGTCTATGACGACGTCATCCTGGTGCTGCGCGGTCTCAGCCTCGACGTGCCCAAGGGCGCGATCGTGGCGCTGCTCGGCGCCAACGGCGCCGGCAAGTCGACGACGCTGAAGGCGATCTCAGGACTACTCAAAACCGAGGACGGCGAAGTCACGCGTGGCGAAATCTTGTTCGAAGACGAGCGGATCAATGGCATCGACCCCGACAAGATCGTCCGCCGCGGCATCTTCCAGGTGATGGAGGGCCGGCGCATCGTGGCCGACATGACCTCGCTGGAAAACCTCAAGCTCGGCGCCTTCACCCGCAGGGACCGCGAGGTCGGCGCCGATCTCGATATGGTCTTCAATTATTTCCCGCGTCTGAAAGAGCGCACCGGGCTTGCCGGTTATCTCTCCGGCGGCGAACAGCAGATGCTCGCGATCGGCCGCGCGCTGATGGCGCGACCGAAGATGATCCTGATGGACGAGCCCTCGATGGGCTTGTCGCCGCTGCTGGTGAAAGAGGTGTTCTCGATAATCCACAAGATCAACCGTGATCTCGGCGTCACCATTCTCCTGGTCGAGCAGAACGCCCGCGCCGCGCTGTCGGTGGCAAGCCACGGCTACATCATGGAGCAGGGCAAGGTCGTGCTCGACGGCACCGCGGACGAATTGCGCGACAACGAGGACGTCAAGGAATTCTACCTCGGCGGCGCCGGCGACCAGCGCAAGAGCTTCAAGAACCTCAAGAGCTTCAAGCGGCGCAAGCGCTGGCTTTAACCTTCCAATACCTGTTCCGCTTCCGTGACTGCGCAGAGAACATGATAGAACGACGACGCAGGAATGGTGTCGATCAGCGATTTGCCGTCGCGCTCGAACTGGTCGTACCAGCCGCCCCGCACGGGATGGCTGAGATGATGGCGTTCGAGCCGCGCCAGCGCCATGCGCGCCTCGTCCGCCGCGCCCTCCTCGCCGGATTCGGCCTGCGCGATCCACGCCTTCGCAATCTCGGTCTGTGGCCACAGCCGGCGCGTAGTGCGGCGAATGTTGCCGGCGTCGTCACCCTCGTCGATCAGGCAGCCGGTGGCCTCGTCGCGATAGCGCAGCGCGGTTTCCAGCAACTCGGCGCGCCGCTGTCCGGTCGGGCAGCCCGTGATGCGTTCGAACCCCTTCAGCAACCAGACCCATTCCGCCTGGTGGCCGGGCTCGACGCTGACCGGCGCGATCTTCGACCAGTCCTCTTCGAAATATTCGCCGAGCGCACGCGTCCGCTTGTCGTAGAGATTGGCGAGGAACAGCGCGAAGAACTCGCCGGCACGGTTTTGGAACGACAAATCGTGGGTCGCGTCGAAGCACGCGATCATCGCCTCGAACAGATGCATGTGCGGATTCTGCCGGCGCGGCAGCGAGACCGGAAGGCCTTCGTGGACGCCGCCGTGCGGCGAGCGCAGATGGCCGTCGAGGAAGGCGAGCAGCGCGTCGATCTCGGTGCGAATTTGTGCGTCCTGGTCGAGCGCATAGACGGCCGCGAGCGCAAACAGGATGAAGGCGTGGTCGTAGGCGTCGCGCCGGCCGTCCAGCACCGCGCCCTCCGGCGTCAGCCGGTGCACGTAGCCGGGCCGGCCGTCGGGCGCCTTTGCCTTGGCGAGCAGATGCTCGAGGCCCTTCAGTGCGATGGCGCGCCCCTCAGGGTACCAGCCCATCTGCGCAGCCTTGGCGTAGCACCAGATCTGACGTGCTTGCACGAACACCCGACGCGGCGCGGCGCTGTCCGCCGTGCCGTCACGATGCAGTCGATCGATGAAACCACCCGCGCCATGGTCCCAGCCGACCGTCGACCACAACGGCAGCGCCTCGTCGATCATGCGGCGCTTCAGGCGCGGCACGACGTCCGACGCCTCGTCCGCCGCACTGATTCCCTCGTCCGCCATCGCGTCCTCTTCAAACCTCGTCCATGGCCGTCTGATACCCATGCCGGCGGCGGCACGCAACGGATGCCAACACGGAAAGATCAGCCATGACCGCCCATTACGACGCCCTCGAGACGCGCGAGCAAGCCGCGCGCGAGGCCGATCTGTTCGCCCGCCTGCCCGGCGTGCTGCGCTCTGCGATGACCGCGCCCGCCTATGCTGATCGGCTGAAAGGCCTGGATCCGGCTACCGTGACCTCCAGGGCGGCACTGGCGGGCCTCCCAGTGCTGCGCAAGTCGGAACTGCCGGCCCTGCACAAGGCCTCCACGCCCTTCGGAGGGTTCGTCGCGGCGGCGCCCGGCTCGTTCGCCCGCCTCTTCACCTCCCCCGGGCCGATTTTCGAGCCGGAGGGGCGGCAGGCCGATCCGTGGCGCGGCGCACGGGCGCTGTTCGCGGCCGGGTTTCGGCCCGACGACATCGTGCTCAACACCTTCAGCTATCATCTCACCCCCGGCGGCTTCATCTTCGATGCGTCGGCCCGCGCGCTCGGTTGCGCCGTGATCCCGGCTGGTCCAGGGAATACCGAGCAGCAATTCGAGCTGATCGAGGCCTACCGTCCGGTCGGCTACAGCGGCACGCCGGACTTCCTGAAGATCTTGCTCGATGCTGCCGCAAGCTCAGGACGCGACGTCTCCTCGATCAAGCGCGCGCTGGTCTCGGGCGCGGCCTTCCCGCCCTCGCTCCAGGCGGAGATCAAGGCGCGCGGCATCGACGCCTACCAGGCCTTCGGCACCGCCGATCTCGGCCTCATCGCCTTCGAGACCGTTGCGCGCGACGGCATGGTCGTGAACGAGAACCTGATCATGGAGATCGTCAAGCCCGGGACCGGCGATCCCGTGGCGCCCGGCGACGTCGGCGAGATCGTCGTGACGTCGCTCGACCCGCACCATCCCTGGATCCGGCTCGCTCTCGGCGACCTCACCGCGGCACTGCCGGGGACCAGCCCCTGCGGGCGCACCAACATGCGCATCAAGGGTTGGATGGGCCGCGCCGACCAGACCACCAAGGTCAAGGGCATGTTTGTGCGGCCGGAACAGATCGCCGAGATCGGCAAGCGCCATCCCGAACTGGGGCGGCTGCGCCTGGTCGTCACAAGGTCGGGCGAGGCCGATCTGATGACCCTGAAAGCGGAAGCCGCCTCTGCGAGCGAAACGCTTCAAAGCGAGCTATCGACGACATTGCGCACGGTGATCAAGCTCGGCGGCAATGTCGAACTGGTCGCGGCCGCCTCGTTGCCGAACGACGGCAAAGTGATTTCAGACGAGCGGTAGACACCGTGCTTCCCGGTGTAATGTCGCGAGGCCCCTGAGGAAAACCATAGGCTCACACCTATAGAAGCAACATCTGTGGAAATCTCCTCGAAACGTTTCCCTGAACCTATAAAAAACTGATTGACACTTGCTTCCACGCGCGCCGCGAATATGCACGCTTGAAGCGGCTTCCTCTTTACTGGTTAGCAGTCCTTTCGAGATGCGAGAATAGATGCTAACAATGAAGCCTTAGCCGAAAATGTCCGGAACAACTGATGTGCGGAATCGCGGGCGTTCTCAACTCATCGACAGCGGCGTGCCGAAGCCTCGATCGCGACGCGACGACGATGGCAGACTCCCTTGCCCATCGCGGGCCTGACGATCACGGCCTGTGGACCGATCTCGACGCCGGCGTCGCGCTGACGCACCGGCGGCTGTCGATCGTCGATCTGTCGCCGGCCGGCCATCAGCCGATGGTCTCGGCCGACGGACACCTTGTCATCACCTTCAATGGCGAAGTTTATAACTTCCAAGATCTGCGCCCCGAGCTGGAAGCGCGCGGTGTCAAGTTCCGAGGCCATTCCGACACCGAGGTAATGCTGGAAGCCTTCGCCGCCTACGGTATCGCACCGACCGTGAAGCGGTTGATCGGCATGTTCACCATCGCGGTGTGGGACAGGCGCGATCGCACGCTGACGCTGATCCGCGACAGGATCGGCATCAAGCCGCTATACTGGATGAAGCAAGGCGGGCTGTTCCTGTTCGGCTCCGAACTGAAATCGCTGCGCGCTTATCCCGGCTGGACGTCGCACATGGACCGCGGCGCGCTCGCCGCCTACATGCGACACAATTACATCCCTGCGCCGCATTCGATCTACCAGGAGGTGAAGAAGCTCGAGCCAGGCGCCATCCTGACGCTGCCTTGGGGCGGCGAGCCGCGCATCGAGCGTTTCTGGGACGCGCGCGCGGTGGCGAAGGCCGGCCTTGCTAATCCGCTGCGCGGCAGCGACGTGGAGATGACCGATCAACTGGAGGCGCTGCTGCGCGATGCGGTGAAGCGGCGCATGGTAGCGGACGTGCCCGTCGGCGCGTTCCTCTCGGGCGGCATCGACTCGTCTACCGTAGTGGCACTGATGAAGGCCGCCAATGCCGGTCCGGTGCGCACCTACACGATCGGCTTCGCTAATTCCGGCTACGATGAGGCCACCCATGCGGCAGCGGTAGCGAAGCACCTCGGTACCGAGCACACCGAAATGATCGTAAGCTCACAGGACGCGCTTGATGTCATTCCGCGACTGCAGGAGTATTACGACGAGCCTTTCGCGGATTCTTCGCAAATCCCGACTTATCTCGTTTCCGCACTGACACGGCAGCATGTGACGGTAGCGCTGTCCGGCGACGGCGGCGATGAGCTGTTCGGCGGCTACACGCGCTATCAATACACCGAGCAGTTGCGCTCCCTGCACCGCTTGCCTCGGCCGCTGCGTCTGGCGCTGGCGCGTATGATCGCGATCCTGCCGGCGGACCGGTGGACGCAGCTGTTGTCGGTCATTCCAGCGAGCGTCAGGCCGCGTCAAATCGGCGACAAGATGCACAAGATCGCCGGCATTCTGCCGCTCGAAGGCGAGACTGAACTCTATCGAAAACTGGTAACGCATTGGGAGCCGGACGCGGTCGTCAGACAGGCGCAGGAAGTCAACGGCACCTTGTGGGATGCTTCCGTCGATACCGATTTTCCGGCGTTGCTCGAACGCATGCAGTTCTTCGACCTGGTAACCTATCTGCCGGACGACATCCTGACCAAGGTCGACCGCGCCAGCATGGCCGTGGCGCTGGAGGCACGCGTGCCTCTGATCGACCACAGGGTGGTCGAGTTCGCCTGGCGGTTGCCGCGCGAAGCGAAGATCCGCGGCGACATCACCAAATGGCTGCTGCGGCAAGTGCTGTATCGGCACGTCCCGAAGGAACTGGTGGAGCGGCCGAAGATGGGCTTCGCGGTGCCGCTTGCCGACTGGCTGCGTGGGCCGCTGCGCGACTGGGCGGAGAACCTCCTGGCGGAATCCCGGCTGCAACAGGGCGGCTTCTTCGACGCCAAGGTGGTACGTCGCGTGTGGGACGAGCATGTCAGCGGGCGGGCCAATCGCGAATACATGCTGTGGAATGTGCTGATGTTCGAGGCCTGGCGCGACCGCTGGGGTTGATGGGAGGCCTGCGTAATGCAGAAGGAGACCATTGTCCGTCTTGCCGACCAATGGCGTGCGTCGGGGATCGAGGACGGCGATATGGTGCTGCTTCACAGTGACATTCGCCGTACCATCCGCAGCGCACGGCGCCGGGGTGAGAATTTGTTTCCGGAGACGTTGCTCCGCAGCTTTCTGGAAGCGGTGGGAAAATCCGGGACACTGCTATTGCCCCTATTCAACTTCGAATTTACGCGAGGCGTCTCATTTGATATCCGCTCAACCCCAAGCCAAATGGGAATTCTGACGGAAGTGGCACGACGGAACGCCTTCTCTGTCCGGACCAGTCATCCCATCTATTCGTTTGCGGCTGTCGGCGCCCAACAAGAAGAGTTTCGTGGCCTGGAAAATTTCAGCGGATATGGCGCGGATTCTCCGTTCGCCCTGCTCCATCGCAATGGCGGCAAGATCGCAGTGCTCGATCTTCCCGACCAGCACAGTATGACCTTCTATCATTATGTCGAAGAGGCGCTTGATGTGCCGTATCGATATCACAAGACGTTCACTGGGACCTGCATTGATGCTCAGGGCCACCCATCCGAGCGGAGTTGCGGCCTGTTCGTTCGCGACATCGAGAAGGGCGTTCTGACCCACGTCGATCCGATGGGCGAACTGCTGTGGCAGCAGGGCCTGTATGCGGGTTCGCGGCCAAACCAGAACAGTGGCCTGCGCGTCATCGCTGCGGAGGCCATGTTTGACGCCACCGCCAGAGTAATCCGCGAAGGCCGCGCGCTGGGCAATCTCTATATTGTCGAAGGCTGAACGCGTTAAACGGCTGCCGTTGCGGCGGCTTCTTTGATGAGTCCGTGCGCCACGAGTTCCGCGAAATATGGAGCCAGATCCCACGCCGGCAGTCCAAGCTTTTCAGCGATTGCAAGAACGCTATGCTGCCCGTCGCAATAGGCCAGGATGTTCATCCGGTTCTTTGCCGCCTCGCTGATCTGTGCCGTACCAAGCGTACTGTAGAGACCGCGCCGGCCCATTTGTGGTTCACAAAGCTGGCAGGCGACATAGGTCCGGTCTAACTCCAGCACCTCGATGCAGCGCTGGATCGCTTTGAACCCCCCGGCGAGCCCCTGCGGCGTGACGAGTGACAGATTATCAAGCGAGGTATGGTATTCGGGATAAGTCCCGTACTTCGAGCGCATCACCGATACGACCGGTAGATCGACACCCGGAGCGCAGTATTGGCGCTCGTCGCCGCCTCGATCGAGGTAGGTGTATTCGTCAAAAGATCCAGCTACATGTCGAAGGGCGTGCAGTGCTACCTTATCGACTAGGGTGTTGCCGTTTCGGGAAGGAACGAATGAATATGTCCGATCGTCTCCCACGCAAGTAACGTTGAAGCCAGCCACAACCTGCGCTTTCAATGCGGCGAGATGCCGGCTGATGTAGGCAATTGATCCGATCGTTTCAGGTATGAAGACGAAACGATAGGTGAAGTGCCTGCTTGGCAGCGTCGCCAGCCAGCGAGCCAGAAAGGTGGTGACGACCGGTCCCGACAATTCGTTGTTGCCAAGCGACGGATGACAGACATAGGTCGAAAGAAGCACCTCCTTGTCCGACTTGCCGGGCAGCACCAGGTCGGCATAGGTGAGCGCGCCCGGCGCCAGCGTAGCGTCGATGACAGCCCGATAGGTTCCGTCCTTCAACGCCTCGCGGTCACGATGACTGAGGCAAAAGCCCCAACGGCGCTCGTAGTAGGAGGTGACGTACGGGATTGCGTTCGGTTGTTCGGGCAATGAATACAGGTGCGGCTGCAGTTCCGCGAGAGACAGCTCCCGGTCGACCGGCTCGGAATATCCGACGACGTGCAGATTGTTGATCTGGAAGTCGACGACCTTGCTGCCGTCCGGGCCGACCAGATACGCGCCGCGGATGTTCCACTCCGGCGGGACGACCCAGTCGAACACCGGCGTTCCACTCGGCACCTCGTAGAGGCTCAGGTCAGGAAGGCGCTGACGGATGATCCTCAGAGTTTCCCGGACCCCGTCGCCGGTCAGGCTTCGACAAATTGGGAAAAGCGTGCGCGCAAGGTCGTGCATCTCCTGACCGAGGCGCATTTCTTCTTGTTTCATGAACAATTTCCAACTGAAACGGTCTCGATCCCGCCCGACGAAAACGGGCCGGCATTAAGGGCGCGAGGACGCAGCCTGTGGGCAGTCCCGAACCCTAGGCACGACATCAGAGGCCATATCGGTGCCTATCTCGGCGGCACTGCAAATTCATCGAACAGGTTGTCGTACCGGAAGGATACATCCTCGATCGCGAAATTCTCGAGAATGTGCGCACGAGCACGCAATTTCAATTCTCTGAATAATTCCGGGGGTGTTTCGACCATCCGGACCAGCGCCGCCGCCAGCGCATCAGCGTCACCCGCCGGCACGATGCTGCCGCCAGGACCGACGAGGGTCGCGTTGTCACCGACATCTGTGGCGACGCAGGGTACCCCGCAGGACATGGCCTCCCCGATGACGTTGGAAAAGCCTTCGCTGGTCGACGTACAGGCGATGACATCGAAAGCATTCATGACGTCGGCAATGTCCGTGCGCTGACCGAGAAGGGTGATGCGTCCCTCCAATTCGGCCATAGCGATCAGCTTCCCCAATTCTGCATTGGCTGCATCGACATCCGTACCGACTAAAACAAAATGGACTGGGCGGGAAGTCTTGGGGAGTCTGCCCGCGGCTTGAATGAACAGATCAAAGCCTTTCATTGGGTGATAACGACCGACCAATCCGACAACGAATCCATCCAGCGGAATTCCCGACGCCATTCGTACCCTGGTGCCGGCATCGCGGTCGAGGGTGAAACGCTTTGTATCGAAGCCGTTCGGCAAGACGCGCCATCCCTTGGATCGATAACCGACGGCTATATGTTCCTGCTTTCCCGCGATTGAATTCGCCACGATAACTTTCGGAATCCACGATAGCCAGGCGAGCAGTCTCACAATGAGCAGGTTGCGCCAGGGAAGTTCAGCCGAGGACAACTTCGAGCAGCGAATGTTCCAGAGGAGTGGAAGAGAGGGCGTCCCCACCCTGAGCATGACTCCGAACAGGTCCGAATGGTGCAACCAGGTCATCAACACGTTCGGTGCGAAGGTCTTGATTCGCTTCCTCGCTCGGAACAATGCGGTCAAACCGCCGAGACCACCGGCGTGAAGATCCGTCACCGTGATGCCCAGCGCTTCGAACTGCGGTACCAACGCATTGGCCGAAGTCAGAGTCAGCACGGCATGTTCTACCCTGGAACGATCCGAAGCCTTTATCAATTGCAACAACATAGACTCAGCGCCGCCAATTCCGAGGCCGGTGATTATGTGCAATACGCGCATTCATTTCCCCATTCGGCGCATGCGGTCACCACCCTCAGTTGCGTTTTGTGGAAAGCAGACATCAAGGTACTCGTCCACGGAGCGCGTGTCGGAAAAGAACGACGCCCGTTGCCTGACATCCGGACGGGAATCCTCGTCGATCGTAAGCATGATCGCACCGGCGAGGGCCTGCGTGTCCCCGACCGGTACCAAGCGGCCCCATTTGCCATCTTCGAGAATCTCGGCGGGTCCGCTCGGACAATCGGTGCTGACCACGGGGGTGCCACAGGCCATCGCCTGAATTAGCGCGCCGCCCAACCCCTCGAAGATCGAAGAAAAGACAAAGACGGCCGAGCGGCTCATCCACGCAAACGGATTGTTTTGAAAGCCGGGCATCAGCACGTCCTCATTGAGGCCCAGATCGTTCACCATGGCCTCCAACTCGGATCGCAATTCGCCCTCGCCCAGGATCACCAAACGACACAGACGGGTCTTGCGCACCGCTGCGAAAGCGCGGATTAACGATGCGAAGTCCTTCTGCGGGGTCAGCCGGCCAACGCCGAGAATGACCGGGGGTTCACCTTGCGCCAGCCACGGATGAGGACTCGGCGCGGACGCCAGATCAGAAAGTCCGGCCGCGATAACCGGGTTGTAAATCGTCCTGACCTTTCCGGGCGGCAGATTTATCCACCTGTAGAGATCGTCCTGAACCCCGCGAGAGATCGCTACAACTTGATCAGCAAGGGGATAAAACAACTTCATCAGCACGCGGATCACGCGTTCTTTCCACGAAGGTGCAGGCATTCCCGGAGCAAACAACACGCTGCGTTCGCTAATGATGAGCCGGCACGGAACGCGCGACAACATGCGCGCCCCTATGGCGACCAGATTTGCATGGCTCAGTGCCGATATGATCACCGCCGGCCGGGTGTTTGATAGATGCCGGGCGAAGGCGGGCAGGCTGGACATAACACCGTCCGCCCGAAGGTCAACGACGTCAACGCCAGCCGCGACCTCGGCTAAATAGGGACCCCGCGCCTCGACCAGAACCAAGTCGACGGTATAACCACGGCCTCGCAAATCGTTGGCCAGGTTCACCATCATACGTTCGGCCCCGCCGCCATGTAGCGTCGGAATATAGATACATATGCGTTGAATGATTATGCCGCCCGGTCGCGCGTTACGCCCATGATATCTGCATAGGCCTCCGATAATGCCGAGAAGCGGACGCCTTCCAGATTGGCTTGGACCGCGTCGAATTCCCGGTGCCCTCCAGCGCCGGAATACGTATTGCCGGCAATGTCATTGAAATAATCCATCAGACTGAAAGGCGGCGGTTGCTTCGCATTAGAGCTTTCGAGAAAGGCGCGCAAGGCCTGCTGTTCCACATATTTGTGCAATCCCGGCGTCTGCGCCAAACTGATCGAACCCCGCCCAAATATCACCACGGGCTTGCCGCGGATCAGCGCCTCACCCGCGACGGTACCGGCGATGGTCGAAACGCAAACGCTCCTGTCAATCAGCTCGTAAGGATCTGCCCCGATCGATACCAGTTGAACCTTCTTGAGCTTGTCGATCAGTCCGTACCAGAACGGCAGCCGCTCCTTCCACATGCAGTCATGAGTGAACGTCGTCGGGTGCTCCTTAACGTAGAGCTTCGTGCCCTCGGGCAACGAAGCGTCAAGAGCAATAATAGCGGCCAGTTGCTGGGCGAATCCATAGCCCTCCGGCAAGGTGGTTCGTTCCGGCTGGAAATGCATGAAGAAGATCGCGTATTTGTCGCCGTCCACCGGATCGCGCGCCAACGCCTGATATGCCTGGTAACACAGCCGCTTGTTGAGCATCAGATCGGGACGCTTCCAGGAGCGAACAAAGTCCCTGCGGAGATTGTAGTAGCGTCCACGATTGCGGTTGAGCCGATCTCGTTCGTATTTCGGGAAAGCTTCATCGAAACTTCCCTGCTTTTGCCTCGCATAGTCCGCCGCTAGCGCCCTCTCGTTGGCGCTGGTCGCAGCCGCCCGCGGCAAAACCGGCGCTGCGTCGCGGCAGATTCCCTCCATCAATGCAAAACGCCAGGGCAACAAGGTTTCCTGGAAATACTGGACACGCACGCCCAGCTCCTCGGCTACACGTGCGAACACCCATCGAATGATGTCATGCGGTGTGGCCATGTAGACTAGCACGTCCGGCGTCTCGGCCTCAAGGTACAGCTGGCATTCAATGACGTAGTCGATGATCAGCGCGATCTTCATCGAATTGCTCAAGGGCACCCGCGCCGTCCGATCGAAGATCATCAGGGTCTGGTGGTCGTCGATCAGTTTTTGCCAAATCCGCACCGAATCGCCACGCAAGCTCGGGCTCGCTTTGTCGCGCGGGCGCAAGTCGCGCATACGTGGGTAAAACGGCATTGTGACCGCGGGGTCGCGGCCCAGGTACTCATCGCGTAGCCCGGCATTCTCGGTAATGAACGAAATGTCGTGCGCCGCGCGGCGTCGAAAGTCGGTCATCTGTTCGACGGGCATGATACCCGGATCAATCAGAATCTTCATCGTGGAGATTCCATGTCGAGCGAGCTCAAATTCACAGGAGTATTGATCGCCACGGCGCGGTTAACCTTCCTGCCGATAATGGCCTCGAGAAATTTCGGCGGCGCGCCATAACCGGGCCTCACACTGCGCACGGCATCCGCCGTGACCACATCGCCCGCCTTCAAATCCTTGACGAAGTATAGCGAGCGCCGGAACTTCACATTGGCGCGCTCGCTCGACTTGCGTCCGTAATCGACCCGGCCGACCGCGCGCCATGCCGTGTGCGCATCCCTGCACAGTGCAGCGAGCTCGGGCGGCTCGATCGAAAAGCTGTCGTCCGGTCCTCCGCCATCGCGATCGAGGGTGAAGTGCTTTTCGATGATCGAAGCTCCCAACGCGACGCTCGAGGCCGCTGTCACATTATCCGTCGTATGATCGGACAGGCCCGTCACCAAACCGAACCGACCGATCATGTCGGGAATGATCGCCAGATTGTAGTCTTCCGCCGGCGCCGGGTAGCCACTGACGCAATGCAAGATCGCCAATTCCCGGCAGCCGCCCGCCTTCGCAGCATCGATAGCCTCGGCGATCTCCTCGGCGTCGGCAATGCCGGTCGAAATGATCATCGGCTTGCCGGTGTGCGCCACGTATTTGATCAGGGCTAGGTCTACCGCCTCGAATGAAGCGATCTTGTAGGCAGGCGCGCCGAGCGATTCCAGCAGATCGACGGCGGTGGCATCAAAAGGCGAACTGAAGATCGTAATGCCTGCCTTGCGGGCATGCTTGAACAGAGGCGCGTGCCACTCCCAGGGCATATGGCCTTCGGTATAGAGTTCATAGAGGCTGCGTCCATCCCACAGACCGCCCTTGATCTGGAACTCCTCCGTGTTGCAATCAAGCGTAATGGTGTCAGGCCGATAAGTCTGGATCTTGACTGCATCGGCGCCGGCTGCACGTGCCTCGTCGATGATCCTGATGGCATTGTCGACACTGCCATTGTGATTGGCCGACATCTCAGCGATCACATAGGGCGGATGATCCGGACCGATGGCGCGGCCGGCGATATGTATCTCATTGCGCTTGGGCATTGGCATCGATGACTCGGCGTTTAAGGCAGACGGCCTGCGGCCTGACGGAAGACATATTCGTTGCAACCCATGCGTCCCCCGCAGGTCCGCAGCTCCTGGAGGATAAAGCCCTGATCGCGGAAGCGGCGGAAGATCGCCTCTGGACGTGCGACCTCGAACGGATATCCGCCCAGCCAGTCGATCATATCATGCCACAGCGACATGCCGCGCTGAAGAGCGGCGCTTCTGTTCAACGCGCGGACCAGCCACCGCAGGCCGTACAGGTAAGGCATGTGAACGGCGATCACAAGCAAACGCAGGACAGCATTCTTGTTGTAGCCGATCTTGACCAGCGCCCAGTAACGGCTGACGAAGCCTTGGTCGTTATAAAGGGCGATGAACAGCAGGCCACCTGACGCCACGACCGGAACCACGTTGGCGAGCGCCTTGTTCATATCGCCGGTGTGGTGTAGCACGCCCCAGGAATAGACGACATCGAACCTGCCGAGCCTCGAAAGGTACGCCGCGTCAAGGGCGGAGCCTTCCTCGACAATCCATTCGGCGTCTTCGGGGTAAAACCGCCGCTTCAGTTCACGCGTGCACGCCACCGATTGCGGATCGTAATCGAACGAATGGACCCTCGCGCCTAGCCTGCGTGCCGCCAGACTGAAGAGACCGCTACCCGATCCGATATCGAGAAAGCACTTGTTCTCCAGCGTGCTCACGCCAAGCATGTCTCGCAGCGACTGCTCGGCTGAGCGCAGCCGCGCGTCATTGAACTCCGCAAGGAACCGAGTCCAGTTTGCGCCGAATGGAAAGCGGTCACCGACCGCAACTTCCCGACCGTGCTGCGTACTCATGCCGTCTGTCTTCGGTCCAGCGCCTGCGCCTCAAGGTCAGTAAAAATCGCTGTCCGCATCACGCCCGCGGATGCCGGCCTCACCGATAGGTCGGTATCGAAAGCCATGCGATCGACCTGGAACAGGAACGCCTCCACTTCGGCATCGGACATCACGTCGACGCCGCCATCGATCCGCGCCATCACCGAACGCGCCTCGTCGGACGATCGCACATGGAACACACCCTTCAGACCACGGTATTGAGCGGCACCGAATACAATTACCGGCTTGCCACGGACGATCGCCTCGACGCCTACCGTCCCGGTGACCGTCGCTATCGCGGCGGCCTTGTCGATGAGATCGAACGGCGAGAAATTCAGCGGTACCAGGCGCGTATTTGGCAAACAACTGATCTGTTCGTGCAGTTCAAGGCTTCTGAACCCCGGATCGAAATTATAGCGAAAAATGCTCGGATGCTCCTTGACAACAAGCTCATAGCCTTCGGGCAGCGCGTTGGCCAGGACTCTCAGCGCGAGCCACTGCTGGCCATAGCCCTGGCCCTCGGGCACTGACGTTCGTTCCGGCTGATAATGCATGAAGAACACGACAAACCTGTTCGGCAACATGAACTCGGAAGACAGACGTTCGTAGTTGATCACAGCTGCGCGCTTGCGCAGCGAGTGCAGCGCGCGCATGAAGCCAGTGAATGCCGACCGGGTCGTCAGCACAGTGTAGGCGAGCGAACGCAATTCCTTTATCGGACTATAGAAGCCGCCCTTGAAGTAATCGAATCTCTTCTTCTCGTAGGACGGCATCGCAGACGCATAATTACCCTTGAGCGTGGCAATGAAATCCACGATTCGATTGCCGGCCGTCGGCGGCGCGGTTTGCAGCGGAATCACCGGTCGCTGTTCGTCGAGGCCCTTCACCGCCCAATCTTTCCATGGCAGCGGCGATGTCGCTGCCACGTAAGTCTCAATCTCGATCAGTTCGGCAACACGGGCGACGAACCATAACTTCCCATGCGGGACGTTGTAGTGGACAAATCGATCGGGCTTGGTAGCGTCGAGCATGGTGAGCGTGTTCCAAAGCAGTATTTCGATGTCTACTGTCCGATTGAACACACTGTTGAAGAATATGTTGGTGTCGACCGCCCGGAACTGGCGTTCCATGATGTAGTAGGTTCGCGGATCTGATATCATTGCCCGCAACACACGCTCGTAGTGGACTCGATGAAGCGCTGTTTCAACAGATCGCGGGTCCGGCGTGGTCAGCCGGTCCCAATGCCATATCGCTTCCGGGGCAATGTAACTGGCCCATTTCGCCGCCAGCGCGGCGTCGTCAAACAGGGCGCAACTGATGGAGACACGGCTCTGTCCATCGAGAAGGCTTTCGTAAAACGCCCGGCTCAATTCTCCGGGAAAGATAAACAGTTTCATCTTACAGCAAGCTCATTGGTGGGCCAGCGGCGTCAGAACGTACCAGTGCGGCATGGCGCGGCGGCCTTCCGAACAGATCAGCCACCGGTCGGTGTCGCTGAATTGCTTCAGTTCGGGAAACACCGATAGGTCCCGGCTCGTGGTGGTCAGTTCGTCGATGCGGAAACCCTTCGCGCAGATATTCCTGAGCCGTTCAAGGCGCTGCGGCGCGTCTGCGAAAAAGTGGTCATGCAGTTCGACGATGATCACGGAATTGGCGAATCGTTCGAATGTCTCCGCGGTCAGGATATCGAATTCAGCACCCTCGATGTCGATCAGCAGCACCGAATTAACGGTCGCAGATTCCGGCAACACCGAGTGAAAATCACTTTCCGCAGTACCGTGAATCTGGACACGCGAACTGACCCCGTTCAGCGCTGCATTTGCAGCGATCGCCTTCTGCCCCCGGTCGCTGATTTCGAAGCAATAAGAGCGGTCGAACAAGTCGTTCACCAGCACCCCAATGGCATAGTAACCGTCTGCCGCGCCGAGCTCGATGAAAGCGCGCTTGTACCGGGCGGGCACGCTCGCCAACACGGACAGAACTTCCTGTTCGTACAAGCCCAACAACATTCCGGCCCGATCGGTCGTGCCCCACCAGATCGCCTTCGATAGTTTCAGCCTCCGAAACGGCCCATATCTGACCTGCGAGCCGAAACGCTCATCCAGTTGCCTTGATATGAGCAAGCGGCGCTGCTGGATCTGGTCTTCCCAGCCGATCGATGCCTTCAACTTGAAGATCAGCCAGTTCACCGCCTTGGCGCAAGCCGAAGCAATACCTTTTTCCTTCAGCTTCAGGACGAATTTCCCGACCAGGGCGCTGTTCATCATTCGGCCCGGACCGACTGACGGACGATTTCCTTGATTGCTCCGGCTGCGCGTTGGCTCGCAGCGCCGTCGCTGTTGCCCAGCCAGTGATCAAGGAGTGAACGAGTGGCTTCGGGGAAAGGTCGGTCCGGCGCGTCGGCTTGCGCCAATTCCTGCAGTATCCGCGCGAGAAAATCCTGCTTCGATTTCGCGTAGATCACGGACTCGCCGAAATCGATGAAGTGATGTTGATTGCCCGCGTCAGCGGATTCATCGAAGACGGGAATGATCACCCGCTTGTTTGCAGCCAGAGCCTCCAGCAAGCCCGTGGAGTGCAAGCCGCAGATCACCGTCGCATTGAGGACGTGATCTCGGAACTCGCCCCCATGAACGATCTTCAGGTTCGCTATGTTGTCATCGAAACCATGGCGTTCCATCAACTCTGCAAACCATTGGTAGTCCCGGCTGTTGCCCTTCGTCTTGATAACGACATCCACCTCCGGGTGACCTTGCGCCAATTCGAACATGGCGGCATGGACGCCGTCCCAGACATTTTCCAAGTTTGGTGGGCTAGCCTTGACCGCCGCCTCGTCGCCATCGTCCGCGTCAATATCGGCCGGTGGCAAGCTGTTCAGGTCCTTGTGAAAGCTGACCAGAACCACCGTCCTGCGTCCCGCCCCCGGCTTTCCCGACAACCGGCTCTGATGCATCCAGTCCAGCCGCGGCATGCCGACTACCTTGACCTTTTCAGCCTGGGTCACTCCGGTCCGAACGATCAGATCCTTCTCCATGTCATTGTAGACCAGGATTCGGCTGCCCCAGAACGGTCCCTTATTGCTCCGGTAGAGATGTTCGTACTCGTCGATGCGCCCCGGGGTCTTCAGGCATTCCTTATGGACGACGACGAACGGGATTCCGTCATCCTCCAGGACATAAGCCAGTTCGCGCTCCTCAAAATAGCTGAAGTTGCCGGATAGCGCGCATTTGACCCGAAGTTTCGCGTTTAGCACCCGCCACACCGACTTGAGGAAATCGCGATATTCCGCGATCTGCGCCGACGTCGTCAAATCGTGGTAGTTGTTATCGTTCACTTCCTTCTTGAAGAACCCCTTGGCGATGAAGTGAAGATGGGTTCTGCCAAGCAGTAGCAGTTCTGCATGTTCGATCTGGCCGGCGATCGCCACCACATCTTCGATGAAAACCGATTTGTTTAGCACCAGCATGCGAAATGCGGCGCGCCCCGCCGGCCTTCCGATCGGACGGCGCTGAATGCAGGTCATCAGGATCAAGCCGCACAGTTTCGGCAGATTCAGCTTCGCCGTGACATACAGCAGTCCGTACGAGGGATGGCCGGCCAGGCTGGAGGCAATAGCCGTTAACCTGACAACAATTCCCTTGAGTCGGCCGATGAGGTTACCCAGCGAACTCATGAATTGGGAGAACCCTTGTCAGCGCTCTTCCTGGAAGCAAGTATGAATTCCACCAGCGCCATGTCCCAGGGGGTGTCGACGCTGACATGGGCCTCCGGCACGAGCAGACCCGCCGTCTTGCGGCCAAGGATCGTTTTTTGATTCAGCAGGCAATCGCGGCTGATTGCGTACGCGATACCGTTACGATGATAGAGCGGCTTCAACTGCTGTCGCGCGACGATCTTTGCCGCGCCGGAGTCGTAATAGCCGAGTTCGTCATTGGGACCCAGGGTCAACTGCTTCAACGGATGGTTCTTGGTATCGGTTTCCGAGACCGTCCACACCGCATCGAGTCCTTCCTTGACCAGCTTCTCAAGGCAGCCGCGGACATGCTCCGCCTTGCGCAACGGCGAGGTCGGTTGCAGCATGAGAATGATGTCATAGATTGAGTTGTCCAACGCTTCGGTTACATGCAGTGCGTGATTTAATACATCCCAGTCACCGATGGTATCGCCGGAAATATCTTCCGGGCGACGAAACGGCGCGTCTATGCCGGCAGCCCGCGCCACATCGGCAATGCGGTCGCTGTCGGTCGACACTACGGCGCGGTCGACTTCGGGAAGGTCTTTGATAACGGCGCCGACCAGCGCCACCAGCGGCACGCCGCCGACCGGCTGGATGTTCTTGAGCGGAATTCCCTTGCTACCGCCGCGGGCGGGTACCACAGCGAGTATCCTCTTGCCATTGAGCATGTGCGTCTCGATAAAATTCAGGTCGCGGTCGCCGGGCGCAGCTTCAGACAGAGCGTATCTCCGTTTCCGGTCTGCTCCAGATAGCCCTTCCAGAACCCATCGGCCGCCGGCCCGATCCCGTCGAGCGACGCAAAGCCCTTCGGCTTGCCGTCGCGTAGCCATTGCATGGTGTTGGCCATGCCGTATTTCTGCAAGAAGCGGCTGCCATGAACCTTATAACCGGCGCGAAGGGCACACGAGATCAGGCTTTCCATGTCGAAATACCAGCGGTGCGCCGAGCGATAAAAGAACTGGGGGAACTTTTGCGGGAGAAGCTTCATCAGAATGTCATTCCGGTTTGGCGTGGTGATCAGCAGTTCGCCCGATGTCTCGTTGAGCAACGGACGAATGCTGCGCAGGAATTCAACCGGGCTGGCGACGTGCTCGATAACCTGAATCGAAATCGCCAGGTCGGCCTTGCCGCGGAACTCCGTGCTCGCGGCTTCGGCAGAGCAGAATTGACGATAGCCGCGTGCCTTCAGCGACGCCCAATACGGTTCGCAAAGATCGATGGCGATCAGCAACTCCGCCTGCCCCCGGCATGAATCGAGAAAACTGCCAATGCCGCAGCCCACGTCCGCGATGATCTTTCCTCGCACCGTTTGCGGGAGCAAGGCATCGTGGGTGTACCGGTTCGTCCAGTCCTGCTCGAAAAGCGCCTTTTCCGACTCGACGCTCTGACGCAAAGTTTTTCGGTACTCATCGCTTTCGTAGTAGGATTCTGGGATGCAAGCAGTTTCGTCAAGCCGCTGAACGCCACAGCCCCCGCATTGGGCAACTAGGGCGCCGTCCTTGATTTGGCCGACGGCACCGTCCCGGATTATACCCTGATATGCGATGGTCCACTCGTGCGTCCCGCAAATTTCACAGCTCGCAAACTGGGCTGGCGTAGCGACCATGGTCAGACCCCGTCCCCGCCACGATCGGCGGCGTTGAACATCTCGATGACGTCAGGCAATTGCGCCAGCGAGGTGATGCAGATGTCCGGGCGGATCGAGAAACGCGTTTCCTCGAGCACGACTCCTGCAAACCGGCAGTTGGCTTCGAAAGCCGCGCGATTATCGGCGTCAGAATCGCCCACGTAGAGAATTTCGGTTGAACTCAACCCTGCTACCTTCTGAATTCGCCTGATATGGTCGCTTTTGCTTTCCGGCGCGCCAAAGACATCTTCCATCAACGGCCTCAATCCCCTCGCCTCGACCAGATCATTCAACGGACCTGCCGGCGTCGCCGAGCTTATGAACAGCCGCAGCTCATCCGCAGCCAGGCGATCGAGCACGGCGCGGGCACCGGCAATCTCCTCCGCTCGTGCGATCTCGTTAAAGCACCTGTCGGTATAGCACCCCACGAGTTCCGCGGTCGCCGCGCCTGGTCCATCCGGAGCGATGCCGAGTTCGGCGACGAACTTCCGGAACACGGCTTCGCGGGTTCCGGCGCCGGGGACCTCGATGATCCCGGCCATGATCTCGCGACCCCCTGCGTAACGTTCCGCGATGCCGAGGAAGGCGTCGTGCTTGATATGATTCGAGTCAACCAGCGTGCCGTCGAAATCGAAGACGACGCAACGGATCATTGCCGGGCTTCGGCCTCGAGCTTTTTCGGCAGTTCCCACCGACCCCAGTGGTTGACCCGGGTCTTGCGCTGGTGCCGCTCAAGTTGATTGATCGCGCTGTCCTTGTAAACCGAATCGTTGTTGTGGTGGGTGGTGGATACTTCCTCGAACACGCAGCCTGTCGGCGTCCAGAAGCTGTGCCAAACCCCGGGCAGCACCATGCAGGTGTCGCCCGGCTGCAGGATCTTCTCCCGGCCATCCACCCAGAGGCGCAATTCGCCATACAGCACCTGGAAGGTCTCTTCCTTCAGTTTGTGGAAGTGCGCCGGATGCTTTTGACCCGGCAATTGCACAAGGATCTTCTTACAGTATTCGCGATTGATCACGTTGATGATCACCGCCCCCACTTCCCGGAACCGGCGGATCCCGTAGTGGTGGGAATATTCGACCTCAAATTCGCTGTTGAGGGCGATGCGTCCCTCGGCTAGCAGCGCCTTCACTTCATGCACCGCTTCCTTGATGATCAGATAGTCGGGGTCCGCGGGAACCACGACGGCGTCGGTGAGCAGCGGCTGGTCCACGTCGAAATTGCCCTGAGCGACGATTCCATCGCGCCAATGGCCGGAGTCCATCTGCCCATCCTGGTAGGGCATCGCGAAGTACACCATGTCGCGGGTGACAGTCGTGCCCTTCTTGATCGTCTTCTTGGCAAACACGCCGCGGCGCAGCGAATCGAGCGAGGCGATTTCCGCTTCGTCGATCATCCGCGTCCGCGATCCGCAAACCTCGATCGCCGACTTGGCCGCGGCGATCCATGTCGAAACCTGCGCCGGCGTGGACGAGTAGGTGTTGAGCGTGATCGTATCGGTGGCGACGCCGACGTGGCGCTCGAAGATTCGCGCGCCCTTTGCCACCGCAATGGCAACCGGCAACAGCGCGTCCGGATCCTCGTGCGTCGACCAGCCGATGACCCGGTGGGGATAACGCTGCTTCAGGACATCGATCTGGTTCAAGTGGAACTTGTCGGACGGGATCGGATAGAGCGACACGCAATGCATTATCGCGAAGTCGCAGCCGCGATGCTCGAAGAAGCTCACGAGATCGTCGATGTTGGAAAGCCCGAGGCCGCCAGTCGAGAAAATAACCGGCAGGTTCGAATTGGCTATTTTTTCCAGGAGCGGCCAATCCTTGGCCGAGCAACTTGCGACCTTGATCAGGTCGAAGCCCATGCTGACGATCAAATCAACAGATTCTTCGTCGAAGGGCGTGCACATCGTATACATGCCCTGCGCCCTGGAAGCGTCAAGCAGGACCTTGTAGCCGCCCTGATCCATCCGGGTGGAACTGAATCGCCCCAGATGCTTGTTGCTGCTCGATGCCATGTGGGCGGGATGGATGAAAGAGTCCAACTGGCGGAACTGGAACTTGAGTACGCCACGTACACCATGCTGTCTGGCGGCCACGCCGACGCCATCGATGATCTTCAGGCCGTGCTCGACGCTGCCCTGATGGTTATTTGCGATATCAAATACGAACAAGTCGTTGAAGTCAAAAGCGTCGTTCATTATCGCTTTCCTTGGTACCGTCACTCAATTTACTTAATGGCGTCTTCTGTGTAGCCCCGGCTATAGTCAATTCGGATCGTACGTTTTTCCGCCGACGATTTGTGACAGGCGGCAACGACCAACATCGAATCCAGCCCACGCTCGATCGCAATGGGCGACGCTCCAGCTTCGCCCACCGCGATAACCGACTCGATATGGCTCAACTCCTCGATAAAGTCATCGGGGCGCGTTTTGTGAATGTCGGTGGTGGATATCTCGCCGGCATCTTTGGTAAGGATGACCGTGTCGGTGTTGGGCTTGGCGCCGCACAGCCACTCGATAGCCCCCTGTGCCCCCTGCGCACGGGCCCATTTGCGCGTCGGCCGCGTGACCACGTCCTGCACCACGCGCCCGAGCAAACCGCTTTCGGACCTCACTTCTAGAAGGCAGAGCTTGTCGTAATCGATCTTCCCGTCCGCGACGTATTGCAGATTGGCGGATACTTCCACGATCCGGCCGGCCCCGGCTGCATGCGCGAAGCTCTGCCACAGATTAATCGCATGGGAGTGTTCGCCGCAGGCGCCGCCTCCCCGCCGCCAATAACCGAGATAGCTGTCGACAGGCCCCGAAAGCCAGGGATGCGCCGCAAAAATCCCACCCCAGAACTCGCGGAATTCGACGTCCAGCGTATCCAGCGTGCCAACGGCTTGCTGGAGCAGCAGACCGCTCACGAGCCGCGCCGATTTTCCGACTGCGTGGTCGTAGCCGACGAAGAGTTTGATCCCGGCAGCGGCGGCTTCTTCGTAAAGCGCCTGCGCGCCGTCTAGATCTGGCGTGCAGACCGGCTTTTCGATCAGGATTGCCACCGGCTTTTCCTTGACGGCTTCGCGAGCTAGCTTCATGTGGCTATCCGGCGGCGTTCCGACTACGATCAGGTCGTAGCCGCCGATCGGCGCCGAATCCTTTGCGTGCAGGCCGATCGCGTCGTCCCACACGCCGTAACGTCCGGGATAGATCATTTCCCGCGTCCGTTTCAAAGCTGCGGGGTCGACATCGCAAATATCGACCGCCCAGCCCTTGCGGCGCGAGGCGTTGGCAAGATGGTTGCCGATCGATCCGGCACCGAAAACCTTAACTCGTTTCACAGCTTTTCCTTTGATGTATCGGAGAGCGAGAACTCGTTGGGCGATGGGTCGAGCCGAAGTGTTGATGGCGGGGTCTGGCCGCGTACTTCCGCACAGCGTCGCATGCCAAGCAGCCTTGCGTCCTCGATACCAGCCCGTTCCACCCTACTGTCCACCAGGTTAGTCAGCTCGTCTGGATCCTTGACGAGGTCGAAAACTTCGCGAACCCGACATTCTCCCTCCTCATCATCCATGATGTATTTTCGGTCCCATGTTCTGATCGACAACCGAATTGACTTGCGCTCGAGGTCATAAGGCCCGCGACCGAGGTTCTCCATCAATATGTAGGGTCGGCCTTGCGCTTGCCCGGCAAGAGCATCGACGCCGCGGAACGACGCCGGGGAACGCAGGCCAAGCAAGCCAAGCAGCATCACCGAAAGATCCACGCTACCGACCATACCCTCGACCACGCGAGCCGATAAGTCCTTGTGATGGAACACCAGGGGCACATGACAATGTTCGTCGTAGAAGTTGGCGACATGGCTGACCGACGGGCGCGGCCAGTTCGCGGCCAGCCCGTGATCCGCCGTCACCACCAGCAGTGTGTTCTTGTCCTGCCCGAGTTCCTTCAGGCGTTCAAGCAGCCTGCCAATATAGCCGTCCACATTCGTCACCGCATAGTCGTAGCGGCGTAATCCGCGGTAGCGCGAGCCCATCCGGAGAATATTGCGGAAGACCGGACTACCCAGTGGCGGCAACTCGATCTTCGAGTCGCTGTAGTCCAGGTCATGGACATCCAGCACGTGAGCCCAGATGAAGAACTTGCGGCGGTCGGCGCGCATGAGATAGCGGTCGATACTTTCGAATACGGTTTTGACGCCCATGCTCTTGCGGCGGCCATAACGTAGCGTCACATCGAGCAACGAAAGCAGCTTGTTCGCATAGTTATAGATTTTTCCGGCAAGCTTGTTGCGCGAGACAAGGGGACGGGGCAAGAACGGATAAATATCGTGCACATCGTCCGCATCGATCAACGCATGCAAATATATCCGCGGCGCGGCGTCCAGTCGGGCCAGTTCCCCGGTTATCTGCGCCGCGATCTGTTGATGATCGGCTCCATGAAAATCGGCGGTGCCCGGGATAGACCCGGACGCGATTTCCTCACGCCGCTCAACACACATCTGCAAGGTGCTTTGCAGCGCTTCTTTCACGCCCGATGCTATTTTTTCGATCAGGTCGTCAACCGTGATTCGTCCAGCCTTGAACAGCTTTCGGTAGTATACGATTTCATTCTTCCAGGCGCTTTCCAGCGGCACTGACACGTCGTTCAAGTGATGGAACTGCGCAAAGCCACGGTTGTAGCCCGCGGCAGCGGTCAACGCGCCGCCCGAACTTAGTCCCACCGTCCAGTAGCCCGCCGCCTGAAGCACCTCAACGAAACTGGCGGCGCGATGCTTGATCCCCGTTCCGTAGCCGCCCTCGTCGAGCGGATAGGTCGAAGCGAATATCGGCGGAAACGAGAACTGTGTCGGGCTGCCGTGGCAGAAATAATGCGAGAATGAAATTCCGTCCCGGCACAGACTGTCGATAACAGGCGAATGTGCTGCCTCGTAACCGTTGCAGCCCAACCGGTCGTAACGCAGACCGTCGATGGTCAGAAAAATGATGTTCGGTGCGTTCAGTTGCATCTGTCTGCTGCCGGACATTCCCTATTGGGCCATCTTCCAGAGACGATTGCGCGTGACCTGGGAAGCAAGATCGTCAACCGTGTCAACTTCGATCCAGCCACCGTGAACTGGCACGCTCTGTAGAGAATATCCGGCGTCGATCACCGCCTGCAATAGATCGGTCATATAGGCCTTTTCGATCGGCTTGCCGCCGAGCTTACCAGCCGCCTTCGCCTGGTGAAAAACCTTCTTGAGTATCGAAACGCCCTGAGCGCTGAGCTTGATCAACCCCATGTATTGGCCCTCGATTTCCGCCAGCGAGCGCGGCTTCTGGCCCAGCTCATACACCCGGCCATCAGGATGCAGTTTAAGGGTCTCCGCATCGGCGAGCGGGTCCTCGTTGCGCGCGCGCCAGTATGATTCCCAATCCTTGTCCACTGTGATGGCGATATCGGCCTCGCAGTCGAGTAGCGCTCCCAGCACCGCAGCGCTGTAAACAATATCGCCGTAACAGATCAGAATATCACCCGCCAATTCCTCTTCGGCGGAAAACAAGGTCCACACCATGTTGGTTTCGAAGTAGCGCGGGTTCAGCTTGAGCGCGACGCCGGGGCGATCGAGCATCTCGGCCTTGTAGCCGCCGATCATCACCAAGCTGCCGATACGCAGGTCGCCACGCAACACGGCGAGCTGACGATCGAGTAGACTGATGCCGTCTACCTCGACCAGGCACTTGGGCCGGTCGAGCGTGTAGGGGCGCAACCTCGTTCCTTCACCGGCGACGAGCAGTATGACTTTCAACGTGTCGTTCGTCATGGCCGAAGACTCAGAAAACGTTCAATGTCTTGCGCCCGCGGCGGGTCACGCTCGGGATGCCACATCCAACCCTCCCAGGGCAGATCGACATGCCGGATAGCCTCGATCGTGCTGTCAGCGGCGCGCGCCAGCGCCGTGTAAGCGGTTGGAACCTCTGCGACGGCGAAGTCGTGATAGGAGTTGATCCGGCCGGGCCAGCCTGTGGGTGATCCGCCGTCGCCGAGGTCGTGATAGACCCGGACGTGACCGGTCGCCGGAACCAGCGCGCCACCGCCGTGCACGATCATCAACTGCATGCCCCGACAAATGCCCAATACCGGCTTGCGACTACGCGCTGCCCAGTCGAGCAGATACTTTTCGGTCGCATCGCGCTGCGGAAATGCACCGATGTCATTGCCCCCCGACAGCACGATCATCGATGGCGCGACCGCGTCCAGCCAGTCGGCTAGCGTGACGTTACCACTGTCCGTCGACAATGCGTTGGGCACCGGAACGGTGATGCAGCCGGCGGCCGCGAGCCATTGCACCAGTGCCTGATCCATCGCATCGCGCGTTTCGTTTCGGCCCGGCACGCGGTCCACCCGTTGCGATACGCCGACCAAACTCTTTTGCGAGTAAGGCGTCATGGCTTGCGCGCGATCATTACGTAGATATTGCAGAATTGATCAGGGGCTACGCGCATCATCAATCCCTGCAGCAGGCCGCCCAGCCGGGAAAGCCGGTAGCCCTCCCCGCGCGCGCGGTTCTCGTCGAAGGTCTTGTGCGCATCGGCGCGGAAAAACCTGAACTTGTAGAGGATCGGCATGTTCTCGACCGGCGCAACAAACTCGATTCGAAAGCCGGCTCGGGTAAACAGACCTTCGAACTCCGACCGAGTGAGATTGACCTTGTGAAAGGCACGCGCCGCGTCGTCGGTACCGACGCGCCGGCGATCCGCGAGCCAGTCGGTCAATCGCGTCTGCAAATTGTCGGCGCGGAACGAAGCGCATACCGCCCCGCCCGGCTTGATCACACGATACGTCTCACTCACTGCCCGGCCGAGGTCGTTCTCGATATTGTGGTAGAGACCGAAGGCAAGTACTTCATCGAATTCACCGTCGGCGTAGGACAAATTCGTGATATCGCCGACCTCGACCTTGAGGCTGGGATCGGCGGCGGAAAGCTTGTCGACCGCGACGGCGATGTAGTCGATACCGATGATGTCATAACCGCGGGCATGAAAATAACGCAGTATCCGCCCCGCCCCACACCCAGCCTCGAGAATACGTCCCCCCGGCCTCACCGTCATCATGGCGTATTTCAGCGGATAGACGTCCGCGTTCGTCATTGGCGCGTCCACCGGAATGTCCTCCCAGCGAGAGGTCCAGTACTCCTTCACGCCCCGCGATCGGTATGTCTTGCGCATGACGTCAGTCTTTCGCCAGGATGGCGAGGTGCTTGAGAACCGGATGAATGACGTAATAGGTGTCGCCACCTCGATTCTCCAACACGGCCCCCCACTCGCCTGTCATCGCGTATGACCAAAGCACCTCCACCAGAACCTTCGCGCGTGCGGCTGAGTCAAAGACGTGATCTACGCCGGCGCGCTCGGCCGGCGCCGGAAATGTTCTGCGCAACAGGATCGGGCCGCTGTCGATCTGCTCGGTGAGAAAGATCGCCGAAGCTCCCATCGCATTCTCTGAGAGCAGGCTGTAGAAATTGGTCGTACTTCCTTTGTAATTCGGCAAATAGCCGCCATGGACGTGCAGGAACCGCTTGCCGGTGGCCAGCACGTTTGTCTTGAGCAACACGCCGCCATATCCCGAATAGATCATCACGGATTCTGGACGGCATGAGATCAGCGCGACCACGAGGGGATCGTTGATGTCGCGGGACGGCGCCGTTTCGTACTCGATTGCCGCCGAATCGAGCAACTGTCGGAGCGAAACGCCCGCGTCGAAATCCGCCTCACTCCAGCAGTCAACAGCGTCGTCCCGGACCGGCGTAACAAGGCTCGGCGGGCCAGCCAATTGGCCCGGCAACAGCGCCAGCTCCTTGTTTTCCAGCAACAGCACATAGGACGGCAGCAGCCGCTGGCGGATCAGCGCGTGCAGGTAAGCCCGCGTGCGGGTGGTATCGGCGGCTACCATGCCGATATCAAGCCGCAAGGGGGACGCTCTTGAGGCCAGCGAGCGCCCGCACTGCGGCGACTTCGGCGCCGATCAGCATGCCGAGTCGGGCCGCAAGATTCTCCGCCTCGTAGCGATCGGACGGCAACGAACACAACAGATCCGTCAGCTTCAACATAGTGCTCAGATATTTGAGTTGGCCATCCGCGTGATAGCGAAGGCAAAGTACAAGCGCCAGCGTTAGGTAAAGTGAAACATGCCCGGTGTCCCCCTCGCCCTTTCGAAGTCCCGGCCTGTAGCCGGCATACAGCTTCTTGGTCACCTCGAAGCGTTGAACCAGGCGGTCGAGCCATGGCGTTACCGCCGCCGCGTTCGCATCGGCCAGTAGCGCCGCGAGCAAACAGTCCAACAGCTGCGCGGTGTCGATGTCTTCTTCGATCTGGAGCGATCGCAACATTGCCGCCCGATCTCGCACTTTGTTCGATTGTCCGGAATCCGGCGACGTGAGGCCGCGCCGCAGCAAGAGCGCCATCTCGGTTGCCGGCAAATCGTGCAAGGTCTGGCCGATCCGCGTCACCGCCTGCTGACGGTCGCGGATGTAGGCAGCCAGGAATTCAACGCCACCAAACTCCGCGTAGGAATATGCGATCGGCGCTTCAAGCCGGTTCTCGGACGTATACGGGTATTTCAAGTGCTTCCCCTCAAAACGCGCGCGGCGATGCCGGGCGCCTGACCAAGCAACTCGTCCCTCGAACCATGGTTGCGGATCACCAGATGCGCGTCCGGCTCCGGAAAAACCAGATCCAGTCCGGCCACGTCGCTGATCTCACCCTTGGCGAAGCGGGCATATAGTCCCTTAGAATCCCGCTGCTTCAGATCGTCCAGCGGCGCGTCGACGAACACCTCGTAATAATCTCGCAGATTGTTGCGATTCCATTCGCGTGATTCGGGAAACAGCGAAAGAATAGCGCAGACCACGTGGATGCCCTGATCGTCGAGAAACTTGCCAAGGCGGCAAATCCGCTCGGCATTGCGGCGGCGATCACCCAGCGTATGCCCGAGATCGTTGCCGAACATCTCCCTGATCTCGTCGCCATCAATCAGGACGACGTTGGACACGGACTTTCTCAGTTCCGCCACGACCTTCAGCGCCAGCGTGGTCTTGCCTGCGCCGGAAAGCCCGATGATCCAAATAACCACGAATGCCACCCGTCAATGCTGGTTGATCGTTCCCGCCGAGCAGTCGAGCGATATCTGCCCGGGCTTCAGCAAGGCTTCGAAGCGCTGTTCCCCGCAGCCGATCGCCGCCGGAATACCGAATTCCGCGCAGCGGATCGCCATGTGCGAGTTGGCGCCGCCGTACTTGGTGATGAGGCCGGCGATGGCTTCCGAGAAAATCCAGTCGAAACCGGGATCGGCATTCTCGATCAAGACGATCTTCCCGCTCAAGTCCGGCGCCCTGCCTTGCGCGGTGACTACCGCAGACGCCGCGGTGATCTTCTTGTGGGTGATGAAATTCGGCACGCTGACCTGGAACGGGATGACATGCACACCCGCCTCGTCGAACAGGAGCTGCGGCAGGCGGATCGCGACGCTCAAGGCGTGCCGTTCGGCTTCCTGGCCCGAGATGGCGCGCAGCCGCTGCTCGATGCCGTCATTACCGCTCGACGACGCAGCGTCGAGCAGTTGCTGAAGCGGTACGTGAGACATTTCCTCGCGGCTGAGACCGTGCCGTTCGCCAAAACCGGCGATCAGTTCCAGGATGTCGCTGACGGTACGGGTGAACACCAGCTTGCCGTATTCTCGCCCGACAGTTCCGTCGCGGACATAGGCCAGCAGCGCGTCACTATTCAGCTCGCTAAATCCTTCTTCGACCAGGAGCGCGTCGATCCGCTTGCGCTTGGCATCGGGCAGCGTGAAGGGGAGGTGCGCCGCCTCAGCCAGGATCGGCGCATGGCCGGCGCCGAAATCCGGCATTTGATCGTAACGGCGGGACAGGATGTCGTAAGTGCCGGGCCGCAGATGACCGAACCGAGCCATGAAACGGGCCCTCGGCAACTCGCCGCGCTGCAGCTGGTGCATCCAGTCCACCAGATCGCCCGCGACGGTGGCGAAGCTGCCCTGGATGGCGAGCACATCGTCGTCATCGAGGATACCGCGTGCGCAGAGCGAATTGAGAATGGTTTTCGCAATGAAGCCATGTCGCGCCAGAATGGCGAAGGGAATGGTGCCTTCGTTCTGGCATTCGTCGAGAAGGCCGTACAGCGCCGCCAGCGTAGGCAATCCGGTGCCGCCAATCGCGGCGGTGTGGCGAGCCTCCAGTGCCTGCACCTTGGCCATTGCGTTTGCAACACTGCCCGCGGAACCGGCAGCCAGAAGCGTGTGCAATTGATCGCGCAGCAGATGCTTGAAGGTTGTCCGTTCGGCGGTAGACAGCGCGTCGCCCACCAGCGAATCGAGCCTTTGGTCGATATCGAAGCTGTAGGTGGTGATCGCGACTTCAAACTCCACCTTGTCATGTCGCTCGGGATGCTGTCGCAGCCGCCACAGCCAGGTGTCCACGAGCTTTTCGGCAATCGAGGCCGGCAGCGCCGCCGGCAGGTAAGAGTGAAAGCTCAGGCGGGCATCGATGAAAGGTTGACCGGCCAGCGAAACCATCAGGGGCTGTCCGGCGGGAACGGCATAGCCCATCGTTGCCCGACCGATTCGCCAGGCGTGATCCGTGATCAAGGCCCGGTAGAGTGAATATGCCAGCGCCTTGGGCGCCCGGCCGATCATCTCGGCCGGATTCCAGTCAGGCATCTGGCCGAGCACCGTGGTCTGGCCGTACACGCCCGGCATGCGGCCTAGGCGCTCACGGACATAGGCCTGAATGCCGGACAGCGTTGCATTGATCCGGGAAGCAATGCCGCGGTTCCAGTTCGGTTGCGTGGTGATCGCGCGGACCTGCAGCAGATACGGCGTCAGGTCCTCGCCGACCGCAAACTCGATATCGAGGAACTGGCTGCCGACGATATCTTCGAGTTCACGCACGGCCAACATCAGGCGCGAGAACCGCTCGGACCTTACCGCCTCGAGCGCCTCGCGGTGAATATACAGCGTCCGATTGGAATACTTGCCGCCAGAAGTCACCGTATCGGTGACGCCGGAGACGTCATCATAGTTGACGACATAGTATGGCGCACCGGTATTGAGGTCGTGGGTGAAAATCACGCCGCTCATGCGGACATTGTTCACCATCCGCTGGACAAGGACCTCTTCGCTCCTGCCGCGCGGGCCTTTGCGTTCGTAGCTAGAAAGCACCTTGTCGATGGCGGCGCCCACCGCCTCCTGATCGTCGGACTTGACATCAAGTATGGAGTCGTATTCGCCGGCCATCGCGCTCGTCAGTCCGTCCTCATCGGAAGCGGACGACCGCACCACCACCGTCTCTCCGGCAAAATGCGCGGCGACCTTTCGCAGCACGCCGACGCGGTCAACGGCATATTCATCCGATTCGAAAACCAGGAAGTCGGGAACCACAAATCGATCGACCCTGTCCTTAACTATGCCCAGGGCCTGCGCTTTCGAACCAATTCCAATCGCGCTCTCGCCGAACGGGAATGCGGATGAATGCTGCGATGAAGCGGCCTTGCGTTCGAGTTGCTTCATCGGCCTGCCAAGGTCATGCTACGGAACACGTCGTTCGAATCGACCAGTTCGTCATAACTCCCGGCGGCGGTCACGCGCCCTTTGTCGAGCAGGAATATCCAGTCGCACTCGCGGACAGTGGTCAGCCGGTGCGCGATCAGAACGATGGTGATCTCGTGCCCGAGATTATGCACGGCTTCCATGACCACCTGCTCAGTTAGATTATCGAGCGCCGAAGTCGCCTCATCGAGGATCAGCAGCCGGGGCCGGTGGTAGAGCGCGCGTGCGATGCCGATGCGCTGGCGCTGCCCGCCTGAAAGTCGAACGCCGCGTTCGCCGACGCTGGTCCGATAGCCATCGGGTAGTCCGTTAGCCACGAAATCATGCAGATTGGCAATACGAGCGGCGCGCTCCACCGCTGCGCGGTCGATGTCCTCGTGGGCGACGCCAAAAGCGATATTTGCCGCCACCGAGTCGTCGGCGAGAAAGATGTTCTGCGGCACATATCCGATTGACGATTGCCAGTCGCGGCGATTTTCGCCGGTAATTTCCATGCCGTCGACAAGCAGGCGTCCGGATTGCTGTGGCAGCAGGCCAAGAATAATGTCTACCGCGGTGGTCTTGCCCGAACCCGTCGCCCCGACGAGACCAACCGTCGAGTGCGCGGGGATGCGAATGCTCACATCATTCAGGGTCGGGAGCGCCGCGCGAGGATATTGGTAGTTAATGTTCTCGAGCACGACGTCCTTGATCAGTCGCATCGGCACCGGCGCATCATGGCGCGCGGGCGGCGGCCGCAGCATGACCAATTCTCCATGCAGATGATCCAGGGTCGGCCCGATAAAGCGCAAGGCGGTAAAATTTACGTAAAGCGATTGCAGCGCCGGCATAAGGCGGTATCCAGCCAGCGCGTAGAGCGCCACGACCGGCAGGGCGCCCTGCAGGCCGCCCGAGCTGCGCATCAGGTAAAGAACAACGGCGAGAATCCCACCGAAGGAAAGAACTTCCATTCCGAAGCGCGGCATTTGCGACGCGGCTTGCGCCGAGCCTTGCGCCAGGGCGAACTGGTAAGCGGGCCCTTCAAAGCGTTCGACAAAACGCGACTCCAGACCTCCGACCTTGACCTCCTTGATGCCACCGAATGCCTCGGCCAGCGTCTCGAAACGCAACCTGTTGGACTCGCGGCGCAGTTCTCCGAACCTAGACACCCGCCGGCGCAAGAACGCATAGATCGCGCTATAGGCCACCCCCATCCCCAGGCCGCCAACGCAGGCCAGCACCGGATCGGCGACAACCAAGAGGCACAGCAAGGCAATCACGACGCAGCCCTGGGCGATCAGTTCCATGATCGGCAGCATTGCGCCGCCGACCACTTGGCCGATCTCGGCAAGCACGGTCTTGCCAAGATCGGAACTGTGCCTGTTCAGGAACCATTCGTAGGGCTGATGTAGATAAAGCTCAACGAAGCGCTTGGTCAGGGAATATTCCCGCAGGCGTGAGAAGCGCAGCATCGCCCACGCTGTAAAGGCCTTGAAGCTGATCGAAAGCACCAGCGTGATAAAGACCACTACCCCGAGGAAGAACATGAAGCTGTCGCGGTCGTTGAAACCGAGGAAATCATAGGCCGCGGCCAGGTAGCGATTTGACTGGATTAGATCCGGGGTGGCCAGCACCGCCATGAACGGCATGATCGAAGCGACGCCAATCATGTCGAGGAAAGCCATGACGATGATCAGGCCGAGCAGCAGCAACGCTTGACGCCGCTCGCGCGGACTCAGCAGATCCAGAACTTTCCTGATCAGCGTCACGCCTGTACCTGTCCGCGTTGGCTTCGGTCCACCCGCAAGCCGGAGCCGGCGAGGTGCAATTCGTAACATGTGCGAGCCGATGCAAAGCCAACCGAGCCAAACAAGGCGTGAGACGCCTGGTTGGCCGCCAGAACCTCGGCCTCGATCAGCTCAATCTCCGGGCGAGCCTCACGCAGCCAATTAATGGCCGCCATCAGCGCGGGCCCGCCCGCGCCGCGTCCATGCAGATCGGGATCAACGTAGATCGACACTGTCGCCCGTTCCCCCGCGCAGTCGAAACGCACGCAGGCGACGTCACGGCCGGCGTGGGACACCAGCAGGAGGCTCCTGTCTTCATCGCGCATGACTTTGATGACCCAGTCAACGTGAGCGATCGGATCGAGCGGCCGAGAGTCGAAAGACTGCCGTCGCGTCCGCTCGTCGTTACGCCAACAAAATAGCAGTTCGGCATCTTCCGCACGAACCCGACGCACGGTCAGCGTACTCGCCAGCATCTGCCGGATCACGCGTTTGACACCTTGCCCGTCACATATCCCGGCTGCCACCCCGCTCATCGCCCTGCGAACGAACACGTTGCGCTGCAAAACCCGCAGCGCTTGCTGCAATTCTTCATCGGTCACAGAATCGGCGCTGCCGAGGTACCAATGGGCGCCGGCTTCGGCGAGCGTCTCGCCCAGCTCCTCCTGGTTTTTCGCCTGCGAAATCGTCAGGGACGGCAATGCGCAGGCGCATCGTTCCAAACTGGCCACGCCGGGCGAACCAACGGCGAGATCAGCGCGGCGCATCAATGCTGCGACATCGCGCGCGGGCGCGTGCAATGTCGCATCCGGCAATGTCTTGACCGCGGCTTGAAGCGACTCTATTGCCGAATAGAGCGGTCCCGCGATGACGTCGACCGAACCAGTCCAACCCATGTCAGCCAACGCCGTGATGGTGCGCAGTGTCAGGTTGCCAGCATCGGCACCGCCGAACATGACCAGCAACCGCGGGTCCCGATGGTTCACCCCGCGCGCCGGGCCTCCGCTGCCGGAGAATTGGCTTCGCAGTAGCGCATAGCGCGGACCGAGCAAGGTTTTGCACTCCGAGGGAACCAGGCCATCGTAGCGGCTATCGATCGCCGGCGTCAGGTTCTGGTCCAGCAACAGGTCGCAATCGTGAACACGGTTAGCCAGATCGTCGATCGCCATAATGCCATGGGCCGCGGCGCGCATCCCTTGCTCCCAGCGACGGTCGAGCGCGTAGTGGTCGACCACCAGCCAATCAGCGGCGGGTTCCAGCGCCAGCGCGGCGAGGCAAACATCCAGATCCTGTTGCCAGCCGCCTGGCAGCCAGTGATCGTGCGCAAGCCGCTGGTCATCCGAATCTCGCTGGAGTTCGCCCATGCCGACGATCGGGATCAAGCGGTGACCGTCATCCGCAATTACCTGTGCCAATGCCCCAAGACCATCCCGGCACAGAAATATGCACTCGGCGCCTTCCGCACTTAGCGCGGCCGCTAACGCCAAGCATCGCATCAGGTGGCCAGTGCCAATCTGGGAGCCTGCATCAGTTCGGAAAACAACGCGCACGGGTTCCTCAGCGAACCTTGAACAGGGGTTGCAGCGGTTTGCAGAGCAGCAGGTCGTTCATCCGCCCTTCGAGCACGCCGGCGCGGAGCAGCGGGAACACCTCGTCATAAACGGCGAGCAGGCGCGCGATATCCGCCGCGCTGTGGGCGTAGCTCAGATTATGTGTGCCGAGGCTCAGGATGCCGCGCGCGAACAGCTCTTGCAGCAACAGAGTCTTGATCTCAAACTGACCGACGCCCGGCATATCCTTCAGCAGCAGGAACGACCAGGACGGATGTCCTGAAACCGAAATGAAGTCGGCGACCCGGTGGCGCGCAATAAGCTCGGTGATTCCATCGATCAGGGCCTGGCCGCGCGTCGCAAGCTGCGTACAGACATTCTCCCGCAACAGCTTGTCGAGCGTCGCCGCCGACGCCGCCAGCGAGAGCGTTTCACCGCCGAAGGTAAAGGAAAAGAAGATCTCCTCCATCAGCTTCATCAGGCCGCGACGCCCGGCAACGGCCGATACCGGATAACCATTGGCGAGACCCTTGCCGAAGGTCGCGAGATCGGGCGTGACGCCGAAATACTCCTGCGCGCCGCCATTGGAATAACGGAAGCCGGTAATGGTTTCATCGAACACCAGCAACGCGCCGTGCTGGCGCGTGAGGCGCGCGACATCCGCGAGAAATCCATTCTGAGGATACGCAACATTCATCGGCTCGAGGATCACGGCCGCGAATTCGCCGGGATACTTCTTTAGCAGTTCTTCCAGAGACGCGCCGTCGTTATAGACAAAGCCGTGAGTCAGGCGGGACGTTGCCTCCGGCACACCGCGGTTGCGCGCCGTCGAACCGATGTACCAGTCCTGCCAGCCGTGATAGCCGCAGATCGCCACGCGATCACGCCCGGTATGTGCCCGCGCCAGCCGGATCGCGCCGGATGTCGCGTCCGATCCGTTCTTGCCGAAGCGAACCATGTCGGCGCAAGGCACCATGGCGACAATTCGCTCCGCGACTTCCATCTCGATCGGATGCGGCAGCGAAAAGATCACGCCCTTTGCCAACTGCTCGTACACCGCACGCGTGACATCGGGATCGTTGTAGCCGAGCGTGACCGAGGCCAGCGAATTGACGAAATCGACATATTCGTTACCGTCCGCGTCCCAGACACGGCTGCCCTCGCCGCGCACGATGAAATATGGCGATACGCCATACGGATACTGGGTCAAGCTCTTGGAGAAAGTCTGCGAAGCGAGCGGGATGACTTTCAAAGCCCGTTCCAGCAGACGCTCGGACTCGATATATCTGTGGTTCGCAATCATTCCATGTCCCTGTATGCGTTCGTCAGTGATTTCGCGAGCACCCACGTCGCCACCCGTTCATTGGGATCGGAGTGGAAGCCAGGGCCGGCATGCGAGTAACTGCGCTTCGCCACCAGGGTATAGGCCGGATTGGCGAGGAAGAATCTGCTGTAATCGGCCTTGTAGGAGTGCACGCCTTCGAGATGATGATACCTGCGGCGGCACGGATACGGCGGATCGAAGTCGGTGATAACCAGAGAGCCATTGTCCCGCAGCACGCGGTCCGCCTCCGCGACCGCGGCGCCCAAGAGCGGGCGATCGATCAGGTACAGGCAGAATCCGAACCAGACTACGTCGAAGTCTTCGTTCGGATAGTTCAGCGCGTTCGCCGCGCCTACCGACAACTGAATCTCCGGTGCCAGTGCCGCGCCGGCTGCGACAGCCTTCGCCGAGGGATCGACGCCAACGCCCCGGATCGACTTGCGACGGCTCAGCTCGGCGAGATTGCTGCCGCTAGAGCAACCGATCTCAAGCACCGAACCGCCGGGCGGCACGACTTCCGCGATCATCGACAACGGAATATCCTGCGTCTCGCTTAAGGGGCCCTGCAATACGCCGCGGTTTCGTTCGAACCAGTTGTCGCCCTCCCCGGCAAGAAACGCCTTGGCCTGATCGCTGCTCATCACGCCTCCGGCACAGAGTCCCTGGCCACTGAGAACGCGTACCCTTCGTTGCGTTGAAAGTTCGCGTTGATTCCCGACAGCTCCGGCCGCCGGGCCAGCAATCCCAGAACGTCGTCCAGGTTGAAGCCAGGATTGGCCGGATACAACGCCGCATAGATTTCGCGCACCATGTCCAGGTCCGCGGCCTCGTCGACCGTCCAGCGAAGCGCCGAAAGATCGCGAGAGGCCTTGACGTGCTCGATCCGGAACAATTCCGGGTGATTGTAGAGATACGGCGTGACGTGTTCGCGCTCGGAAGCTAGCCGCGCCTCGGCGAAAGCGCGCGACAACGCTCCGGCGCGCATCACTTCGATATCCTGCCCGTCGGGCCAGGTCGTTTGGATCGCATTGGTCGTGTAATCGGCGCCGTTCATCAAATGAGCGCCGACGACAAGATCGACGATGGCGGGGTCGATCAGCGGGCAGTCGCCGGTCAGGCGGACAACATTCCCAGCGGGACCGCAGGCGTAATAAGCTCCGAGAAACCGCGCCAGCACATCGCTGAGGCTGCCGCGATAGCAGCCAACCCCAAGCTCGGTGCAAAGGGCGGCCAGCGCATCGTCGGAGCCGTCGTCGCTGGTGGCAACCACCAGCCGATCGATGGACTTCGCCCGGCGCAGCCGTTCGATCTGATGGGCAAGCATCGGCCGCCCGAGAATCGGCGCCAGCACCTTGCCTGGCAATCGGGACGACGACGCCCGCGCCTGCACTATTGCCAGAACTTTTATGATGCACTCCATTGCGAGGGATCGACCAACCGCGGATCAGCACAGGCGCAGGCCGCGGCATCGGCGGGCGACAAGGCCGGAGAATTGGATTGCGATGCCGCCAGCAATTCCTCGAACTGCCGCGGCGAATCCACACCGCAAACCACGGCGAAGATCTCCGGCAGATTGGCCACATACCGCAGTGCCGCTTCGATGCGGGTGAGTCCCAACCTATCGGCACGGATGCTCAACTGATGTACGAATGGACGCAGTCCGGAAAGATTGTCGGGCAAATCGTCTTCCGCCATCAGCAAGGCGCCTTGCAAAAATGCCGAGCGAGCATGAACCTCCACGCCGCGTTGCGCCAAGCGCTCCAGTTGACCACCCTTGACCGGGCGTTGATCCAGCAACGACAACGGCAGTTGAACGAGGTCCGGCTCGTAACGTTCCAGTAAGGCGTCAATCTGCCGGCCGATGTAAACCGACGCGCCGATACGATCGACCCGACCGCTGCTGCGCAGGCTCGACATCGCCTGCCAGAGCGCTCGGCCGTTCGGGCCGAGTAGATCATCCGCATCGTGCACCAAAAGGCCATAGAGTTTCTGGCGGCGCAATCGCACACAGGACCTTTCAAACGTGTCATTCAGCGAAGCGATGGCTGAAGCCGCCGTCAGGCCGGCGAACTTCGGCGTTTTGGTGACGATCCGAAAGGCGTGATCTCGCGGCATGCAGCGTCCGAGAACGGATTCCGAGTCGCCATATAGATTTGCCGTGTCGAGCACCTCGACGTCCGCCAGTGAAGCCCGGCGCAGGATCTCGCTGACCACGGCGTCATCGGGCTGACCGGAGCGGTTCGCCACCCCGTAGGGCATTCCGAACTGGACGGTGCCGAGCGCAAGCTTCATGTGATCAGCCGTCGCAACGTCGCAACGATGTGATCCTGGTCCGCCTCGGACAGACCCGTATACAACGGAAGACTGATCGCTTCGCTGGCATAGCGTTCGGCTTCGGGGCAATGGCCATCCCGGAAACCGAGAGCCCGGTAATAAGGCTGCAGATGAACCGGGATGTAATGAAGGCTAACTCCGATACCGGCCTCACGCAGGCCTTCGAAAACCTCTCGGTGGGTGACCTGCATGGCATCGAGCCGAAGCCGGACCACGTAAAGGTGCCAGCTTGAGCCAGCCCGCGCATCTTGCTCCGGCAAATGCAGCGGTAGCTGAAGGCTGCCGAGCATCTCGCTATAGCGGCCCGCAAGATAGCCGCGTCGGTTGATGAATTCGGCAAGACGCGTCATCTGGCTGGCCCCTAGGGCGGCCTGAATGTCGGTCATCCGGTAATTAAAGCCCAGTTCCAGTTGCTCATAGTACCAAGGCGCCGGATCGGATTGCTCCATGAGTCCGGCGTCGCGGGTGATGCCATGGGTGCGCAGGCGGCGCAGGCGGTCCGCTAGATCGTCGTGGTTGGTGACGACCATGCCACCTTCGCCGGTGGTGACGATCTTGACCGGATGGAAACTGAAAACGGCGCAGTCTGAATACCGACAACTGCCGACTGCCTGGCCCGCGAAATCCGCACCGATCGCGTGCGAGGCATCTTCAATCACGGCGATGCCATACTGCTGTGCGAGGGCGCCGATCGCTTCCATATCTGCACTCTGGCCGGAGAAATGCACCGGGATAAGCGCCTTGGGCAATCGCCCATGCTCGCTTGCCTGTTGAAGCATTTCAGACAAGCGCACCGGCGACATGTTCCAGCTTACGGGGTCGATGTCGACAAAATCGACATCCGCTCCGCAATAACGGGCGCAATTGGCCGAAGCCACGAATGTGTTCGGGCTGGTCCAGACCACGTCTCCCGCACCGATATCCATAGCAAGACATGCGATATGCAGTCCCGCAGTGGCATTCGAGATCGCGATCGCGTGTTTGGCGCCGCATTGCTCGGCGACTTTGCGTTCAAAGCGCTCGATCGCCGGCCCTTGGGTGAGGAAATCGGATACGAGCACCGCACGCACCGCGGCGATGTCATCCTCATTGATGTGTTGCCGGCCGTAGGGGATCATCAGCTGACTTTGAGCAATTCTCGAATTTCGGCCACAGTTAGAAAGTGCGGATTGCTACCTGAATTGTATTCAAACCCGTCGACAACAGGCACCCCATCTTCGCCGGAAGCGTTGCGGCCGAAGTGTGGATTCTCGACAAATGAAATTGTTGGTGTGATGACAAAATGCTCAGCGAATTCCAAGGTGAGATGCGAGTCGTCGCGCGGGCACATCACCTCGTGAAGCTTTTCGCCCGGTCGAATACCCACTAGACGCGTCGGCAGTTCGGGGGCGATTGCGGATGCGAGGTCAAGGATCTTCGCGGAGGGAATCTTGGGAACGAATATCTCGCCGCCATGCATGCGTTTGAAAGCCCTGAGTACGAATTCAACGCCTTGGTCGAGGGTAATCCAGAACCGGGTCATGCGTTCGTCCGTGATCGGCAACTCGGCCTTGCCTGCCACAACGAGGCCACGAAAGAACGGCACGACAGAACCGCGCGAGCCCACCACGTTGCCGTAGCGGACCACGGAAAAACGCGTGCGATCCTTGCCGGTGATATTGTTGGCGGCAATGAACAGCTTGTCAGAGGCGAGTTTGGTGGCGCCGTACAGGTTGATCGGGTTGGCAGCCTTGTCGGTAGACAGCGCAATTACCTTCTCAACCCCGGTGGCAATCGCCGCATTGATGACATTTTCAGCCCCGTGAATGTTGGTCTTGATGCATTCCATCGGGTTGTATTCTGCTGCGGGCACTTGCTTGAGCGCGGCGGCGTGGACGACAAAATCCACCCCACGGAATGCCATCTTCAGGCGATCGGCATCCCTCACGTCGCCCAGGAAAAAACGCATCCGATCATCGCCTTCGAACTCAGGCATCATCTCATACTGCTTGAGCTCATCCCGGGAATAAACGATCACCCGGCGAGGATTGTCGACGGCGAGAATACGTTTGATGAAGGCTTTGCCGAATGATCCGGTACCGCCGGTTACAAGAATAGATTTTCCAGAGAACATCGAAGAGCCTTAGTTGGAGTTGCAAAGCGATTGCAAAGTCGGCCACTTAACAATTTGGCGGCGGTGACACGCTTGGTCAGCCATCAATAATTCTTAGATCCTGTGGCCGATCAGCGCTTGTGGGCGATCAGCGCTTGGAACCTGCCCATCGCGAAAAAAGGACTGCTGATTTCGGCAAGCTACCGCACTCCGGGTGAATCACGGTCACCGGAGTTAGCGCTTATAGGAGTTCCGTCCGCAAAGACCTGCGAACAGCAAGGCCTAACCAGCCGCCGCAATCATGTCCGCGTCGACGGAAACGCGCACCTTGCGGCCAAGCAAGTCAAGAAGGACCTCGACACGATCGCGGTCTCCCAATCCGTCAAACAATGCAAGATTGTCTGAAAACGGACCCGACAGCACACGGACCTTCTCGCCCCGGAGAAATTGCGGCCGATGGTCCAGCTTGATGAAGCCGTTCGCATCTTCCCGCGCTTTCAGCAAACCAACAACAGCGTCCGAAACAGGTGCGGGATGCGGGCCATTGAACACGAGATGCGAGACGCCGAATGTGGACTGAATCGATCGCCACCGTTGGGTGGCGATATCGACGCATACAAACAGATAACGTGGGAATAATGGCGCGGCTACTTTTTCAATCTTGCGAGCGTGACTTCGACGCTTCAAGAATCGCGGCATATAAACTCGGAATCCCTGACGCACGAGATTGCGCGCTGCCTTCACCTCGGCGTTCACCTGCGTTTGAACGACGTACCATGCACCCGCATCAACAGCTGTCATTTCGGGCCGTCCTCATGCTGGAAAGTGCTTAAGCCCAGTAAGGCCGGCGCAAACACACGCTGAACGCCGTAAAGTTGTATGGCTATCTCGAACAATCCCGAGGCATTCTGCAAGCCGGTAACAACGACCGCATCAAAACTACTCGAAAGATCGCTGAAGCGACCAACGACGGGTTTTCCGGCGAACGACCTCAGCGCCGAATGCTCATCGACAATCCCCAAGATCGAAACACCACTCTCCACAGCGGAAAGAATGGCGATCTCGGCCAAATCCGACTCCCCAAAAAGGACCAGATTTCGAAATTTGCGTGCTTTCGCCGTTTCAAAGACCAATGCGCAATCGGCTTTGGCCTGCCGGAAGAACGAGAATGACGATGAGAGATATTCAACGGTCAGACGCGCTTTTTCGGAGAATCCATGCGGGGTCAGATAGTAAGCATAGCGCCGCGCAGGCGCATCGCTGACCTTTACCAATCCCTTGGTGACACAGCGCTTCAGATAAGCATTCACAAGCCCGAGCGCAACGCCGAGCTCGGCCGCAATCCGACGTTGCGAAGTCGAGCCCTGCCCCACGGAGTTCAGCAACCCAAGGACAATTCTATCACTTTCGAAACCCTTGTCCGGCAATGCCGTGCTCCAGGAAGCGGGAGAACAAGGACAACCGTTAGACCGTTCACTGAATGAACGTCAAGCCATATTGTTATCCAAAATGTTGACAGGCCAAGGAGAACCAATGCCGCGTGGTTTGGCGCATTTAGCCGAGTTCCCGGTCTGTTCCAACGCGCCTGGCATTCAGCTCAGGGGCTTGCTGGGCAGCGCGCCAAGGCGGCCTCGGCGTCAGGCGCGGCCTTGCGGACGAGGCGCTCCCCTACCCCGGATGTCCAAATGATGGGAGATCCAGTTCAGCTTCGACGTCGATGCCACGGTCTCGGCCGTTCTCGGCCTGTGCGCCAAGCGCGCCTGCTCGGAGCAGGTTTTAATCACATGATCAAATCATGCAAATGATGTGATTGAATATCTTTCGTCGCCATGTCTGCCACGGAGTAAAATGCGTCATCCGGCGCGAAGGGATAAGCACCTGCAGTGCTTTCATGCGTAATGCTTGCATGATCGAATTGAAGCTGGCTCGGGGCTAACGGAGGGTTTCCTCCGGGCTCTTTACCCAGGTCGGCAGCGAATACAAAGACATCATGGCTGGAGCTTCGGGCGAGTGATTCAACAGCGGTATTATCGGGCACTGCTGGAGGACTCATTGCTGCCGGCAGCACGGTGATTTGGGTCACGTTATAGGTGTTGTTGGCCTCGTTGCTCTCGGCGATGGCGTTGGTGTAGTCGGCGATGCCCCCGATGTAATAGGTGCCAGGCGCCAGATTGCCAGGCAGCGTCAGCGAGACGGTCTGATGGTCGTAATAGCCCGTCGTGTGATAGGGCGTCAGCGCCGATGCAC
>NZ_JBVVPS010000007.1:0-150060 GCF_055811355.1 Bradyrhizobium sp. WSM4873 | reverse complement strand
GTATAAAGTTCGATCGACGTGCTGCCGCCAGCGGTTATCGTGGTGCTGCTCACATTGTCAAAGTTCGCCCGGAGGTCGGGCAGCGATGGAGGCGGCGCCGGCAGCACGGTGATTTGCGTAACGTTATAGGTGTTGTTGGCTTCGATGCTCTCGGCGATAGCGTTGGTGTGGTCGGCGATGCCCCCGATGTAATAGGTGCCAGGCGCCAAATTGCCAGGCAGCGTCAGCGAGACGGTCTGATGGTCGTAATAGCCCGTCGTGTGATAGGGCGTCAGCGCCGATGCACCGATCGTCATCAGCAGACTGTCGCTGGTGGTGATCGTGGCGTCAGTCGAGAGATAAATGCCGGTAGTCGACGACGCCGCCGACGTATTACCGAAATTGACGGTATAAAGTTCGATCGACGTGCTGCCGCCAGCGGCTATCGTGGTGCTGCTCACATTGTCAAAATTCGCCCGGAGGTCGGGCAGCGATTCGCTTGGGAAGGTGCCATCCGCGAACTGAAAATTCTCGACACCCGTGATAGTATCAATGCCGTCGGGTGTCCCGCTTCGCTGATCAACGACTGTGTACGTCAGCGTGGCGGAGTTATAGGTGATCAGGTAATTAGCATGAGCGCCTGAAAAAACCGCCACATCGGCCCCGGCCCCGCCGAGGATCGTATCGTTGCCGCCACCGCCGACTAGCGTATCGTTGCCGCCGCCGCCGCTGAGGTTGTTGGCAATCGCGTTTCCAACCAGCGTGTCGTTGCTTGAGCCGCCAATGGCGTTATCGATGTAGGATCGCGCATCGTTATTGTATAAATAGGCATTGTAGATATTGCCCGCCGCATAGTGTCCGCTTCCCAGATATGCAAGTTGTACTGCGGATGTGACCGATGATGCCCCGGGATTGAGATTGATCGACACCGACGTCGAGTAGTTCGACAGGTCGTAGGTATCGATGCCGTTGCCGTCCCAAACCGTCTCGAAGATGCGGTTCGCCGAACCTCCGGCGCCGTTGCCCGGCGCCAGTTGCGCGACGCCGTTGATGAATTCCTGCCCGGTCGTCGGGCTCCAGGAGTAGACGGTGTTTTCGCTGTGAGTCGTGAAGTTGGCGCCGTAAAGGGTTTGCAGGGCCAGGATGTCGTTGGCCATGTAGGTTTGGGGAAATCCGAAGCTTTCATTGGTATAGCCCGTTAGAGGACCACCCACATAACTGCGGTAACTCATGACGCTGTATTCGAGATCGTCATGCGCTGCTGGCACCGCGACATTGGCGACGCCGCCCGCTTCCTGGCTGTGCTTGAGGCCTAACGCATGGCCGAGCTCGTGTATCGCCGTCGCGAAGTAATAGTTGCCCAGCGCCGACAGCGAGTAGTTGTAGGCCGTTCCAAACCAGATATCGCCGCCGGCAGGAACATTCGCCGGATAGTAAGCGTAAGAGGTCGGATTGGCGGCCGGAGATTGGGCGATGGCGATATCCGCGCCGTTCGTTCCAGCGAACTGGATTGAAGCGTTGGTGTAGCTTGCGACCAATCCAAAGGCGTAAGTGATGGCTTGCTGCATCGCGACAGGCGCCGAAGTGAAGCCTGCAGTCGTTGGCTCGCCGTCACCTTGATAGCTGGCGGGATAGTCGCTTGGAGAATCGGGAAAGCTATAGGTGATCGTGCTGGACCACTTTGTGCCGCCCAGCAAACCATCGATTTCGGGATTGTTTGTTCGGGAAACAGTTACGGCGGTGGCCAAGGGATCTCCTTCAGGTGTATTCGTGCCCTGATTCGCGTTGCCGCTTCACATCGTGGATCGATAATAAACAGGCTTAATTTGGGCCTAATCCGTTTCCATAACGTTACGCTGCCTTGGGGAAATGAGGCGTTTCATGGAACTCTGGATGAAACACGGCGGCAATCCTCGCGTGTCGACCCTGAAACGAAGCCAAGACGGCTCTCCGATCGCCCGTCGCATACTCGTTGTGGGTATCGAACTAGTCGTCGTCTTGCTCGCGGTGACGGATCCAGATCAGACCTATCGGGAAAGGCACGTTTCCATGTCCAAGAGCGCATCCGCCGACGAAGCAAAAACAGTCGGGAATCGCGCAATCCCTCCGGCACGAGATCCCAGGATAGCGGTGGAGGAGGAATATCAGCTGGCGCGACGGCAAGGCACGGCGGAGGCGCTGGACCTCTTCATTGCGAGGCACCCCGACGATCCCCTGGCCGCCAAGGCGCGGGCCGACCTGCTGTTGTTGTCGCGATAGCGTGCCGTGATTTCCCGAAGTCCGGACAGAATCGATAGCCTTGGGTGCTCCGCCAGCCCGCGCCAAAGCGACGTTTGTCGGCCCACGCGGCAACAAGGAACGATTGGTCAGTGACAGCTCAGGCTGTCCAGGTTACATTGTCACGAGCGGCGATAATCGTCTTCGATCCGGATGATATCGTCTTCGCCGAAATAGCTGCCGGTCTGAAGCTCGATCAGCTCGAGCTGGATCTTGCCCGGATTTTCCAGCCGGTGCACTGCGCCGATCGGGATATAGATCGATTCGTTTTCATGTACGATCTTGACGAGTTCGTTGACGATCACCTGCGCGGTGCCACGCACCACGATCCAGTGCTCGGAGCGATGGTGATGCTTTGCAGCGACAGCCGCCCGCCGGGCCTGACGATGATGCGCTTGACCTAGTGGCGATCGCCATTGTCGACCCGATTGATACGAGCCCCAGGGCCGGTGAACCTTCAGATGCTCCTTGGTCAACTCAGGCGCGACCGTCTTCAGCTTCGCGACCAGCCGCTTCAATCCGTTGGCGTCCTTCTGGCGCGACACCAGCACCGCGTCCTGGGTGGCGACGATCAGAAGATCGTCGACCCCTTCCAGCGCGACCAGCGCCCTGTCGGTCGAAACATTGCAGTTGCGGGAATGCTCGAACACGGCGGCGCCGTGTGCGGCGTTGCCGTCGGCATCCTTGTCCGACAGCTCCCACACCGCATGCCAGGAGCCGACATCGGACCAGCCGCAGGCCACCGGCACCACCGCCGCCCGCGAGGCCTTTTCCATCACCGCGTAATCGATCGAGATCGGCTTTGCCGATCCGAATGCTGCGGGCCCCAGCGTGACAAATCCGAGATCGCGTCCGGGCTTCACCACCGACTCGGTAACAGCCTGCACGCTTTCGGCATCGACCTTGCGGTATTCATCGAGCAGAACCGAGGCGCGAAACATGAAGTTGCCGCTGTTCCAGAGATAACCGGCCTTGATATTTCACCGGGCCTGCTTCTGGACGAATTTTGCGACGCTGCGAACCTCTCCGGACACTGGCTCGCCGGGATTGATGTAGCCGTATTCGGTGGCCGCGCGCTCGGGGTGAACGCCGAAGGTCACGATGCTTCCGGCCTCGGCCGCCACCAGGCCCTAGCGGCAGGCGGCGAGAAATGCGTCGGTATCGCGCACGACATGGTCGGCGGGGAGCGCCAGAACGATCGCCTCGCCGTCGCGCGACTGCGCGAACGCCGGTCCGGAATCCCGCCGCATCGGCTCCAGCAGCACATCCGCCTCAAGCCCGATCTCAGCAAGCTGCTCCAGCACCATGAAGCGATAGGCGGTGTTGGTGATGACGATCGGCCGCTCGAACAGCGCCGGCTCCGACACCCGCCGCATGGTATCCTGAAAGGTGGAGTGCATCCTGAACCACGGCAAAAACTGCTTTGGGCGCACCTCGCGCGAGGCCGGCCATAGCCGCGTTCAGGCACCGCCGCACACCATCAGTGGAATAATGCGTTTCGTCATCGGCGCCCTGTCGTTACAGATTGTGGTAGTCACGATACCATTTCGCAAACCGCGCGATGCCGTCCTCGATACTGGTCGCCGGCCGGAATCCGATGTCGCGCGCGAGATCTTCGATGTCGGCATACGTCGCCGGCACGTCGCCTGGCTGCATCGGCAACATCTCCTTGGCGGCAGTGCGGCCGAACTCCTGCTCCAGCAATGCAACCACGTGCATCAGCTCTTCGGGATGATTGTTGCCGATGTTGTAGATCTTCCAGGGTGCTGCACTGCTGGAGGGATCAGGCCTGTCGCCCGACCAATCCAGATTGCCTTGCGGGGGGCGGTCCATCAGGCGAACGATCGCCTCTCCGACATCCTCGACGAATGTGAAGTCACGGCGCATCTTGCCGTGATTGAACATTTTGATCGCGGAGCCTCCGACGATCGCCTTGGCAAAGATGAACATCGCCATGTCAGGACGGCCCCATGGACCATACACAGTAAAGAACCGAAGACCAGTGGCAGGAAGCCGGTACAAATGACTGTAGGCGTGGGCCATCAGCTCGTTTGCCTTCTTCGACGCGGCATAGAGGCTGATCGGATGGTCGACATTGTCGTTCACCGAAAATGGTAATTTCGTGTTCGTGCCATAGACCGAGGAAGATGAGGCGAACAGGAGATGTCGGCAATCGTTGCGACGACAGCCCTCGAGCACATTGATGAAACCTTCCAGATTCGCGTCAATATAGGCGTGGGGATTTTCAAGCGAATAACGCACGCCGGCCTGGGCTGCCAGATGAATGACAACCCGAAACCGGTGCTTGGCGAACAATGATCTCGTCCTCACGCGATCAACCAAATCTAGCTTCACGAAACTGAAATTCGCATCGCGTTTCAGGATTTCCAGCCGAGCTTCCTTGAGCGTTGGATCGTAGTAATTATTCATGACGTCGAGGCCAACAACCATATGACCCAGCGACAACAGCCGCTCAGCGACGTGAAATCCGATAAAGCCGGCAGCACCGGTGACCAAGATCGTACTATCGGACATCTTCTCCCCAGTCGGTTCTCAGATCCGCCACAGCTCGACGCCGGGCGGCGTAGAGCTGCGATCGAGCTTCATTTTTATGTCCAGAACCAGTCCCCTACCATCACTTAACAGTTCCTGAATAAGCGACCAGCCTGCGACGACATATTGTTCGTGCGCAACGGCCAGGATGATCGCGTCGGCGGGTCTCAATTGATCAATGTCGAGAAGCGTAACGCCGTACTCGTGTTTGGCATGCGCCGCATTCGCCAGAGGATCGTGAACCTGGACCGCCAGGCCGAATGATTCCAGTTCCCTGATAATATCGACCACGCGGGAGTTGCGCGTATCGGGGACGTCCTCCTTAAAGGTCAGGCCCAGTATTGTGACGGTGTCTCCCTTCCCTACCCGCCGCCGGAGCATTCCGCGGACGCATTCCCGCGCGATACGCTGGCCCATTCCATCATTGATGCGGCGGCCCGCCAGAATAATTTCCGGATGATAGCCAGCCTTTTCAGCGCAGTAGGTAAGGTAATACGGATCGACCCCGATGCAGTGACCACCAACCAATCCGGGATGAAATGGCATGAAATTCCATTTCGTCCCCGCGGCCGCCAGGACGTCACCGGTATCGATGTCGAGGGCTTTAAAAATGAGCGACAGTTCGTTCATGAATGCAATATTGAGGTCGCGCTGGGTATTTTCGATGACCTTCGCTGCTTCCGCCACCTTGATCGATGGGGCGCGGTGAATTCCGGCTGTTACCACCGATCCATAAACGTCGGCGATGATGTCGAGCGTCTTCGCATCCTGCGCGGATACGATCTTCATGATCGTTTCAAACCGGTGCACCTTGTCACCGGGATTGATGCGTTCGGGCGAATATCCTACTGTGAAGTCAACGCCGGCCTTCAGGCCCGACGTCTCTTCGAGAATAGGAATACAGTGTTCCTCGACCGCGCCCGGATAAACGGTCGATTCGTACACGACGATATCACCGATTCTGAGCGCAGTTCCCACTGAACATGATGCCGCCATCATGGCATCGAGGTCCGGCCGATGAGCATCGTCGATCGGAGTTGGGACTGTGACGATGTAGAAGTCTGAGCTCAGGATCGCCGTCAGATCAGCGGAAAAAACCAGCGATGTGTGCCGGAGATCACCGGTCTCCACCTCGCGGGTGCGGTCATGGCCCGCATTCAGCTCCGAAATACGTGTCGCATCGACGTCGTACCCGATGACGGGAACGGATGTTCGGGCAAACGATACCGCCACGGGCAATCCGACATAGCCCAAACCGACAACTGCTATACTGCGCCCGTGTGCCACTATGATCATCCAATAGTCCAAGGGGTCTGTTTAGACGCAGTGCCAGCCCGTCAGCAATAGCGAAACTGACCGCAATGGCCTGCTCCGTTATGGAGTTCTACTCCATCTCCCGGTTTTATTTAGACGACGCTAAGTCCTAGGCTGTAACATTGTCCGGCTTCGAATGCGCGGATTTTCGGTCCGGCCAACTGCTTTATTTTGCTGGTTCTTCGGCTGGGCGAGGCTTATCCAGCATATCGCTGGAAGAAGCGATTTAAGTCCCGCAAACTGACATCCAGAAACAATTGCAATTCACCGAAGCTTTCCTGTGGATCACAAAAAAACTCGCGATAGAAACCGCTTTTGGGTCTGGACTCAACTGCATCTGGCTCATTGTATTATTGCAGTTTTTTCTTTGCGCTTATGATGGTATTATTGAGCTAGAGCGGACAAATACTGCAATGTTCCAGCTGACATGAAATACTCTTCGATGAACGATCTTATGCAAAACAACGATCCCGACGTTGCGGCGGGATTCGGCCACGAATGGTCGACGTTCCGACAGAACGAGAGGGACTTTTCACCGGCCGACCGCGAGGCAATCTTCCAATCGTACTTTCGAATCTTTCCCTGGAACGAGCTTCCGCCTAATCCGGTTGGCATCGATGTGGGCTGCGGAAGCGGCCGCTGGTCCGTTATGGTCGCACCAAAAGTTGGCCATCTCCATCTGCTCGACGCGAGCATCGACGCTCTCGCGGTTGCCAGGCAAAACCTCCTCGGTGCCACCAACGTCAGCTTTCACGTCGCGAGCGTCGGCGACATACCCGTTGAGGATGATTCTCTTAATTTCGCTTTCTCACTTGGTGTCTTGCATCATGTGCCAGACACCATGGCGGCCATCCGCAGTATCGCAACCAAGCTGAAGATCGGCGCGCCCTTCTTGATCTACCTTTACTATGCGCTAGACAACCGTCCATGGTGGTATCGCGCGATCTGGCGCTTCAGCAATTTCTTCCGGGTGATCATTTCGTCCTTGCCGCCCTCCGCGCGGCTGATCATCAGCCAGATAATCGCTGTTGTTGTCTATTGGCCATTGGCTCGCTTCGCAGCGCTGGTCGAGCGCGCCGGCTTCTCTCCAGCCTCCATCCCGCTAGAGTTCTACCGATATCGCAAATTCTACGTCATGCGCACTGATGCCTACGACCGGTTTTGCACCAGGCTCGAGCGGCGATTTACGAGGCAGCAGATCGAAAAAATGCTGGCAGACGCAGGTTTCGGAGAGGTAGCCTTTTCCGACGAAGTGCCTTACTGGTGTGCGGTCGGAAGAAAACGATGAAACGCTATACCCAAGACTTTGGTGGACGCGTCTTCCTCTGCCAGTCGGATTGGCCGAACGCTTGCACATTCAATAGACGAGCTCAATCCGCACGGTCGGTGCGAGAAAACGCTTACGAATGAAATCACCCAACAATGTGTGATAACGATAATTGACGCACATTTTTGATGGTGAATGCAGGCTAACGAGCACTGGACCCACATCGGCCATTCCGCCATAACGTGATAAACTTCGAGCCGTTAGACTACTTGCCCCCCCCGAAACGCCCGCCTGTCACAACATTCGGCACACGACTTTATGAACACCGAAGTTTCCCGGCCTCGACCAATCCGCGGAGCATGTACCGGAGCTGTGCTGGTAAACTATTGCCAACGCGTCCTTGCTGCGGCGACGGCGGCGATTGTCACGACGGCAGCATTTTCAAAATTATTTGTACCCTTTTATCTGGTCGGCTCGACGGCAATTTTCGCTGCAACGAGCACGCTCGGAGCTACGCTGGTTGCTATTAGCTGGCGCCAGATACATGGAATGGCCACCAAGGTCACCGAAGTTCTTCTCTTGTTGGGAGCGCTCTATGGTCTCGTGATTATCGACTTTCTCCTTCTTTCTCGTCCAGACGTTCCATCGACGTACTTATTTGGGATCCTTGTTTTCCACGCCGTGTTTATGACTTTTGGTTTTGCCGCAGCACGTGCTTTGAAGGCAGTCCTGATCATGTTGCTGGGCTCGGCCGCGATCTATTTGATCGTGCTCCTCCAATACACCGCCCGATTCGGTGACTTAATGCGCGACGGCCATCTCAATGATGTCTTCGGTGTCGGAGATCCAGCTATATTCATCACCTTTCACCAGAATATTGGAATCGTGCTGGGACCCGCGGCGCTTGCCGCAATTGGACTAGCTTCAAATCGGATCAGGCAGGTTCTTGCCCTTGGCGCCTTGCCGTTCGTTCTCCTATTTCTGTTCCATATCTCAGCGAGAGGAGCGCTGGCTGGACTTGTTTGTAGCCTGACGTTTCTGATGGGCGCAGCTCTCTGGGTCCGCTCAAAAAAGTGGGCTCTGCTCAGTGCCATGGCTGTGATCGTAGCCGCGACGTTGGCGTCAGACCTGTTCTACCAGCGCGCGCTTCAGCACAAACCAGCCAACGCGGTAGCTCCGGACGCGATTTCCCGTACGGTTCGAGAAATTCAGGATCCGAATCCCCTTTTCCGTCTCCAGATATGGAAACGGGCGTGGCACCGCATTTTATCCGAACCGCACAGGCTTTTGCTGGGTCGAGGGATTGGGATGTTTCCGGTCGATGAAGGTTTTGGCGCTCCAGATTGGCTGCTTCACCCTATCGATGCATCCAAATATTATCCCCACAACGTGCATCTTGAAATACTCTACGAAACCGGAATTGCAGGGCTGGTGCTGTTCAGCATATTGACCTTCTGGCCAATAGTTGCATCGCTGCGCCGTTGGTCGATGTTTTCCCTCGCGGAGAAATCCGTTATCGCCATTTATCTTTTTTACCTTGTGAATTCGGACATTTCCGGCGCGTTCGCCTATACATACGTGCTGCAGTTCTTCCTCGCATTGACAACTGGGGTCATCGCCCTCAACCGGACTGGAGAAGGAAGCAGGCAACACCATCCAACCGACGCCTTCCGCGCGGGATAAACTGGCTTTGAGACTCGCCGGGAAAACTTGGAGCCAAGCAACACCACTATTGCGTTTGGTCACCCGTTTTGAAGAGCAATGGCTCAATTCCTAGACGGAACGTTCGCTCGGAATTCCGGAACTGCCGTAAGCGCTGTTTCGGTCCCACCTTCCATTGAAGGCGTCGAGCGAGGAATGATCGATCTCTGACTGGAGATCGGCTTGTGTCTAAGTTTGACCATATGGTTGAGCCTAGATCTCGGTTCGTCGGGTCGAGGTCATCACGGAGAGCGGCCGACGCCGGCAGTTCTCGGCCGACGACAAGGCGCGGTTTGTCGAGGAGACGCTGGCCGCGGGAGCCGTGGTATCGGAGGTCGCGCGGCGGCACGGATTGTCGCCGCAACAGCTGTTTACGTGGCCGGCAAATGCGACAGCCGGTTACGATCCCTGTGGGACCCGAGCCGCAGACGTTCGTGCCCGCTGTCGTTACCCCATCGTGCACGCCGCCGGAGCGCTCACCGCGGCAGCGCCGACGCCTTCGGAAGACGCCCCAGGGGGCGGAGACCAGCGGCATTATCGAGATCGAGATCAACGGCGTCGCCGTCCGGATCGACCGCGGCGCGGATGCCGCGACGGTTGCGGCCGTGCTCCATGCGCTGAAGACCTGCACGTGATCGGTCCGAAGGGCGCGGTGCGGGTGATGGTGGCGACCAGGCCGGTCGACTTCCGCAAGGGTGCCGAAGGCCTTGGTGCGTGAGAGCATGCAGGCCGATCCGTTCTCCGGCGCCGTGTATGTGTTCCGCGCCACGCGCGCCGACCGGGTGAAGCTGATCTACCGGGACGGCACGGGTGTGTGCCTGTTCGCCAAGCGGCTTGAGACCGGTTCGTTCTGCTGGCCCAACGTGCAAGACGGCGTCATTCGCCTGACCGCGGCGCAGCTGTCAGCCTTGCTCGAAGGACTGGACTGGAAGCGCGTTCACGCGGGATGCCGCGACCCATGGTGTATTCGCATCATGGCGACAAGTGCCGACACGCTTCCGGACGATCCCGGCACGCTCAAGGCGATGCTGCTGGCCGAACGGGCGCGCGCCGCGCGGCTCGAGCAGATCATCAAGGAGTTGCAGCGTCATCGCTTCGGCCGCCGGGCCGAGACGCTGCCGAAGGACGCGTTGCTGCTCGGTTTGGAGGAGGTCGAGGCGAGCAGTGATGCCGCGACCGATGCAGCCAATGGTGCCGAGCGATCGAGCCGAGCCGCACGGCGCCGCAGGAACAGAGGAGCGCTGCCGGCGCATCTTCCGCGGGCCGAGATGCTGATTGACCTCGACGATGACGCCTGCCCGTGCTGTCAGCAGGCGCTGCACCGGATCGGCGAGGATGTGAGCGAACGATTGGATATCGTGCCGGCCCAGTTCCGGGTCCTAGTCGTAGGGCGGCCAAAGTATGCCTGCCGGGCCTGCGAGACCATGGTGCAGGCACCGGCGCCAGCGCGGCTGATCGAGGGCGGCCTACCGACCGAAGCCACCGTGGCGCAGGTACTCGTCGCCAAATATGCCGACCATCTGCCGCTGTATAGGCAGGCTCAAATTTACGCCCGCCAGGGCCTCGAACTGGATCGCTCGACCCTGGCCGATTGGGTCGGGCGGGCAGCCTTCCTGTTGCGGCCGGTGCATGAGCGACTGCTCGCGAAGCTGAAGCAGTCGACAAAACTGTTTGCCGACGAGACCACTGCCCCCGTGCTTGATCCCGGACGCGGCCGCACCAAGACCGGCCAGATCTGGGCCTATGCCCGCGACGACCGGGGGGCGGCACGGACCCGCCCGCCGTCGCCTATGTCTGCGCTCTCGATCGCAAGGCCGAACGGCCGATCGTCCACCTCGCGAGTTTTGCAGGCATCCTCCAGGTCGACGGCTATGCCGGCTATCGGGTCCTGGCCGAGCGCGGTGACGTAGAACTGGCGTTCTGCTGGTCACATGTGCGCCGGCGCTTCTACGAACTCGCCGCGGCCGGTCCCGCACCGATCGCCAGCGAGGCGCTCGAACGTATCGCCGGGCTCTACGTCATCGAAGCCCAGATCCGCGGCCGTACCGCCGACGAGCGTCGCGCCGTCCGCCAAGAGAAGAGCCGGCCGATCCCCGACGAATTCGAACCCTGGCTGCGCGCCAAGCTTAGTCTAATCAGCCAGAAGACCAAACTCGCGGAGGCCATCCGATATGCGCTGTCGCGTTGGGACGGGCTGACGCGCTTCATTGCCGACGGCCGCATCGAGATCGATTCCAATGTCGTCGAGCGCGCTATCCGCCCAATCGCGCTCAACCGCAAGAACGCCCTGTTGGCAGGCTCGGACGGCGGCGGCGAACACTGGGCCATCATCGCCTCACTGATCGAAACCTGCAAGCTCATCGGCGTCGAACCCCATGCCTATCTCGCCGACGTTATCACCCGCATCGTCAACGATCACCCGAATAGCCAGATCGACGAACTGCTACCCTGGGCCTATCTCGCTACCCAAGAATGCTGGCGCGTGGCCTGACAACATCGCTTACGAACTGCCAACCTAAACGCCATCATCACAGGCGGGATTCACGAATATCCCACAACGTGCATCTGAAGGTCATCTACAAAGCCGGAGCCCTTGGGCTTTTGCTGTTCAGCATTCTGACTTTCCTGCCGATCGTTGCGTCGCTGCGCCAAGGGTCCGCTTATTCTGCCGCGGAAAAATCCGCAATCGCGATATATGTTTTTAACCTCGTGAGCTCGGAAATTTCCAGCGCATTTGCTTATACATACATGCTCCAGTTCTTCCTCGCATTAAGCGTTGGAATCATTGCCCTGAAAGAGACTACCAGCCACACGCCAGGGAAGTCATCCGCCGCCTCGTTCCTGCCAAACACTACGCCAATTACCGCGAGCGCCCCGGTTCAGATCGGGCAGTCGTTGGGCAGCTAATTCAAGGATCAATTTCGACTCGAGTTACCTCGAATCCCCAATCGCCGTAAGAGCCTGGGTTGTGATTTATTTGTACAAGAAAATGCTTGATCGTTGAGGCGACGTTTGGAGGTAATATGATTGCATATCCGCGCACCTTATAATCGCGATCGTCGGCGGAAATATCGATATCGAATTTGTTGGAAGCACAACTTTCGAAACTGACCCGGCCAAGTTCTTTGAGCCGAGCACGCACGGCATTTTCTGCCGCAATGCAAGCCATGATTCTCATGTCATTTAGATATGCGTTCAAACGCTCGTCTGCACGGGACGAGGCCGGACGAAAAACCGTGGCCAAGGTCAACGTAACCAAAAGAATGACTACGCGGGCTGCTGCTTTTCGAACCGACAACACGGCACCATCAGTTCTAGTTGGATTGCTTTCGCTTTCAATCCGTGCAGGTCGTCCAACGGCTTAGTCAAAGGGACCGCGAGAGATCAGTCATTTGTGGCAGGTTACCACTGACGAATGTCACCAACAAGACACATGAGCGCGGATAGGCGCTTGTGCGCTGCAGGAATTGTTCTTAGAAACGAGCCAGATCCTGGGCGTATTTATACAAATGTTCCGAGGACAAATAACTTCATGTGAGCTGAAAGAATATGGAGACTGCCACACAACCGCGGCGAATACTATACGTTGTGAACGAGGACTTCGCGTTCTTGCTCAATCGTCTGCCGATGGCTCGGGCGGCGCGAGACGCTGGCTTCGAGGTTCATGTTGCGACACGCGTCGACAAAGGTGGCGAAGCTATCAAGGCAGAAGGTTTCATCCTACACCGGATCCCCTTCCGACGTGGCGGGCTATCGCCGTTTACCGCCATTCCGACAATTGCAGCTCTTAGGCGGGTTCAACGTGAAATCGAACCAAAAATTGTTCACCACTCGGGTCTGCAATGCTGCGTCTATGGGTCTATAGCGGCGCTAGGGAAGCAAACGCCGCTGGTAAACGCGATAACCGGACTTGGCTATATCTTCACATCCGTGAACTGGCGAACGCAGCTGCTTAAGCGGAGCATGATGGCCTTGCTGCCATGGCTTCTGAATAGTGAACACAGCACCGTTCTTGTTCAAAACCCCGACGATCAATCTGCTCTCGAAACGCTCGGAATTGACGGGAAGCGGATCGTCTTGATACCTGGATCGGGCGTTGATACCGATGTTCTGCAGCCGCTTCGGGAGCCGAATGGACCGATTACAATTGGTTTTGCAGGCCGCTTATTGATTGATAAGGGCATTCGAGCGCTGGTTGCCGCCCATAATATTCTCCGTAACCAGGGACATGACATAAACCTGATAATCGCTGGAAATCCCGATCCCGCCAATCCCGCTTCCGTCTTGCTGGAGGAAGCTCAGGAATGGAGCCGGAGGCCAGGAATAAGCTGGCTAGGGCACATCGATAACATCGTGTCTCTTTGGCGGCGTTGTCATATCGCCGTCCTGCCCTCACACCGGGAGGGACTGCCCATGAGCCTCCTGGAAGCCGCCGCCTGCGGCAGGGCAATGATCGCGACAAATGCGCCAGGTTGCCGTGAGATCGTCTTGGACGAACAGACCGGACTTCTAGTGCCGATCGAGGACCCGTTGGCGTTGGCAAACGCCATTTTGCGACTTGCGACATCAAATCAACTACGCGAAAAGTTCGCCCAGTCTGCAAGACAGCTTGTCGTCACGAAATTATCCGCGAAAATAATCGGCGGAGCAGTGGTTGATCTTTACGAGCAATTATTGCTCCACAAATTAGTGGTCACTCGTCGGCGACAGGGATGCTCGGTCTCTGCTCCGGAGGTTTTGAACCGAACCGGAAGGGTTCTCCTCGTCACCCAACATTATGCGCCTTTCCCCAGTACCACCTCCGGATACATGACCGATATTGCCAAAGAGCTTGCGCGAGAAAGCGAAATGATCGTCTTGTCGGGCACTCCAGGTTCCAGCTTAATACGGAGCGAACCAGGCCAACCAACGGTCATTGAAGTAAGGAGCTGGTGGCCAGGAAAATCAGCACTAGTCTCAAGATCGCTCGCGGCTGTATTGTTCGCCTTCCAGATCTTTCTTTCCGTGCTGAAGCATACCCGACGCGGGGATGCGGTCTTGTGCGTTACGACTCCGTTCACGCTACCCTATGCCGTGGCGCTGGCAGCGCGACTGCGCGGAGCCTCCGCGGCACTTATCATCTACGATTTCTATCCGGATTCTTTGATAATGGCGGGTTTTCTGCACCCTGCATCGATGCTGACCAAAATGATGCGATGGGCGAACAAAGTAATGTTTGAACGTTTGGATGCCATCGTCACGATCGGACGCGACATGAATTCGATGCTGATGGCCTATCCCAAAATGACAGCTGAAAAGATTACCTTCATTCCAAATTGGGCGACACTTGCCGTGCGCTATCGTCAGATCGAAGCAGGCAATATCTTTCGCCAGCGTTGTGGAGGCAAATTCCTTGTCGCAATGTCAGGAAATGCCGGATTTACGCACGATCCTGAATCCGTCTTCGAAGCCGCCCGAATGCTGCAAGACAACCGCGACATTCATTTCCTGTTTTCTGGCGAAGGCGTAGGCTGGACCAAATTAAAGGAGCGGCAGGCAGCCTCGCCCCTAGACAACGTCTCTCTAGTCGAGCGCGTACCTGAAGCAGATCTGGAAAGTTTCCTTTCCGCGGCCGACGTCTGGGTTATTCCCTATCGCAAAAACAACACGGGAGTGTCGGTGCCGAGCCGCATCTATAATTTGCTCGCGGTAGGTCGACCCGTCATCATCTGCTCGGAACCGGACGCAGAGGCGGCTATCCTGATCCGGGACCATGATTTGGGATGGGTGGTGCAGCCCGAGAACCCTGCTGCGATCGCTGAGGTGATTAGGGCAGCCGCGCTAGAAGCCGACAGGACCGCGGACAAAGGGCAGCGCGCAGCGGAGATCGCCCCGCAATACACTAGGCGGACCGCCTTGAGATCTTACCGGGAACTGATGAGCCGGCTTTTGGACGATCGAAGCGCTTGTAAGTTGTCAAATTGATGGGGGCATTTTCGTGGGACGGCCTGACCGTCCACGATATTTCGCAATAACGCAACTGTCAAAAGGCCTGGTTTTAATCGTTGACTCACCGCGAAATTTTTTCCTATCGAGACTGCGGCGCTGCCGACATATTTGGCTAGTTCTCCAGCAAAAGGCTTTTCATATGAGCAACGATCCAGTTCTGGTGACCGGCGGGGTCGGATATGTCGGCCGGGAATTGGTCCGTCAACTCGTCGATCAGCGAAATTGCGATGTGCACGTTCTGGACAATCTGACCAGCGGTGAACATCGCTTGTCTTACATGGAGCAGGATAAGTTTGTTCTGCATCGCCTAGACATCCGCGATGCCGATGCGATCGCGGAACTGCTCCGCAAGCTAAGGCCGGTCACGATCTATCATCTTGCGGCCGTGCATTTTATTCCGGCGTGTGAAGCGGCTCCCGGCAACTCGGTAGCGATCAATGTATCGGGAACCGTCAATCTGCTGAACGCGGCGCCGGCCGGCGCTAAATTCATCTTCGCATCGTCGGCTGCAGTCTATCGTCCGCTGCCCGATGCACATCTGGAGCGCAACGAAGACCTGGGGCCGGTCGACATCTACGGCTACACCAAATTGCATGGTGAGCATTTCGTCCGGCACTTCCACGATCAGAAGAAGATCCTGGGAGTAATTGTCCGGCTGTTCAACGTAGTGGGCCCCGGAGAGACCAATCCACATCTCGTGCCCGCCATCATCGGCCAGCTTGCGTCCGGCAAAACCCAGCTCGCTTTGGGAAATCTGTTTCCGCACCGCGACTATATCGACGTCAGCGACGTTGCAACCGGGTTTCGTGCGCTTGGCAAGAGCGATACTTTCGAAGGCGGTCTCCTGATTTCAAACCTCGGCACCGGCCACACGCACTCGGTCGGCGATGTCGTGACCACGATCGCGTCCGCAGCAGGCGTCAAGCTCGATATCCAGCAGGACCCTTTACGCATGCGCGCCGTCGATCGGCCGATGCTCAGGGCATCAACACAGAAGCTGAAGCAGATCACCAATTGGACACCGACAATTTCGCTCACCCAAAGCATGCAACGAGCTTGGGCGAGCCGCGTCGAGGACGGATTTACATGACGGCAAAGAAGCCGCGCGTTGCCGCTATCGTTATCACGCCACCGACATTCAAGGCCAGCGGAGGGGTATCGGCCGCGATTCAGCTGACGCAACGGATCGCAAGACTTACCGACAGCACACTGCTTCTGATGGCGGAGACGGACGACGAAACCGTCGAGGATGGCTTGCGCATCGTCCGTCAGAAAGCGAAAAATCCCCTCTTGTCGGTGCAGAAGTTCCTGCCGCGGCAGGCCGTCAGCATCGCCTGGCGGCCGGAGATCAGTTCCTGGCTGCGTGACGGCCGGTTCGATATCGTCCACTTGCATAATCCTCACCCGCCCGGCGCACTTAAAACCGCGGCAGAAGCCTGCATGGAACTCGAAATACCATATGTGATCTCAACGCATGGTTTCGTCGAGTTCAACGAATTTTCACGTGGCTTCGGCGCTCCGACATGGCAGAAGCCGTTGCTCGAAATGCTGGTGCGGCGTCCCGTGATATATGTCGCTCAAAATGCGGCAAGAGTTTTGATGTTGTCTCCCCAAGAAGAGCCCATTCTAACGAGCATGGGCGTGGACATCAGGAACCTTCGTGTCGTCTCGAACGGCGTCGATCCCTATTTCGCAAAAGCGATCCCGGACGCAGAGCGTCAAGACCTCATCGCGCGCTTCAATCTCCCATCCGACCGATCCCTGATGTTATACGTGGGCAATCACACCGCGAATAAGGGACTCGACGTGCTGCTTCGGGCATTGCCCCTGATGCAAGAAAAGTCCGTGGCCGTCGTCGCCGGTGCGATCCGCTCGCAGGAGGAGCACGAGCGACTGCTCGCCGATAACGGCGTGGCGGGTTCCGACAAGCGACTTCTGTTCACTGATTTCATCACGAGGGCGGAATTGCGCGCGCTCTATCAGACCGTGGATTTGTTTGTATTCCCCTCGCGCGCCGACACCTTGCCGCTTGTGATCCTCGAAGCCATGGCAAGCGGGCTTCCGGTGGTGTCAACCACGATCGGTGGCATTCCGTTCGAAGTACCTCCGGAGGCGGGAATTCTCATGAAGCCGGGAGACCCTGTTCCATTCGCCGCGGCGCTCGATCGGTTGTGCGCCGATCCGTCGTTGCGTCGGACGATGGGAGACGCTGGACGAGCGCGCGTCATGAAGATATTCAACTGGGAAAAATCCGCCGAACAGGCGGTCACGATCTATGAGGAGATTTTGGGGAAAGGATCGCGGACCTAACCCACCGTCATTGCGTCTTGCTAATTCCGTCGTAATTTCAAACGCGCGCTTTTTGTCCAATGAACGAGTAGAGGCGGCCGGCCCGGTTGTCGAAGCGCCCGGCAACGGTCAGGGCCAACTTGAAAACCAGATCGGATTTCAGGATCGTACCCCAGCCCGGAACCGGCAGTTTTCGCGACAACCGGGCAACGACGGAGTCCCGCAAGCTATCGATCGTGTACGGAAAAAGATTGATCGCGCTTGTTAGCGGCCCAAGCACCTCCAGTGGCTCGAATCCAGCCACCCTTAAGGCACCCACATAGCGATCAAGGCGAAAGGCCCGTTCACCACCGTAGAGCCGGTGCAGGGGATGCTGGTCCAAAAACTTTTGGAGATCGGAATCGCGGCTGATGACGTGCTCACGCACCGCTATGGCGATGCCCCCCGGCTTCAATACCCTATACATCTCACGGCAGGCGGTCTCCAGATCGGACATATGGTGCAGAACCGCTCGCGCGAACACGACGTCGAAACTTCCATCGGCGAATGAAAGCCTTTCGGACACTTCCTCCACAACCTCGATAGCAAGATCCGCATCCTGCGCCAGTTTGCGGATCGCCGCGGCTCCGACGATCGCACTCGGATCGGGTTCCAGCGCCGTCACGGCAAACCCATCCTGCGCCAGTGCATAACTGGCAATGCCACGACCGGCTCCGATATCGAGTGCCCGTCCGTGACGCCCACGCAATATTTCGGACACGGCGCGCCATTCGCCCGATGCATAATAGCGTGCGGCAGCCTCGACGAGCGGATCGTCATAGAATGCGTCTCGGGCAACCTGCTGCTGTTCGGGCTGATTGCGAAACCAGACCACCGCTTCTTCCCAAGACGAGAGACTAGGATCAACGCTCATCAGGCGAAAGCTCCCGAACAACAACAGCAGGATTTCCGGCTGCGATGGAAAACGCCGGCACGTCCTTGGTCACGACCGCGCCGGCCGCTACAATTGCACCTTGCCCTAACGTCACTCCGCGCAGCACGAACGCGCCCGCACCAACCCAGGCGTCGTCATGAATGGTGACGGGCTGCTCACCCAGCGCTAGATTGCGGGGATGACCGAGAGTGAATATGTCCTTTGTCTGCTGGTGCCGCTTCGAAGCCTGCAGAGGATGCGTAAGGCTGTCGAATATGTTGACTGAATGAGAAATCAAGACACGATTGCCTATGGCGATCGAAGCAGCCGACCAGATGCGCGTACCGTCGCCCACGTAACACCAATCCCCAATAACAATTCTGCCCCCATGACCGAATGTCATTAGTTCGCCACGCACGAACGTGTCCTGCCCGATCAGAATTAGATCAGAATCTCCGGCCGCATTTTTAATCCGTGCCTCTTGACTTAGACGCGATCTCGGACCAATTCGGCAAGTCGCACGTCTAAAAATCTGCTGAGCAAAGCGATGAAGATTCATGCGATTTGATACTTCGTTGGCTAGTGGTTCATAGCACAATCACAGCCGCCCTGCGAGATCGAGAAAATGCTTCCATTGCAACGACTTGCTATAAAGAGCGGCGATCCGTTCCCGGCCTAGCGACGCCATTGCAGACGTCGTCCCGCTATTGAAAAGTTGCTCTTCGATCAAAGCCGCGCTTTCCTCGGGGGAGCTGTACACCTTGATGGTAGCGTCCGGTTCCATGCCTTCCGGATAGCGCCCGGCGTCCGAAACCAGCAGAGCGCCGCAGCCCATGGCCTCAAAGCACCGCATATTGCCGCGATCCTCTCCGGCCATGTCGATGGCGCCGTTTAGGACGATTCTCGATTGTCCGATCAACTCATACAGCTTTCGGCCGAATACCGGCGCTTTCGCGATTGTTGCTATAGCTTTGGGACGACGATGCTTCTTGAGGGGCGGAAAAAATCCCAACGGACTTTCAGCAAGCCGTGTCAGACGCGAAGCATCGAGACAGAAGACAATTTTCCTGGCGGCAGCAAGATCGGCAACTCGCTCCAGTATCCTCGCCCGACGCGAATGATGTCGAGAGTACCCTCCTACGAACAGCACATCGATGGGCCGGTCGCCTCGGCCATAGCTATCCATTACCGGATCAATAGCAGGAAAAAACGGAGCAACACGGCACCCCTTCTGGCGCCAGTCTTCCAGGATCGAGGGAAAGTTACCGACGACGGCATCGTAAGCCGACAGATCCGCATTACCCGAAGGAGCCGCCCGCCAGCATAAGCTCTTCTTCACGCAACCGGGCAATTTGCGCACGAAACCACTACCATAGCGGACCGGATCAATATTGTACAAGACATCCGTGCGATGATGTTCGATTTGGGCGACGAGGATGTCTTCGAGGGTACTTGACGGCGGCATGCCTTTTTCGCGCGCCCAAGATTTCTGTAGTGTACTGTCGTCACCGTTGGTGAAGAAGGCGTCAGGAGATCTGTCGAGAACCGGCTGCAGGAAATGCAGCGCGCCGAAACGATCTTGCAGGAACAAGTTCAGTCGATCGTCGAAGCCAGTCGCACAGGCCGCTAAACGATCAAACTGACGCAGGTACGATGGGTACACGCCACTATTCTGAAACAGTCGCATTCGATATCCGCCGGAACCAGCACCCAATAACACCTCGGACAGGAATAAGAAACTCGATTACGTGCGCTCCAGCCATCGCCCCCTTGCCGGGGAGGCAAACGGTTGACACCCTCGCATACTGCTGCGAAATAACCTCATTCCATTCATGCGCGGCCAGTTCCGACGGCGACTGCCCCGTAATGCGGACTCAGAACATCATATGATTGGTAAGGATATGGCGGGCCAGCGGATGGAGAACGACCATTCAATTTATTCCAACGCGGAATATCTCGCCAGCAACCCGACGTGGCACATAGAGGACTCGCCGTGGAAGGCCCAGAACATCTACGATATCCTGATCCAAAATAACCTCAAGCCCTCGCGCGTCGCGGAAATCGGCTGCGGCGCCGGCGAAATCCTCGTTCAGCTGAAGGCTCGCCTCCCCGAAAGTTCTTTCGTTGGCTACGAAATGTCAGGACAGGCCTTCGAGTTGGCGCAAAGCCGCGAAAGCCAGGGCGTGCATTTCATCAATGCGGATATGCTGGACAAGAATGTCCACTACGACACGCTTCTGTGCATCGACGTATTCGAGCATGTAGATAACTATATCGGGTTTATCAAATCGTTGCGCGGACTAGCAGACTACACGGTCTTTCATATTCCGCTCGACCTGTCCGTTCAGACCGTGGCCCGCAGTGAACCTTTGCTCGATGCGCGGCGAAGAGTGGGGCATCTTCATTACTTTACGAAGGAGACTGCCCTTGAAACCATCAGATATTGCGGCTACGAGCTCATCGACACCAAGTTGACGGCGCGTGCGATTGATCTTCCGTATCATAGCTTCCGGACAGGATTGATGAGGATACCTCGCATGCTCCTGTCGAAATTGGCGCCGGATCTTGCCGCGCGCATTCTCGGCGGCTGGTCGCTAATGGTACTGGCAAAAAGTAACCAGCCTTAGGTGGTATTGGACGCTGTTGAGGACGCACCCTGGTCGAGTAGCCGAATTGTCTTTACCAGCGCGCCTGCCATAAGCGGCGCGAGCAGCAATCCGCCGGACAGAAACGCCGTATTGAGCGCACTCACCAACAAGGCAAAAACGCCGGCAAAGGCCGCCGACATCACCGCGATGGCAATTGCGGTCTTGCCATTGACCAGATAGACGGCGTCTATCAAGCGGCAGGCAATGCCTGCCAACATACTGAAAACGAAAACCCCGGCGTACGAAAAATCAACCCAGGCGTCGGCGATGAACAGTGCGTTGCTCGTAGCGTCCTTGGTGTTGTGCCAAAGCTCGGAGATAATTGTGTACGCTGGAATGTAATCAAGTCCGATGATCATCGCCAACGGCCGGATATTGGCGCCCCAAGTGTGGGGATATCGGAACGGGAACGCACCGAACGTCTCCAGCAAAGCTTCACTCGGCACCTCAAACACTCTGTAGTAGAGGAACCCCAACGCACCGAAACTGTCGTAAGCCAATACAGTAAGTTTGATGGTCAGATAAAACACCAGAATGATTGCAAACAGTACGGCAATTCCTCCTCGCCAATTTACTCTGTTGCGAAAGACCAGCAGACCAGCCACGATCATTTGAACAAGAAAAAAAGCCGGTGGCGCTTTGCTGAGAGTGTCAGCCTTTCCGATGATAACCGCACCAAATAGCAGGCCCGCTGCCAAAAGCAGCAGCCAGGAACGGTTGATCCAACCCGAGAGCATTCCCCACACGACTAGCATCGGTGCGACCGCTCCCAACACTATCCGGTAGAGATAGTTCTGGCTGCCACCGCGGTTTAATCGGTAAATGACACGGGCCGCCTCGTCATCGGTGATTGACAAGAATCCCTTGACAACGCCGAGATGGTTCTCCCTGATCGAAACCCACGCCAGGAACAGCGTAAGAGCTGTGATCGCCACCACTAGGACGCGGCTGCCACCGACATCGTCTTTCAACGGCTGTGAATTCCAACCAGCCAACGACACATGCATAGCAGCGATCCGCTTTGGGAGCAGCCGGTCGACAATCGAGATTCCTGTGATAACTCCCACGAACATCAGCGCGAGGGAAACGTTCATCGCAATGATAATAGCGTTGAAGTCTGGAGAAGCCGCCTGAATGATGCTGAATATCACCGACTTGCCCCCCATGGAGCCAGACAGTCGCTGGATGACCATCGACTTCTCGCCTGATGACAGCATGAAACTGATATAGGCCGGTCCGTAGATCAACAACAGCGATACTACCAACATGGTTGACGCCGTCAGAAAAAACCGGAGCCTGGAGCAGAGGAAAATTATTGCTCCACAAATGGCAAAAGCTATCAGCACATAACTTGCGACGAGCATGATCACCTTCCGTCAGAAGAAAACTGGTCTCGAATCATCAGTCGACCAGCGCAATAGATGCTCATTGCCATGAACCATTTTTCACAACTCAACGAACTAAAACGCTGCTTTCGTCAAGGTCGATCCCAACCTGCAGGCGAGCCAACATCCACTTCATATGAAGATAGGGCCAGATACGGCCGGCCGACTCCCAATCCCATGATTGATTGCGGTTGAGCCTGAGAACCGCTTTTTCCAGCGCCGGTTCGTCAACCAGTTCGGCAAAGGCGGCGACCGGCTTGGTCAACAGCGAGGCCGTCCAGTCCGAAAGCGGGCCGTTCAACCATTCCGGCATCGGCGAATTGAAGCCGACCTTACGCTTGCCGGCCCGAATCGATTCCGGCATGTGGCCGGCCATTGCCCGGCGCGCGATCAGTTTTGAAACGCCTCCGGCATATTTCGTCTGTTCAGGAAGAGCGACCGTATAGGTCACCAGACGCCAGTCCAGAAAGGGCATGCGCACTTCAATGCCATGCGCCATGGAGAGACGGTCAAAATTCCGCAAGATCGTCGGCAACACGGTTCCGTGTAACATGCGATAAAGCCGGCGGTTGAAAGCTCCCCACTCACGCGGCAGGCGGTCGCCATCGCCCACGACCGGGAACGGGCGCGGCAACGCGAATAGCCCCCCACGTAAAAAAAACTGTCCTTTGCGCTTGATCATCGCCGCACGCGCGATATCCACCACGCGCGCAAGAGGCCCCCACAGCGACACCATCGCTGATAGCAAGTTGCGCAGCCGGAAAGCCCCGATGCCGCCCGCTTGCAGATAGCCACCCATCAGCTCATCCGCGCCATGACCATCGAGCGACACCAGCACCTTTCGGCGACGCAGTTCCCGGTAAATGAGCCATACCGCAGTCGGCAGCCCGATATAGACATCGTCCATATCCTCCAGCACGCGATCGAAATCCTTCAAGGCGTCATCGATGCCTATCTCGACGACCACGGGATCTACGCCGGCCCAAGCAGCCGCCTCCTCGGCCTGAGGCCGCTCGTCATTGGGAGAGCCCGGGAAGGACGCAACGAACGCGTGGCGCCAAGCATGGTTGCCACGTGCTCCCATCCCCGCCTTCTCGGAATCGGACATGGTGCAGATGATGGCGGACGAATCGAATCCGCCGGACAGACAGGTGCCGATCGGCACGTCGCTGCGCATGCGCAATTTTACTGCATCACGAAAAATTTCGCCGAAACGATCAACCTGGCCCGCATCCGTCTGCGGCAATGGCGGCAGATGGTCGACCGTTCGCCACCAGCGCGTCACCCTGGTGCGGCCCGCCTTGACCAAGAGATAATGTCCTCCTTGCAGTCGCCGGACCTCCCGATGCAGCGTGCGCTCGCTGCCCTCGATGTTGAACGCATCGACCAGGATCCGGCGGGCCACCTCCATGTCGATATCGGTCGGCACCAAGCCGCATCCGGTCAGCGCACGCATCTCCGAGGCAAAGACCAGCCGTCCGCCCGCAACCGAATAAAGCAACGGCTTTATACCGAAGCGATCGCGGGCCAGAAAGACATCGCCGGAGGCGTTATCGACGATCGCAAAGGCCCACATGCCGTTGAAGCGCAGCAGCATGTCGGGGCCCCAGGCTTGCCATGCCGCGAGGATGACCTCGGTATCGGATTCGGTGCGGAATGCGATGCCCAGCGCTTCAAGTTCCGTGCGCAATTCGAGGAAATTATAGACCTCGCCATTGTAGGCGATCACATAACGGCCGTCGCCCGACGCCATCGGCTGGTTGCCGCGCGCGCCGGGATCGATAATGGCCAGACGGCGGTGGCCGAGCGCGATGTGCTTGTCCTCGCTGAACCAGAATCCGGCGCCGTCGGGACCGCGGTGAGCGATCAGACGGGTCAGGCGTTCGACCGCGCCGGGAGCAACGGCCCTGCCCTGCAGATCGATGATACCGGCGATACCGCACATTTATCAGACACCTCTCGCGGGAAGAAACCGCGTCGCAATACGCTGTAGATCGCGCCGGCAAACCTCTCCGTAAGGCCCAACGCTGGAGACCGCAATAACAACCGCCAGAATCGCCGCCACTGAGACGCCGTACAGGCCTGCGACCTGCCACCAGGTGACGCCCTGATTGAGGTCATAGCCCGCGATCCAGAATCGCAGCAGAAGAGCGCACGCGACCCCGACGCCGATCGGCATCAGGACGAAATGCCCGACCCGGCACCAGATATCCGGCAGGTCGAAACTCCGCCGCAGCAGAAGCGTCATCACAATGATCTGTGCCAACGCGCCGACGCAGGAACTCCAGCCGGCGGCGGGCCATCCAACATAAGGCAGCGCCGCCGCGCTGGTGCCGAGCGTGAAAAATGCGGTGACCAGCGAGATCGCGGCGTTGGTCCGCGTCCTGCCATTCGCCAACAGATAAAATGCGAACACATTGGTGCCACTGCCGAGAATGCCCGCGACCGCCAGCACGATCAGGACGCGCTGGCCTTCCGCGGCGACCTCGGCGCCGGTCCACAAATGCAGTACGTTACCGGCGACGGGAATGAGCGCTCCGAGCACGCCGACCGCCAGAACATTCAGCACCCAGGCCGCGCGGAAAAACAGGTCGCCGACGCGTTCGTCACCCTGACCCTGCAGCGAACTGAAAAACGGAAAAAGAATCTCTCCGATCTTCAAAACGCCGATATAAATCGCTTCCTCGAGCCGCTGCGCGATCACATAGTAGCCAACATTTTGTGGTTGCAAGAAAGCACCGAGCAAATAACGATCAGCTTGTCCCGAAACAAGGCCACCGCCCTGCGCGACCACCTGCCATTTGCCGGTATGCAGCAGACCTGCCAGCCACGTCCGACGCAGCGCCGGATGAGCCACCCATTCGGTCAGCAACAGCCGCGATAATAATGCCGATAACGTGAGAATGGCTGCAAATCCCGCTGTCTGGCAGGCGATGAAGGTGGACGCGAACGGCCATCGCGGAATCAGCACCAGCATCAAAAGCGTCGAGCATACCGTCCCGGCAATGTTGACCATGGCGAGGCGCGCATAGTCCTGGCGCGCCACGAACAGCGCGAGGAAAACACCGGAAACACACTGGCATAACCATCCCAGGGCGCCGAAACAAAACGCGGCAAGCAAATCACCGGAAAGATCGCCGCCCAAATTGAAAGCTTGCCGCGCCAAGGCAGGACCGGCGAGCGGGAACAACGCGGCAAGCGGAATACCGACGGCGAGACTGAGAAACAGCGCCGTCGCAAAAAGCTGCCTGGCCTCCTGAAGCTTTTCGGAAGCCAGCCGTTGGGCCAGTTCGCGCGCAATCATCAACGCGAGCGAACTGCTGAAGATGAGGGCGGGAGCAACGCAGGCAATAACCAGCCCTGCAATTCCGAACGACGCGACGCCCAGACGCCGGATGACAAAGGGCAGGATCAGCAGGTTCAGCCCGACACCGACCAGAAACGCCGCCGCGTTCCAGGTCGAGTTTGCCAGCAATCGGGAGCCGCTTTTCATATTATTTCTTCAATCGGTTCTGGTTCGATGCCGCCGCCGGCAGACATCGCTAACCGAAGGCACGAATGAGATCGACCACGGTCTTCTGCTGCTGCGCCGTGATTTCCGCGAACATCGGCAATGACAGGATGCGGCCCTGATGCCGGTGCGCATTCGGGAACTGCTCGGGGCGGTGGCCGAAACGCCGATATGCATCGAGATACGGCAGCGCGACGGGATAGTTGACAGCGGTCTGCACGCCGTTGGCGCTCAGATGCGCGGCGAGCTTGTCGCGCTGCGGATGCTGGATGGTGTAGAGGTGATAGACGTGGGTGCGGTCGGAAGCGACCTGCGGCACCACGACATTTTCGATCTGGTTGAGACCGGCATCATAGACCGCAGCCGCGGCCTGCCGTGCTTCCGTCCAACGCGGCAAATGCGGCAGCTTGGCCGACAGAATAGCGGCCTGCAGCCCGTCCAAACGGCTGTTAATACCCTCGATCTGATGCTGATGCTTCACCAGCCCGCCGTGCCGGGCCAGCATCGCCATTCGCTCGGCGAGATCCGGACTGCCGGTGACGATGGCGCCAGCATCTCCCATCGCCCCGAGATTCTTGCCGGGGTAAAACGAATAGGTCGCGGCATCGCCGAAGGTCCCGATCTGCTGATCTTTGAAGCGCGCCAGATGCGCCTGGGCGCAGTCCTCGATCACCCACAATTTGTGCCGGCGCGCGATCGCCATGATCGCTTCCATGTCGGCCGGCTGGCCGTAGAGATGAACCGGAATGATCCCGACGGTGCGCGGGGTAATGGCGCCTTTAATCGCCGCGGGATCGATGGTGAAGGTCCGCGCATCGGTATCGCAGAATACCGGGGTTGCGCCCGCATGGGTGATCATGGCCGAGGTGCTGATCCACGAATGCGCTGTCGTGATGACCTCATCACCGGGCTTCACCTTCAGCGCCGCCATCGCAATATAGAGCGCGTCGGTGCCATTGGCGCAGGAGATGCAGTGGCTGGCGTGGACCGCGGCGGCGAACTCCCGCTCGAACGCATTGACATAGGGACCCCGGATGAATGCGCTGTCACGAATGACGGCGGCAACCGCCGCGTCGATTTCGGACTTGATGCTCTGATATTGAAGATGAAGGTCCGCGTAGGGTACAGCCATCGATTAAGGCCTTCTGGTCAGAAACCGGCAAACCGCATGCCCATTATGCACGCGCGCGAATGCGTGCCGGATTGCCAACATAGGATCCGGGCACGGTAATGTCCTTTGTAACCACCGCGCCCGCCCCGATCACCACGTCGTCGCAGATTTTTACCGGAAGAATCGTGGCGTTGGACCCGACCGAAACGCGATTTCCGATGGTCGTGGAGCGCCACAGATCTTTGCGTCCGCGCGCCGGTCCGCCGGTCGCAAACGTATCGTTGATGAACATCACGCCATGGCCGATAAAACAGTCTTCGCCGATGGTGACGAGTTCGCAGACGAACGCATGAGACTGAACGCGCGTCCGCGCCCCGATCCGCGCAGACTTCTGAATCTCGGTGAAAGGGCCGATGAAGCAGTCATCGCCAATTTCGCAGCCATAGAGATTGCAGGGCTCCGCGATCTTGACGCGTGCGCCGAACACGACGTCACGCACGCCGACATGCGTGACCTCGGGCTCGCTCATGGCAACTCACCGAGACGGCACAGCTGCGGAACGAAATTCAGCGAGACTTCCTTGCCGGTCTCGATCGATTCATACAGAGCGCAAATCAGCTCTAGGCTCTTGCGGCCCTGCAGGCCGTCGACCAGCGCGGGACTCTGGTCGTTGAGACATTTGACGACATGCTCGTAATAGGCCTGATGCCCGAAGCCGTAGACGTTCGGCGGATTGACCGAAAACTTTTCCATGACGTCGGCGTCGGAAGGCACCTCCTCGGTAAACCGCCAGTGCCGGATCTTGTTGACGGCGAAGCCGGCGATTTCCACCGTACCCTTTTCACCTAATACGGATAAGGAACCTTCGAGGTCATTGGGCCGGATTGCGGTTGTCGCCTCGATGATTCCAAGCGCACCGTTCTTGAATTTTAGCGTTGCTACCGCCGTGTCTTCGGCTTCGATTTTCACCAGGGCAGTCGCGGCCCGGGCATGCACACTAACGACGTCCCCGAAAAACCATTCCAGCATGTCGACATGGTGGCTGGCCTGGTTGGCGAGAACGCCGCCATCATACGCCCAGGTCCCACGCCAGTTGTCTTGATCGTAGTAGGCCTGATCGCGGCACCAGCGCACCCTTACCGTCCCCAGGACGAGGCGCCCAAATCGACCCGCATCGAGGGCCTCACGCGCCTTCACCACAGGAACATTAAATCGGTTCTGCTTCACGACGAATAGCTTGACGTTCGCAGCATCGCAGGCGCGGATCATGTTGTCGGCGTCCTGAAGTCGAAGCGCCATTGGCTTCTCTACAATGACATGTTTTCCGGCTTTGGCGGACGCAATCGTATGGGCGGGATGCATGCCACTTGGCGTGAGCACCGAAACGGCCTGCATTTGTCCTTGTTTCAGGAACGCGTCGATGTCGTAGAAAGCCGGAACACCAAACTTGAATGCGAGTGCATCAGCGCGTTCTGGGACTTCGTCGCAGACGGCAACGAGCTCGGCTCCGGCGATGTGGCCTCCCCCAAGAAGGTCGGAATGGCGCTTCGCAATACGTCCGCAGCCCAGCAAGCCGAATTTGATCACTGCACACCTTTGTGGTTCCCGGTTACGAACCCGATCCTGACCATGATCCGGCCCGGTTTCAAATTCCAAACCGCAACCAACTTCGTTTTGAGCGATTAAACCAGCGGCACCGCTTCTCGAACCGCATAGCCGAACCTCCAATGATTATCAATAGGTTAACACCGTACCCAGTTCACCGATCGCCTGTCACTTTCCCGTCCACCCACAGGGAAGGTGCCAGGATTGGCCCGCAGCCGACGTTCCGACGCCAAATTCTCGCGAACTCTTGCGCAATGCCGCAAAGGTCATATTGCTAGTTTGGGGCGTTTTCTTAGGAAATGTGGATTGGGTGGGTCGTGCGGAGAGACGCAGTGGAGAGCGAAAGAAGCCTAATTATCGGAGCCACCGGCTTGGTCGGCGGATACATTGTCGAACAGCTCATCCGAAATGGTCAGCGACCGCTTGCACTATCAAGATCGCGTCAAACCGGCGACGGTGTGGATTGGTTGCAGGGGGACCTTGAAAGACCAGAGGCGTTCAAGGTCCCGAACTATGCAACCCTGTATTGCACCGCCAATGCAATTCTGTTGCCAGGGGCACTACCGCATCTCTTTAATCCCTCTCTTAAGCGCGTGGTCGTCTTTACTTCGACAAGCGTCGTCACAAAGATCGACAGTGAAATCGCCGCCGAGCGGGTCCATTTGCAAAGATTGGCTGATGCGGAGCAAAGAATTGCAGAGATCTGCAGCCAGAACAAGATCGGCTGGACGATTCTGCGTCCGACGCTGATTTATACCGAAGGCCGGGATACCAACATCACCCCATTGTCGAAACTCATCAAAAAATTCGGATTTATGCCTATTGTTGGAGGGGGATTAGGATTGCGGCAACCGGTACACGCGCAAGATCTCGCGACTGCAGCTATCTTTGCGGCATCAAGCGTGTCGGCGATAAATAAGATCTATTCGTTGCCTGGTGGCGAAACACTCACCTATAGGGAGATGATCGGCCGGATTTTTGACGGCTTGGCAATGCCTCGACGCATCATTTCAGTTACGCCCTCTTTGTGGAGGGCTGCTTTCAAATTTGCGAAGCCGCTTTTTCCAAACGCCAATGCCGCGATGGGTATAAGAATGATGAAAGATATGACCTTCGATGCAACACCCGCTAAGGAGGACCTTGCTTGGAATCCGCGAAAGTTCAATCCTCGGTTTGACTAGGTGACGACCTCCGCGTGATGGCAACCACCGAAAGTTACAGCGGCGTCAGGCATGGGTGTGAAGCCTCAATGACTTGCGTCATGCTACGTCACGTGAATAGTCCAACTCGGATTGAAACAGGCAGCTTGGATGAGATGACTCTGCGAAAATGCGAGTTCTCGTCACGGGTGGCGGCTAAAGGGGGATTTCATTTGCCGAGGCGCCGAAAAAGAACCATCGCGGATGACTTTCGACATCCGGTTGATCTGGCGGCTGGGCTTTTCAGTGAGGAACATTGGTGGAGCGCAAGCTGCACGACGCGGAAACGGAAGTTTTGTCCGGAGCTTCGCGCGGAAAGCCTCCCGCCGCGCCGTCGGAAACTGTTTGGTTTCCGGGCTGAGTTCACGCGGCAGAGTTCAGGCCGTTGTGTTGCAAAAGACTAGTCGCGAACCGCGGGTCAAAGTACCCGTCCGATCGTAACTTCATCTCACCGCGGGAGTAATCTGAATGGCAGTTCCGAGGGCATCTATGGCCTTGTCCCGCTTCACCGTGCTTGATCTAACCCGGGTCCGATCCGGGCCCACCTGCGTGCGGCAATTAGCGGACTGGGGCGCGAACGTGATTAAGATCGACGCGCTCACCGAGGATGCCGGCGGCGAGCAGCCGGGCGGGCCGCGGCGGGGCTCCGACTTCCAGAATTTGCACCGCAACAAGCGCGCGATGACGCTGAATCTAAAGGATGAGCGTGGGCCCGGCGTGTTCAAGCGCCTCGTCGCCAAGGCCGACGTTATCGTGGAGAATTTCCGCCCCGACGTGAAGAAAAAGCTGGGTATCGATTATGAAGGCCTCGCCAGGATCAATCCGCGCCTCGTCTACGGCAGCATCTCCGGCTTCGGCCAGGACGGGCCCTACCACAAGCGGCCGGGCTTCGATCAGATCGCGCAAGGCATGGGCGGGCTGATGTCGATCACGGGCGCGCCGGGCGAAGGCCCGATGCGAGTCGGCATTCCGGTCGCCGACCTCACCGCCGGTCTGTTCTGTGCCATGGGCATCCTCACCGCGCTGCTGGAGCGCGAGGTCTCGGGCAAAGGCCAGTGGGTGCAGACCTCGCTGCTGCAGGCCCAGATCTTCATGCTCGACTTCCAGGCCGCACGCTGGCTGATGGAGAAGGAAGTGGCCAAGCAGGCCGGCAACAACCACCCGACCAGCATTCCGACCGGCGTGTTCAAGACCTCCGACGGCTACATCAACATCGCCACTACAGGTGGGCGGATCTGGGAGCGCTGCGCGCAGGCGATCGGCGCGCCGGAACTTTACAGCCATCCCGACTATCTGACCGCGCCGGCCCGCTCCAAGAACCGCGACGCGCTCAATGCCGAGATCGAGAAGCGGACCTTGGCGAAGTCCACCGAGACCTGGGTCCGTGAACTGAACGAGGCCGGCGTGCCCTGCGGACCGATCTACGCCATCGACCAGACGTTCGAAGACGAGCAGGTCAAGCATCTCGGCATTGCGCAGGAGGTGCCGAATGACGAGGGTCGCGAGATCCGCCTGGTAGGCCAGCCCGTGACGCTATCGCGCACGCCCAGCAGGATGGTCGCGCGGCCGCCGGAGTTCGGCGAGCAGACCGACGAAGTGCTGAAGGAGTTCGGCTTCGGCGCGGACGAGATTGCCAAGCTCAGGGACGCCAAAGTGGTGTGAACGTCTCACACCGGGCGAACGACAAAGACCGGCGCGAGGCCGGGCTTTGCTTCTCGTTGACGCCTTCGAGTTCTCAGTACTTCGCAACCACCGGACCACCAAACTGGTAGTTGATGCCGGCACGCAAGACGTGATCGCGGAAGCGTACGTCGGTGTCGTTCCCTGTTCCGCTGAAGTAGGTCTTGGCGCCGAGATCGATGTAGAGGTACTCCAGCTTTGCCGACCAGTTGGGGGCGAATTTCTTTTCTAGGCCTGCGCCGAGCGTCCAGCCCACTCGGGTCTGGCGTTCCGACGACGTCGCACCAGTAGCCGAAATGGGAGCGCCGATCGGCGTGTTGCCGTCGAACAACTGAAGGGTGAGCGTCGGCGTGCTGGCGAACTTGACCTCACCGACCGCCAGACCGCCCGTGGCATAGAGCAGCAGGCTCGGATCGATCAGGAAGCCACCTCTTGCACGGAAGGTCGCGAACCAGGGGAAATCGGTGCTGGTGGCGGAGGACGCCGTGACGCCGAGCACGCCAATGCGGAGCGTTCCCAGCACGTTGTTCGATCGACCGCGTTCTCCAGTACCCTGAATGTCGGCCTCGACGCCGACGACCCACTTCCGGTCCACCTGCCAATTGTAGCCAACTTGGGCCCCGCCGAGCCCGCCATCGACGTTCTGCTTGACGGTGGCCGCACCTGCAAAGGGCGCGCCGATCAACGCGGTCTCGTTCGCCCGACCCCAGCTATAGCCGCCGTTCAACCCGGCGTAGAATCCGGTCCAATTATAGCTGGGATCGACGATCGGCGGCGCTTTTACATACGGCTTGGCCGCGAGATCGGCAGCCATCGCGTTCGTCGCCAGCAACGAGAGCGCCACTGTCACCACAATTAGCTTCATGAAATTCCCCCTGCGACAAAAAGCAAAATCTAGTCGTAGCGTACCCCAGAACGTAAAACCGGGCTGTCGCAGGGCGGCAACATCTGGAAACAATCGCCAGGCGTCAGCGGCTGGGCTGTGGCGACACATAACAACTAAGGCACTGATCTAATTCAACTTTTCGTCGCGACACCGTTTTGTCCCGCCGCCGTCCAACCGAGACGGCCGAGCAAGCTGTCGATCACAGGCCAAAACAGCAGCACGATCGCCAAGGTTGTGATCGATCCGACCAGGCCGTTGGACCAGAACACCTTGAGGTCGCCGCCGGAGCCGATCATCGACAAACGGAAAGCATCCTCGGCGCGATTGCCGAGCACGAGCGCCAACGTGAACGGCGCCAGCGGGATGCCGATCTTCTTGAAGACGTAGCCGACGACGCCGAAGCCGAGCATCAGCCAGATGTCGAACATCGCGTTCTGGATCGCATAGGCGCCGATCGCACAGGACACCACGATCATCGGCGCCACCCCCGCGAACGGCACGCGCAGGATCGAGGCGAAGATCGGCACCGTCGTCAGCACCAGCACAAGACCGACGACATTGCCGAGATACATCGAGGCGATCAGGCCCCAGACAAAATCCTTGTGCTCGACGAACAACAGCGGTCCCGGATTGAGTCCCCACACCATCAACCCGCCGAGCAGAATCGCGGCGGTGCCGGAGCCGGGAATGCCGAGCGCCAGCATCGGCAGCAGCGCCGCGGTGCCGGAGGCATGCGCCGCCGTCTCGGGCGCGAACACGCCCTCGATGCGGCCCTTGCCAAAGCTCTCGGGATCCTTGGCAAAGCGTTTTGCCAGGTTGTAACCCATGAAAGAGGCCGCAATGGCGCCGCCCGGGGTAATGCCGAGCCAGCAGCCGATGAAGGAGGAGCGCAGCAACGTCACCCAGTATCTCGGCAGGTCTTTCCACACACTCAGCACGACGCGCAGCGAAATGCTCGCCGCGTGTCCGCGCAGCGCCAGGCGCTCCTCCATCGTCAGCAGGATCTCGCTGATGCCGAACAGGCCGATGACGGCGACGAGGAAGTTGATTCCGCGGAGCAGCTCGGACGAGCCGAAGGTCATGCGCAGATTGCCTGACACCGTGTCCATGCCGATGCCAGCGAGCAACAGCCCCAGCGACATCGAGATGACGGTCTTGTGCTTGGCCTCGCGCCCGAGACCGACGAAGGAGCAGAAGGTCAAAAGATACACCGCGAAGAACTCGGGCGGCCCGAACTTCAACGCAAAGGACGAGATCATCGGGGCGAGGAATGTGATCAGCAGCACCGCGACCAGCGAGCCGATGAAAGAGGACGTGAACGCCGCCGTAAGCGCCTCCGCCGCCCTGCCCTGCTGCGCCATCGGATAGCCGTCGAAAGTGGTCGCGACCGACCAGGCTTCGCCTGGGATGTTGAACAGGATCGAGGTGATCGCGCCGCCGAACAGCGCACCCCAATAGATGCAGGACAGCATCACGATCGCCGAGGTCGGATCCATCGTGAAGGTGAGCGGCAGCAGGATCGCAACGCCGTTGGGTCCGCCAAGCCCGGGCAAGACGCCGACGAAGATGCCGAGCACCAGCCCGACCATCATCAGCGCGAGCGTTTTCCACGTCAGCAGGACGGCGAAGCCGTGAAGCAAGAGACCGAAAGCTTCCATCGCGAGCTCGCCTAGTAGCCGAAGGCCGCTTCGAGCGGCCCTTTCGGCATGATGACGTCGAAGGCGATGTCGAAGGTAACGAACATGATCGCCGTGAATACGACAGCGGTGAGCAGCGACTTCCACAGCGCGATCTTGCCGACGAGGCGCATGAAGCTGGCGATCAGCAGGAAGCTCGCGACATAGAGGCCGAGAAACTGCGTCGCCAGGCAGAACAGCAGCGTCGGCACGAACACCGCCATCACGCGGCGGGCTTGCGCGCGCGTGACGAAGGTCTCGGGTGCCGCGCGGTGCGCGACCAGCGCCACGATCAGGCCGTAGAGGCTGGCACCACCGAGGATGACGGAGAGGTAGAACGGGAAATAGCCGGGCTCGGGGCCCGTCGAATCCCAGGAGGCGCCGGTGCGCCAATTGTCGTAGCCGAGCGTGGCGGCCAGCGCGAGCAACAGCAGACAGACGAATATCTCGATCGTGCCGGAGGAGACGACGGAAGGTGAGTCGTCTTCGGGCGCGGTCGGATCGTCAACGACGATTTCAAGATCGGTTTGGGGCATGAGCTGACAACAACCTCTGCGGCTGATTCCCTCTCCCGCTTGCGGGGAGAGGGTTTGGGTGAGGGGGAGTCACGGCGGGGGACGGTGAGAGTTCGACTCGCGGAGAGTCCCCCTCACCCGGATTGCATCTTCGATCCAATCCGACCTCTCCCCGCAAGCGGGGCGAGGTGAAGCAATCACTTCGCGACGAATCCGGCTTCCGTCATCAGCGACTTGTTGACTGCATCGTCCTCCTCGAGGAATTGCACCATGTCCTTGCCGGTGAGGAAGATCGGCTTCAACGCCTGCTTTTCCATGTAGTCCTTGTACTCGGAGGTCTGTGTCACCTTGTGGAACAGCTCGACATAGAACGCCTGCTGCTCCGCGGTGACCTTGCCGGGCAGGAACGTCGCACGCAGCATCAGATACTGCACGTCGACGCCCTCCTCCTTGCAGGTGGGGATGTCGGCCCAGGACTGCGTGTCCGTCACCTTGCTGGTGTAGGAGATCCGCTCCTTGTCGAACACGCAGAGCGGACGCACCTGGCCCGCGCGCCAGACCTCGAGATTCTCGGATGGATTGTTGACGTTGGATTCGGTGTGGTTGCCGACCAGCTGGGTCGCGGCCTCGCCGCCGGACTTGTAGGGCAGATAGGAGAATTTCGCGCCGGTCTTCTGCTCGAGGAACACGGTCAGCACGTGATCCTCGCGCTTGGAGCCGGTGCCGCCCATCTTGAACGGCGCGGCTGCCGCCTTCGCGGCGGCGACGAACTCCTTCACCGTTTTGGGACCCGCGCTGTTGTCCCACAGCACGAATTGGTCGAGCGCGATCACCGAAACCGGGGTCAGCTCACGCCAGTTGAACGGGATCTTCGCCGACAGCGGCAGCATGTAGATCAGCGAATAGGCGATCAGCACCTTATTGGGGTCGCCCTCGCTGGACTTCATGTACATCAGCGCTTCCGCACCCGACGCGCCGCCCTTGAGCGAGACCACGATCGGCTGCTTCATCAGATTGTTCTTCTGGATAGCGGACTGCATCATCCGCGCCATCTGGTCGGAGGCGCCGCCCGCGCCCGCCGCGACCACGATCTCGACCGGCTTGCTCGGCTCCCAGCCGGCAAAGGCCGGCGCGCTGAACGATAGCGCCGCTGCAACTCCAATAGCTTTCAGCAGAATTCGCAAGAGTTTCGTCCCGTTGGTTATTATCGCTTCGTTGCCAGGAATTTATCGCGCATTGTGCGGACTAATGCGGACGAGTTCAAGCACGCGGGCATCGCGCCGCCTATGACTTTCGGCTGACGAAGCCAAGTCGGAGATGCGCTACTTACCCTTCTCGCTGGGCGTGCCGCTTGTTAAGGAAAGTGTCCATTCCCTGGCGCAAATCTTCGCTCACATCGGCATTGAAGATCAGCTCCTCGCCTTCCTCGCGCGACCGTCTGCGGCGGATATGGCGCAAGGCTTCTGCGGTCGCTTCCCGCAAGAGCGCGTGGCGAGCGACATGGATATGTTGCCTAACGGCCACGGTGGCTAGAAATGCAAAGCGGAACGGGCCAGAACCCGGCGCGAATGGATAGCCGTTCATTGCAGGCTGTTGCGGCACCATGAGATCATGTCGCAGGGTATGGCATCGGTACGTGCCCGGGTTGCATGCTCGTGATGATTTCATTGCTGATTTGAGAAGATTAGATGGCCGAACCGATGGCAGGTGGGCGGATCGGATACGGGCTGCGATCCGTCGTGCGCCACTCCTTGGCGACCCTGCTGGCGACCACTGCGCTCGGCGTCGTCGCCGCGCGAGCCGTCGACGGCATCTGGGCCGGCGGCAGCAGCGATTGGACGAATGGCGCGAACTGGTCATCCAACCCGGTCGTGCCGGACGGAACCGCAACGTTCACCAACACCGGAAGCACGGCCGTCGACAACAACAACGGTGCCGTCGTCATTGGCACGGTCCAGTTCACGAGCATCGCGCAGGCCTACTCGATCACGATCGGCAAGCCGTTCACCGTCAACGCGGCAGGCATTGTCAACAATTCAGGCACGACGCAGAATTTCGAGGTCACCTCCGGCAACAATCTGGTGTTCCAGAACAGCAGCACCGCGCGCGGCGGTGTCGGAGCCGGGGCCGTCATCATCACGAATGACGCCGGCGGTCAGATCGAATTCTTCTCCAGCGCTTCGGCCGGCAGCGCCACGATCAACAACCTCGCTTCGGCGACGCTGAACTTCCACAACACCACGACCGCCGCCACTTCGACCATCACCAACGACGGAACGGTGAACTTCGACGGCTCCAGCACGGGCGGCAGCGCGCGTTTCGTTAACAATGCCGGGGGCACGGTCGATATTTCCGGCCTGACCAGCACCGGCATGACCGCCGGCTCGATCGAAGGCGCCGGCAATTACGTGCTGGGCGCCAAGACGCTGACCACCGGCAGCCTCAACACCTCGACCCAGGTCGACGGCGTGATCTCCGGCACCGGCGGCGGCCTGACCAAGGTCGGCACCGGTACGCTGACGCTGGCGGGCACCAACACCTACACAGGCCCGACGACGATCTCGGGCGGAACGCTGGCGCTGACCGGCTTCGGCAGCATCTCAGGCTCCAGTGTCGTAACAGTGGACGGAACATTCGACATCTCTGCGTCCTCGTTCCCGTTCAACGCCATCACGACGCTCGCCGGCAGCTCGAGCGGCATCGTCAATATGGGCGGCAACGGGCTGTTCATTAGCAACGGCTCGACGGAATTTGCGGGCGTCATCCAGGGCACTGGCGGACTCGAAGTCGGCGCCGGCACTCAGACGCTCTCGGGCGTGAACACCTACAGCGACGTCACCCAGATCGACGCAGGCGCGACGCTCGCGTTGAAGGGCAATGGCTCGATCTCGAACTCGCTCTATGTCGCGTTCGCGGGCGCCGGCGCAATGCTCGATATCTCCCAGACCACGTCCGGTGCATCGGTGACGCGGCTGCTCTCGTTCGGCGCCAATGGCGTAGTCGCGCTGGGATCGAAGACGCTGACGATCACGGTCGGCAACTCCTTCGGCGGCGTGATCCAGGACGGCGGCATTGCGGGCGGCATCGGTGGCAACGTCGTGATCGCCAACGGCGCCACCCAGCAACTCTACGGCACCAACACCTATACCGGCACCACGACGATCGCGAGCGGCGGCGAGCTCGATCTCATCAACTCCGCAGGCAGCGACGGAAGCATCGCGACCTCGAGCAACGTCATCGCCAACGGCATCTTCGACATCGCGGCCTTAAGCGCCGGCACGTCGATCAAGTCGCTGGCGGGTTCGGGCAACGTCAATCTCGGCGCCAACACCCTGACCATCACCAACGGCAACAGCAATTTCGCGGGCGTGATCGACGATGCCGGCGCCGGCGGCGGTCTCACGCTCACCGGTGGCAAACAGACGCTGTCCGGCGCCAACACCTATACCGGGGCCACCACGATCAACGGCGGCAAACTGATCGTGGACGGCTCGATCCTGAGCCCGACCACCGTCAATGCCGGCGGCACGCTCTCAGGCGCCGGTACGCTGCCCGGCCAGGGCGTCGTCGGCAACGTCACGGTCAATGGTGGCACGCTGGCGCCCGGCAGCAGCACGAATCCGTTCGCGCCGCTAACGATCAACGGGCCGCTGAGCTTCACGGCGGCCTCGACCTATCTCGTGCAGGTCTCCTCCAATGCCAGCCTCGCCAATGTCAACGGCGCGGCCACGCTCGGCAACGCAACGGTGAGCGCGATGTTCGCCTCGGGCACGATCAAGAAGCAGTACACGATCCTGTCGGCGACCGGCGGCTTCGGCGGCACCGCGTTCAACGCAGCCGTCGTCTCCAACATGCCGACGATCAACGCGTCGCTGAGCTACGGCACCAACAATGTGTTCCTCAACATCGGCGTCAACTTTGCCCCCAGCGGCGGCGGCCTCACCGTCAACCAGCAGAACGTTGCAAACACGCTGACCAGCTTCTTCAACTCGACCGGCAGCATTCCGGCAGCCTTCGCTGCGCTGACGCCGGCCGGGCTGACGACGGCCTCGGGCGAAATCGGCACCGGCATCATCCAGTCCGCGATCAATGCCGACGGGCAATTCCTCAATCTGATGCTCGACCCGACCGTCATCGGCCGCTCGGGCGGTTTCGCCAAGGCGGGCAGCGTCGCGCAATTCGCCGAGAGCGACGACGCGGCCGCCTATGCGTCCATGCGCCCGGCCAACGCGCGCGAGCGCGAGGCTTATGCGATGGCGACCAAGGTGCCGCTGCTCGTCTTGCAGCCGGCCAGCCGCTGGAGCCTCTGGACTGCCGGCTATGGCGGCTCGGCACAAGTCGGCGGCAATGCGCCGGTCGGCTCGCAAGACCTGACCGCACGGGCCTGGGGCGGCGCGGCCGGCGCCGACTACAGGGTTTCGGTGGACACGCTGGTCGGCTTCGCGCTCGGCGGCGGTGGACTGAGCTACTCGCTCGCCAATGCGATGGGTTCGGGCTCGGCAGACCTGTTCCAGGCCGGCGTCTACGGCCGGCACAATTTCGGACCGGCCTATATCTCCGCCGCGCTCGCCTATGGCTGGCACGACGTCACCACCAGCCGCACCGTGGCGCCCGGCGGCTTCGACCAGTTGCAGGGCCGCTTCAAGGCCGACACCTTCTCGGCCCGCTTCGAGGGCGGCTACCGCTTCCCGACGCCGATGATCGGCCTCACCCCCTATGCGGCTGCGCAGGTCACGAACTTTAACCTGCCCAATTACTCCGAAGTCAGCCTCAATGGCGGCGGATTATTCGCGTTGAACTATGCCTCGCAATCGCTGACCGACACCCGCTCCGAGCTCGGCCTGCGCACCGACAAGTCGTACGCGATGCAGAACGGCGTCCTGACGCTGCGCGGTCGCGCCGCCTGGGCGCACGACTACAATCCGGGCCGCGCCGTCACCGCGCTGTTCCAGACCCTGCCGGGCACCAGCTTCGTCGTGAACGGCGCCCGGGTCGACGCCGACTACGCGCTCGCCAGCGCCAGCGCCGAGATGAAATGGCTGAGCGGCTTCTCCATCGCCGGCACCTTCGACGGCGAGTTCTCCGGAAACGTCGCCAGCTATTCCGGCAAGGGCGTGTTCAAGTACGCTTGGTGAGCCGGCGTCGTGAGTTGACGAGGTCCGCCCTACTTCCCCGCCTGCCATTGGCCGGGGACGACCAAGATCACCCTGACGCGGCCGGTTGCCGCATCACTCAGCGCCGTGGTCTGCGGCACATGGACGTCCAGCTGGTCGACGAACAAGAACGGCATGCCGGCTTCGCATAAAGCGAGAAGCGGGCAATTGTGGTTCCGACAGGCGGTACCACTTGAATAGTTGCACGGCGCAATCGGCAGAGGACCCGCGCTACTTGCCCTTCCAGTTCGGCGTACGCTTGTTGAGGAAGGCGTCCATTCCCTCGCGGAAATCTTCGCTCATATAGGCCTTGAGGATCAGATCCTCGCCTTCTTCGCGCGACAGCGTGCGGCGGATGCGGCGCACTGCCTCCTTGGTCGCTTCAAGCGTCAGCGGAGCGTGGCTCGCCACCAGCCTGGCGGTCTCGTCGGCGCGGCGCTGCAGCGTCTCGACATCGGGGACGACCTCGGTGAGGAGGCCGAGCGCCAGCGCCTCCGGCGCCTCGACGAGGCGCGCCTTGAAGATCATATCCTTGGTGCGGGCGGGGCCGACCAGCGAGACGACGCGGCTGATATTCGACATCGACAGGCAGTTGCCGAGGGTGCGCGCGATCGGAAACCCGATGCGCGTCGTTTCAGTCCCGATGCGGAGGTCGCAGCAAGCCGCAATTCCGGCGCCGCCGCCGGTGCATGCCCCCGCGATCGCCGCGATCACGGGCACGCGGCACTGCTCCAGCGTGCCGAGCACGCGGTCGATGCGGGCCTCATAGTCGAGCGCATCCTGCGCGGTTTTGAACGCACGGAATTGAGAAATGTCGGTGCCGGAGGCAAACGCCTTGTCGCCGGCGCCGGTCAGGATCAGCGCCTTGATCGAGCGGTCGGTGTTGATCTCCTGGCAAATATCCGCCATGCGCTCGTACATGGCGAATGTCAGTGCGTTGCGCGCCTGCGGGCGATTGAAAGTGAGCCGCGCGATGCCGTCCGTGACGGAGTAGAGCAGGTCTTCGTTGGCGGTCGTTGGTGCGTTCATCGCGCGCTCTCTTTCTCGAAGTTGGTTCAGGCAAGCTGAGCCTTCAGGCCACCTGAGCCTTTAAGCCACTTGAGCCTTGGTCATCGGCACCACGTCGCGTCCCTTCAGGACGTCCATGGCCGCCAACACGCCGCCGCTCCGGTGCGGGATCTTTGCAAGATCGAGGCCCATCTCGACGCCGGCGAGCGTGCCCATCAACATCAGGTCGTTGAAATGGCCGATATGGCCGATGCGGAACACCTTGCCCTTGACCTTGTTCAGGCCGGTGCCGAGCGACATGTCGAAGGCCTCGAGCACCACCTTGCGGAAGGCATCGGCGTCATGGCCGTCAGGCACGCGCACGCCGGTCAGCGCTGGCGAATGCGCGGCAGGATCGGCGCACTGCGTCTCCAGGCCCCAGACCTTGATTGCCGCACGCGTCGCCGCGCTGTGGCGCTTGTGGCGGGTCCAGACGTTCTCGAGCCCCTCCTCTTCCAGCATCTTGATCGCCTCGCGCAGGCCGTAGAGCAAATTGGTCGCGGGCGTATAGGGGAAGGTGCCGAGCTTGTTGAAGGAGATGACCTCCTGCCAGTCCCAATAGGAGCGCATGCCGGGGTTGGCCTTGGCCACCGCGAGCGCCTTCTCCGAGACGGCGTTGAAGCCGAGGCCCGGCGGCAGCATCAGGCCCTTCTGCGAACCGGCGACCGAGACGTCGATGCCCCAGGCATCGTGTTCGTACTCCATCGAGCCGAGGCCGGAGATGGTGTCGACCATCAGCAGCGCGGGATGCTTGACCCGGTCGAGCAGCTTGCGCACTTCCAGCGGCGGCGTCACGCAGCCGGTCGAGGTCTCGTTGTGGACGACGCAGACCGCCTTGATCGTGTGCTGCTTGTCGCCGGCAAGGCGCTTCTCGATCTCGGCGAGATCGGCGCCATGGCGCCAGTCGCTCGGGATGAAGTCGACGTCGAGCTTGAACTTGTCGGCGATGCCGCGCCACAGCACGGCGAACTGGCCGGTCTCGCACATCAGGACCTTGTCGCCGGGCGCGAGCACGTTGACCATCGCAGCTTCCCAAGCGCCGGTCCCGGACGAGGGGAAAATGATCACGGGCTGCTTGGTGCGGAACACCCGCTGCATGCCGGCGAGGACGGCGAAACCGAGTTCGGCGAACTCCGGACCGCGATGGTCCAGCGTCGGCATGTCCATCGCCCGCAGCACGCGGTCGGGGACGTTGGTCGGTCCTGGAATCTGGAGAAAATGCCTTCCAGTGTGCACGGTCATCGGCGTCCTTCCCGGTCTTGCCTTGATTTTGATGGCCGCCGAATAGCACCATTTGACCGCCTTGTCCCCTCTTCTAAAAGCGCCTCCCATGCATAACCGCTTAGCGGCCGCCCTACTCCGCGGCCACCACCTTGCCGGACGGCAGCCCGTCCTCCGCCTCCGTGAACGGGCGCTCCGGATGCATCAGGAAGGCGGAAAAGCCACCGAGCAGCAACAGGCCCATCGACATCAGGAACGGCAGGTACCAATTGCCGGCCGCGTCGATCACGAAGCCCGCGACCAGCGGGGATACGATGGCGGCAAAGGCCGAGCCGGTGTTCATGAGTCCCGAGGCGGTGCCGGAATGTTTCGGGGCGATGTCCATCGGGATCGACCACATCGGGCCGATCACCAGCTCGGCGCAGAAGAAGCCGGCCGACAGGCACAGCGCGACGATCGTGATGTCGTGGACGAATAGGATCGGAAACAGCGAGAGCAGCGCCCCGGCAAATCCCGTAACGGTGACGCTCAGCCGGGCTAGGCGGACATTGCCGGTGCGGTCGAGGATCTTGTCCGAGAGCACGCCGCCGACGCTGTCACCGATCACGCCGGCAAAGAACACGCCGGAAGCGAACAGCGCCGAATTCTTGATGTCGAGATTGTAGTTGTTCTTGAAGAACAGCGGCAGCCAGTTGAGATAGAGCCACAGGCACCAACCATAGCAAAAATAGGTCAGCGTCACCGGCCACATCCGCCCCAATAGCGGGCCCCATGGCACCTGCGGCCGCTCGCCGGTCGGGCGCGGCGGCAGTGCGGCGAGCTCGGCCTCGGTAATGGAGGCGTGCTCCTTCGGCTCGTTGCGGAAATACCAGACCCAGATGACGCCCCAGATCAGGCTGACGACGCCGAGCACGACGAACGCGCCGCGCCAGGTCAGCCAGAGGATCAGCAGCGCCACCACCGGCGGCGTCACGGCATTGCCGAGCCGGGCGAAGGAATGGGTCAGCCCTTGCGCAAAACCGCGGCGGTTCGCAGGCGTCCAATATTGCATCGCACGCGTCGCGGTCGGAAAGGTCGCGCCCTCACCGAAGCCGAGCGCGAAACGCGCGACGAACAGCGCGGCAAGGCCATGCACGAAGCCGGTCGAGATGGTGGCCACCGCCCAGATCATGCCGCACCAGAACAGCGTCTTGCGCGGCCCGAAGCGATCGCCGACCCAGCCCCCGATCACCTGGAACAGCAGATAGGGATAAGCGAAGGCGGAGAACACGAGGCCAAGCTGAGTGTTCGACAGACCCAGCTCCTTCTGGATCTCGCTCGCCGCGGTGCCGATGTTCACCCGGTCGACATAGGTGATGAAATACATCGCGCAGAGCATCGCCAGCACGACATGCGTGGCCTTGAACCGAATTTTCATCTCCACCCCTCCCTGACTATCTTTGTGGTCGTCGACCGCGTGTCCCCGCGCGGTTTAAGTGCCGACCACTTTCAGATGCGGCGACGTATTGCCCTGCGGGTGCTGCTCCAGCAGCTTCATCGCGGCATCGACGCCGCCAGAACGGTGCGGCACGCCCGCGACCGAAAGGCCCATCTCCACGCCGGTGAGCGCGCCGAGCAACGTCAGCGCGTTGCATTCGCCGAGATGGCCGATGCGGAAGACTTTTCCGGCGACCTTCGACAGGCCAGAGCCGAGCGACATATTGTAATTGTCGAGCACGATCTTGCGGAACTGATCGGCGTCATGTCCCGGCGGCATCAGCACCGCCGTGAGCACTGGCGAAAATTCCGACGGCTCCTGGCAAAGGATCTCGAGGCCCCAATGATTGACGGCGGCACGGGTCGCAGCCGCCAGCCGCTGATGCCGCGCGAAGACGTTGTCGAGCCCCTCTTGGAGCAGCATCGCGATCGCCTCGTGCAGGCCGTAAAGCAGATTGGTCGCCGGCGTGTAGGGGAAGAAGCCGTTTGCGTTGGGCTTGAGCATCTCCTCCCAATCGAAATAGGAGCGCGGCATCTTGTTGGTCTTCGCAGCAGTGCGCGCCTTCTCCGAGATCGCGTTGAAGCCGAGGCCGGGCGGCAGCATGAAACCCTTCTGCGAGCAGCTGACGCTGACATCGACCTTCCATTCGTCGTGGCGGTAGTCGACCGAGCCGAGCGAGGAGATGGTGTCGACCATCAGCAGCGCCGGATGGCCCGTGCGATCGATCGCAGCGCGGATCTCGGCGATGCGGCTGGTTGCCCCGGTGGAGGTCTCGTTGTGCACGACCATCACGGCCTTGATCGCGCGGGCGATGTCGTCGGTCAGTCTTGCCTCGATCACGGCCGGATCGGCGCCGCGGCGCCAGTCGCCGGGAACGAAATCGACCTCGATGCCGAACCGCCCCGCCATCTGACGCCACAGGGTGGCGAAATGGCCGGTCTCGACCATCAGCACCTTGTCGCCCGGCGACAGCGTGTTGACGATCGCGGCCTCCCAGGCGCCAGTCCCCGACGAGGGGAAGATCACCACCGGTCCCGCGGTCTGGAAGATTTTCTGGCTGCCCTCAAGCACGGCCCGACCGAGCTCGCCGAATTCCACGCTCCGGTGGTCGATAACCGGCATGTCCATGGCGCGCAGGACGCGCTCGGGGACCGGGCTCGGGCCCGGAATCTGAAGGAAATGGCGTCCCTGATGCATGAAAACCTCCCGGTCGGCGGATTCTGGCCAGCTGTGCGGTCTATTTTGCATTCATTTTTTGTGCTTTCAATCCATTTTTGGTATTCGATTGTGGAGATCGACGCGACAAAACGGGCAAACTACTGTGCTGCAAATGAAATCCACGATTCCCGACACCGGGGCTCCGATTGCCCCGCCCGCCGCAAATGGCGGCGACCGCCAGGAGGCCTCGCTTCATGGCGAGGTTCTGCTACGGCTGCGCGACTACGTGGTGGAAGGCAACATTCCCGACGGCGCGCGCGTTCCCGAGCGGCAGCTCTGCGAGATGTTCGGCATTTCCCGCACACCGCTGCGCGAGGCACTGAAAGTGCTCGCCGCCGAGGGGCTGATCGAGCTCCTGCCCAACCGCGGCGCGCGGGTCCGCCAGCTCAGCCAGCGCGACCTCGAGGAGCTGTTCGACGTGATGGCGGGGCTGGAAAGCCTGGCCGGGCGGCTTGCCTGCGAAGCCATTACGGATGCGGAAATCACCGCGATCGAGCAGTTGCATTACGAGATGTACGGCCACTATCTGCATCGCGACATGCACGGCTATTTCCAGATCAACCAGCGCATCCACGAGAGCATCGTCGCGGCCGCGCGGAACGAGACGCTGAAGACCGCATACGCCAACTTTGCGGGGCGGATCCGGCGCGTCCGCTACTCCGCCAATTTCGCCCGCAAGCGGCAGCGCTGGGCGGAAGCGATGCGCGAGCACGAGGCCATCCTCGATGCGCTGCGCCGCCGTGCCGAAAGCGAGCTCAGCGACATCCTGTTCCAGCACCTGCGCAACAAGCGGACGGCCGCGATCGAGCACCTGACCGAGACCCAAGAGGACGCTCCGGCCTCGCCCTGAGGGCAGCCGGCTTGCTCATTTTGAATTCATAATATAAGCGGTCAGAAATAAGAATGAATACTCCAGTCCGGCCACCCGCCTCGCTGGATCAGTCCGGGATCAGGGATGACAAACGCTTCCTCGCTCGAACGGCGCCTGCGCGCGGAAATGACCGGCGACGTCCTGTTCGATCGCTTCAGCCGCGGCCGTTACGCCACCGACGCCTCGTTCTATCAGATCGTGCCCGCGGGCGTGGTCGTGCCCAGGACCATGGACGAGGCCTTGCGGGCGCTGGCGATCGCCCGGGACGACGGACGGAAGGTCACCCCGCGCGGCGGTGGCACCTCGCAATGCGGCCAGACCGTCAATGACGGCCTCGTGGTCGATCTTTCGAAGCGCCTGAACCGGATCCTGTCGCTCGACGTCGAAGGGCGCACCTGCGTGGTCGAGCCCGGCATCGTGCTCGATGACCTCAACCGCCAACTGAAGAAACACGGCCTCTGGTTTCCGGTCGATGTCTCCACGGCGTCGCGCGCCACCATCGGCGGCATGGCGGGCAACAATTCCTGCGGCGGCCGCAGCTTGCGCTACGGCACCATGCGCGACAACACGCTGTCGATGGAGGCCGCGCTCGCCGACGGCACGCTGAGCCGCTTCGGCGAGGTGTCGCGCGATCTCTCCGATCTCGACGCGAACGACAGCGCGCGCGACCTGTTCCGCGACATGCTCGATCTCGGCGCCCGCGAGGCCGGGGAGATCGCCGCGCGCTTCCCAAGCGTGCAACGCCGTGTCGGTGGCTACAATCTCGATGCGCTGGTGCCGCGCAATGCGCGCAACAACATGGCGCACCTTCTCGTCGGCTCTGAGGGCACCCTCGCCTTCACCACCAAGGTCGAGCTGAAGCTGTGGCCCGTGATCCGCAACAAGGCGCTCGGCATCTGCCATTTCGGCAGTTTTTACGAGGCGATGAATGCGGCCCAGCATCTGGTCAAGCTGAAGCCGATCGCGGTCGAGCTGGTTGACCGCACCATGCTCGCACTCGGCCGCGACATCGGGATGTTCCGGCCGATCATCTCCGCCGCGATCAAGGGTGATCCGGATGCGGTGCTCGTGGTCGAGTTCGCCGAGGAGGATCAGGCGGACAACCTCGTGCGCCTTAAGCAGCTCGGCGAGCTGATGGGCGATCTCGGCTTCGGCTGGAACAACGACAAGCGCAAATGGGGCGGCGTGGTGGACATCACCGAGCCCGCGCTCCAGAGCGGGATCGCCGATTTCCGCGCCGCCGGCCTCAACGTCATGATGTCGATGAAGCAGGAGGGCAAGCCGGTCTCCTTCGTCGAGGACTGCGCCGTGCCGCTGCCGCATCTCGCCGACTACACCGCGCGGCTGAGCGAGGTGTTCGCCAAGCACGGCACCAGCGGCACGATGTATGCTCACGCCTCCGAAGGCTGCCTGCATGTGCGGCCGGTGCTGAATTTGAAGCTGGACAAGGACGTCAAGGCGATGCGGGCCATCGCCGAGGAAGCCTTCGCACTGGTGCGCGAATACAAGGGCTCGCATTCCGGCGAGCACGGCGACGGCCTGGTGCGCTCCGAATTCCACGCAACGATGTTTGGCGAGCGCCTCGTCGCCGACTTCCGCGAGGTGAAGCAGCGTTTCGATCCCGAGGGCGTGCTCAACCCCGGCAAGATCGTCGACGCACCGAAAATGGACGATCGTTCGCTATTCCGCTTCAAGCCTGAGTATCGCGTCGCTGAGCTCAAGACAAAACTCGACTGGTCCGCTTATCCCGGGGCCGGCGGCGGCTTTCAGGGCGCGGTCGAGATGTGCAACAACAACGGCGCCTGCCGCAAGCTCGAGGGCGGCGTGATGTGTCCGTCCTACCGCGCGACGCGCAACGAGAAGGACGTGACGCGGGGTCGCGCCAACACGCTGCGGCTCGCGATCTCCGGTCAGCTCGGCGCGGGCGCACTTTCCTCCGACGAGATGATGGAGACGCTAAAGCTCTGCGTGTCCTGCAAGGCCTGCCGCCACGAATGCCCAACCGGCGTCGACATGGCCAAGATGAAGATCGAGGTGCTCGCCGCGCGCGCGGCTTCGCATGGCCTGACCTTGCGCGACCGGCTGATCGGCTACCTCCCGCGCTATGCCGGCCTCGCGTCGCGCTTTGCGCCCCTGGCGAATTGGCGCAACCGCAGCCCGCTGCTGCGAAAGCTGTTAGAGCGCTTTGCCGGCATCAGCGCGCGGCGGGCGCTCCCCGCGTTCCGCAGCGACGTGTTCGTGCCGCCCGCCGAAGCGATCGGGCCGGAGACCGGCCGGGAGGTCGTGCTGTTCGCCGACACTTTCAACCGCATCTATGAACGCGAAAATCTCGAGGCCGCGCTGCGCGTGCTTTCGGCCGGCGGCTATCGCGTGCACATGCCGAAACCCGCAAGCGGCAGCCGTCCGCTGTGCTGCGGCCGCACCTTTCTGTCAGCGGGCCTCGTCGACGAAGCTAGATCCGAGCTCGATCGTCTGGTCGCCGCATTCGTGCCCTTTGCCGCGCGCGGCGTCCCGATCGTCGGGCTCGAGCCGAGCTGCCTTTTGACCCTGCGCGACGAGCTCGCCTCGCTGCGCAAGGACGATGACGCCAAGGCCATCAGTGCCCACGCGCTGACCTTCGAGGAATTCCTGGTGCGCGAGGCCGAGGCCGGCCGGCTGCAACTGCCGCTCGGCGCGATCGCTGACAAAGCCCTGGTGCACGGCCATTGCCATCAAAAATCCTTCGGCGCGTACAAGCCGGTCGAGCAGGTGCTGCGCCTCGTCCCTCGCCTTGAGGTCGAGACCATCGAGTCGAGCTGCTGCGGCATGGCCGGCGCCTTCGGTTATGGCGCGGACACCTACGATGCCTCGATCGAAATGGCCGAGCTCTCGCTGCTACCCGCGGTGCGGCGCGCGGACCAGAAGACAGTCGTCGTCGCCGACGGCACCTCCTGCCGGCACCAGATCCACGACGGCGCCCAGCGCGAAGCCCTTCACGTAGCGCGCGTGCTGGCGCTGAGCCTCGATCGTGCGAAGACCCAATCCACAACCCCTCCCATTGCAAAGGAAACCAGCCATGGCTGACCTCACCCTCGACACCGCTCGCAAGATCCTCGACGCCGCCTTCGCGAAATCCGCGGAGCTGAAGCTGAAGCCGCTGGTCGTCACCATCCTGGACGCCCGCGGGGTGCTCAAGATCGCCGCGGCGCAGGACGGCACCAGCCTGATGCGCGCCGAGATCGCGCACGGCAAGGCCTACGGCGCGCTCGCATTGGGCATGGGCTCACGCGCCCTCTTCCAGCGCGCGCAGGAGCAGGCCTATTTCATCGACGCCGTGAACACCATGGCCAAGGGCGCGCTGGTGCCGGTCCCCGGCGGCGTGCTGATCATGGACGGCATGACGCTGCTCGGCGCCGTCGGCGTCTCCGGCGACACCTCCGACAATGACGAGGCGTGCGCCTTGGCCGGCATCCAGGCCGCGGGGTTGAAGGCCAACGCGGGATAGCGATCGTCCACGCACCAGGAGCCCCACGCTCGCCAAGGCCGTTGGGGGCACGCCGGCTAGGAATGCTGATCGAGGGTTCGTGTTCCTAGACTGTTACGGGCTTAACCCGAGACAGAATATCCCAGCATTTCCAATCCAATGTTGAGAGGGAAACGAAGGCATGTGCGGAAGAGAAATCAATCGGCACTACACCTGTTCACGGGCGTTCCGCGTTTGCTTTCCTGCCGGGCCGATGAAGAGGCTCGTAAGGTTTCCACGCTGAACGAGAAACTTGGGCCGCTGGTTATCGCCTCATCTGTACTTTCGACCTTCGTATGGGAAAGCAGTTCGCGGCATTGTTTTCCTAAGTGCGACAATGATGCACTCAAGTAGAAACCTGCAAGTAACGGCTCCTTGGCTCCGGGCATGATGGACTAGCTATGACCCGACCGCGAGCCGACCAGCAGAAAAGCGGCGGCGCTCAGCGTGGTATGGCGAGCGCCGCCAGTCACAGGGAGAGGTCAGAACATCCACTTCATCAATAGTGTCGCCACAACGATCATGATTGCTCCTCCGACACGTGTGGCAATCTGAGCGAATGCCATCAGGTTCATTCGATCGGCTGCGCCGAGGATCGCGACATCTCCAGTGCCACCAAGTCCGGAATGGCACGCGGTCACGATCGCCGCCTCCACCGGGTACATGTTCAACCATTTGCCGACGAAGAAGCCAGACAAGATCATCGTCAGAACGGTCGCCGTGCAAATCCCGATATATCCGGGATTGAACGATGCGATGAGCTGTTGCCAAGAGACGAGTAGCGTTCCCATCGCGACCAAGATTGCGAACGTCAGGTTTGTCGACATGAACTTGTTGATTTGATAGGCGCCAAGTTCCATCTCGTTCGGCAATATCCGGGTCAGCTTCAGGACAATGGCAGCAATAATCATCATGATCGGCCCAGGGATGCCCGCGTAGGGGGCCAAAATGACGCCAAAAACAAACAAGCCGCACGACAACACGATACCCGCGCCGAGCAGAGAGAGATCGATTGGACGATCCGGCTGCGCCTCCCCGAGAAGGTCGTCGTCCCCGGTCTTGACCAGCGTTCCTCGACCACTAAGATCACGGCGCTTCTCACCGAGCCGTGCTAACAACCCGGCACTGACAATCGCAACAACGTTTCCGAGCAGCGCCGCCGGCACCATTTGCGCGACCAGTTCGGATTGCTGCCGCTGCAATATTTCTGAATACGCGATGGAAAGGGGCAACACACCTTCAGCGAGGCCGCCGCCGATGATCGGGATTACGATGAAAAAGAACGTGTCCTTCGGGCTGTGACCGAACAGTAATCCGACAGCAATGCCAGCGGAAACCGCCGCAACTGTGCCGACCGAAAGCGGGACGAACATTCGAATAAAGCCCTGAATCAACACGCGATGAGGCATCCCGAGGATCGAGCCTGCGACGAGGCAAGCGATAAAGAAGTACTGAAAATTGGCCGTGCGGAAAGTTGTCGTGATGGCTTTCAAGGCGGCGTCCGGTATCAGGCCGTAATTGACCAGAGCCGACGGGATGAAAAGGCAAAGGATTGCGGTGCCGCCAATCTGCTTCAGGACGGGGATCGTTCGCCCCAGCTTGCCCAGCAAAAACCCGAGCAGCATCAGAACCGAGAGTCCCCCGATCACGTCGTTTGGCAATTTTCCGTTGTAAACTGCCACCCCGGAGACAAATACCGCAGCCAGATAGATCCCGATCGGCAGCGGGCCGATGCTGATCGCGGCAATTCCTTTGAGCGCCGATTGTTCCGCCGTGTCCGCCACGCGATATGTGGTGTCAGCCAAGAATTCCTCCTTTATTTACGATCATTGGTCACCCGCATGAGAGTCCGCGACCTCAGATGCCATCCCGGTCAAAGATCCAAGGATTTGCCGCGCGATGCCGAGCTTCGAAGGAGCGGATGTCGTGGGCGAATAGCAGTGTGGAGCCGACGAAGTCGCGGCCCGTCAAAAACGCTTCCTTCTTCGCCTGCTCGATATCGAAGGTGATACTGCGGGCACCCCGATCGAGTTGGATCGATTGTTGCGCGAGATCGATCGAGAGACCGTTGCAAGCGGCCTCGCTGACGATGGAGGCGAGTTCATTCGCAAGTATCTCTTCGACACTGATCGTCAGAAGCCCGTTATTGTCGCAGTTGTCGTTGAAAATGCCCGCAAAGCTAGTGCCGATCAGGGCGCGAATGCCGAGTTGCTGCAGCCCCCAGACCGCATGCTCCCGACTTGACCCGCAACCGAAGTTCGGGCCAACGACCAGGAAGCGCGCCCCGCGGTAGCCCTCCCGGTTCAGGATAAAATCTGGATTGGGTTTTCCCTCCCTGAAGCGAAGCAGGTTGAAAGCGCCCTCGCCAAGCCCGCTGCGGTCGATGCGCTTGAGAAACATCTTTGGCATGATCACGTCGGTGTCGATGTTTGGCGCCATCATCGGCGCGGCCGCGCCCGTGACGCGATCGAACGGGATCATCGGCGCGGCTCCCCAAGCAGCCGGCGTACATCGGTGATGCGTCCGGTCACCGCCGCGGCGGCGACCATGGCGGGGCTCATCAGGTGGGTTCGCACCCCCGGCCCCTGACGGCCTTCGAAGTTGCGATTGGTGGATGAAGCGCAGCGTTCATCCGGCTTCAGCACATCGTCATTCATCGCGAGGCACATAGAGCAGCCGGACTGCCGCCACTCGACACCGGCGTCGGTGAACACCTTTGCAATCCCTTCCGCCTCGGCCTGTGCCCTGACCTGCGTGGAGCCGGGAACCACGATGGCGCGGACGCCATGCGCGACGTGACGGCCCCTGAAAATCTCGGCGGCATCCCGAAGATCTTCGATCCGCGAATTCGTGCATGATCCGATGAACGCGAAATCGATCGCGACGGACTGTATGGGAGTCCCGGGCGTCAGGCCCATGTAGTGAAGTGCGCGTACTGCCGCCGCCTTGCGGCCAGGTGAGCCCTGGCCCCCGGGATCGGGGACATTGTCGGTTACCGCAATCGCCTGATCCGGGCTGGTGCCCCATGTCACCAATGGCGACACATCGGCGACGTCGAGCGCTACCTCGCGATCGAACCGGGCGTCCGGGTCGGAGCCTAGGTTCAACCAGCACTTTGCGGCGCGCTTCCACATTTCGCCCTTCGGAGAACGCGGGCGGTCCCGCAAATACTCCAGCACCTTCCAGTCAGGGGCGATCACGACGCCCCGCGCCCCCGCTTCCACAATCATAATACACAGCACGATCCGCCCCTCAACGCTCATGTCGGACACAGCAGGACCACTGAATTCCACCGCATAGCCCGTGGCGCCGTCCGCGCCGATACGGCGGACGATGTCCATCACGATATCCTTTGGGGTTACCCCGAGCGGCGCGTGTCCGGTCAACGCGATCCGCATGGTCTTGAGACGGCGATAGCGGACCGTGGAGGTCGCAAGATAGTGCTCGATATCCGAGGTTCCGATGCCGTAGCCGAGCGCGCCGAATGCGCCGTACGCCGTACTGTGGCTGTCGCCGGCGGCGACTACCATGCCCGGCATCACCAAGCCCTGCTCGGGCGCAACCACGTGCTCGATGCCCTGGCGCGGATCGAGAATGTCGAAATACTCAATGCCGAAATCCCTGGCATTGTCCGCGAAGAATTTGACTTGTCGTGCTGCGTCGTGGTCTGCAATGTCACGGGTACGGTGCTCGGCGGTTGGATTGACATGATCCACGACCATCAGGGCCGCAGACGGCTTCCAGACCTTGCGTCCTGCTGCGCGCAATCCGGCAAATGCCTGCGGACTGGTGTATTCGTTGAGCACCGTACGGTCCACGTAAAGCAGCACGAGGCCAGAATCGTCGAGCTTCCGCACCACGTGCGCATCGACCAGCTTGTCGTAGAGCGTACGCGCGGTCATCGCAGCTTTCTCCTTTACCTCTTTTCGGACCGTGCCGCGCGCAATACTGGAAATCCAATGCCGGGATCTGATATCATTATGCATGACGTGCATAAGCGCACCCGATTGGCCGGGAGTTAGTTCATGGAGATAAATTTGCTGCACGACTTCATCGCGGTCGCCGCCACGCGCAGCTTTTCGCGTGCGGCCGAGCAGAGAAATTCCTCCCAGCCGGCCCTGAGCCGCCGGATCCAAACGCTTGAATTGTGGACTGGAACGCCACTGTTCGACCGAACCACGCACACCGTCAGTCTGACCTCGGCCGGCGAGGTTTTCCTGCAGACCGCCGAGGATATTTTGCGCCGGCTTGCCGCCGGGCGCCTCGAAGCCCAGGAGCGGGCCCGCGGCGCGTCGGACGTCCTGAAGTTTGCGTCAACCAATGCGCTGTCGCTGACGTTTTTTCCGGATTGGCTCCGCCGTGTCGAAACCAAGCTTTCGTTCGTGCCGAATGTGCAGCTTGTCGCCAACCACATGGATGCCTGCGAACGAACGCTCCTCGCGGGCGAGGCCCATTTTCTGCTTTGTCACCATCACCCATCCGCCGCGACCGCATTGATGCCGTCGCATTTCCGCTCGCTTCATGTCGGTAACGACCGCTTGATCCCCGCTTCGGTGCCGCTATCGGGACGAAGCCGGAAACCCCGCTTCAAGCTTCCGGGGACGGAAAATGCGCCGGTGCAGTTTCTCAGCTTCCGTCCGGAATCAGGTATGGGAAAGATTCTCGAAGCGGTCCTTGCGACCTCGCCTATGAAGGCGCATCTGCGCACCACGTTTACTTCGCATTTGGCCAAGCTACTGGTGACAATGGTGCAGGCCGGCCGAGGCATGGCATGGTTGCCCGAAAGCTTGATCGCCGATCAGCTTGCCTCGGGTGACCTAGTCGCGGCAGGCGGCCAGGAATGGCATATCCCAATCGAGATCCACGTCTTTAGACCTAAGTTTCGCCTGGCGCAGGCCCCCGAGTCATTCTGGCAACATGTCCTGAAGACTTTGGACGATGGCGGAGCCACGCCAGTACGCACTCGCACCTCGGGCACCCGGCGCAATAGCAAGACACCGATTTAGTGCCAGAGGACACGGCCCATTTTTGTGGCGCCTGATTCTCAGACCCATGCCTGACCAGTATCCATCCCCTAAGCCAGGGAAGTCCATACGGACGTACTCGCAGACCATGGCGATCAGTTTCTCGGAGCTCTGCACTCCGTCATTAAAGCGGCATCGGCACCATCACTTGTGTCGATGTCGCAATGTGCGATCAGCTCTTAATCTGGCGTTGGCAGGCCGCTTCGCGGTCGCACAACCTTAATGGGCCAAACGAAAATGCCAGGGCTTTAGGCGCCTTACGAGCCCCATAGCATCACTTCATGCTTACGAAAATCTCCGCCCGTGTCCGCCTGGTGCGCGCTTTCGATCACCTCCCCTTGATCTCCGGATCATTCTGATCTAAGTGCGCCATCCCGCGCGCAACCCGAAGTAGTCTTTTCCTTCCTTTCCGTGAGGGAGTTAATAGATCGCATGAACCATAGGAAGACAACGCGAACATTGAGGCCTACCCAAGCGGCTCGAATTGAACTGCATCATCTGCGCTCCGCCATTGCGGCAGCCGACCATGGAAGCTTTCGTGCAGCTGCGGAAAGTACTGCAGTGCGCCATTCTGCGCTAAGTCGATCTGTCAAAAGCTTCGAACATCTCCTTGGCGCCACACTTTTTATACGATCAAGCGCAGGACTTAGGGCCACGTCCACGGGACGAAATGTCCTTCGCATAGCCAAGTTAATCCTGGAGCAAGTGGAAGTACTTGCGACAATGGGGGATCCCAGCGCCGAAGCGGGTGGAGGAAAGCTTTCCATCGGTTTCTATACTTCGATGTCTGCGGGCAATTTGAGGGCAAGTTTGCTCGAATTCAAAAGACGCTTCCCGGAAATCGAACTCGCGACCGTCGAGCGTTCCCGAACACGTCTCATACATGCATTGAGGACTGGGACTCTTGACGCAATCATTATGACGGGAGCAATTCCGTTTCCCGCGGATGAGAAATTATCACTCTGGAGCGAGCGTATCTTGGTCTCGGTTCCTGAGGGACATCGGCTCGCTGACCGAGAGGCCGTCTTCTGGACCGACTTGCGCGACGAAACACTTATATTGAGCCACTACGATCCTGGCGCGGAATTTGAGGATTTACTCATCTCAAAGCTTGTGTCGCTGGAGCACCGTCCGAGGATTGAACGGCATGACGTTAGCCGTGGGATTATTAAGAGTCTCGTCAGCATGGGCTTGGGTTTGAGTCTCGTAACGGAATCGGATGTCGGCGCTAAATTTGCAGGCTTGATCTATCGTGAGCTGCGAGATGGATCGGGGCCAAGCCGCATCGGCTTTTCAGCGAGCTGGAGGCGCGACAACGAAAATATCGCGCTCAAACACTTTCTCGCGCTTCTGACCGAACGCTATCCCCCTCCGGCTCCAGACTGAGACGCGCGCCGTAACTTCGTAAATCCTCGATCCGCGGCCATGAACCGTGCCAGCATAGGTGCGACAAGCTTGGCCGGATCATTGATGGGTTGGCCAGATTCCCTCGCGAGGGCATTCGCATAGGCAACCAAATCTCGATGCACTGAAGCTGGCAATTCGAGATTGAGCTTGACAGGCTTGTCGTCGGGAAGCGTTCCAATCTTGAGCTTGGCCATAATTGTCGTCATCCTCCGTATGGCGCAAGAACGAGATCCCGGTTGACGATCACACGGACGGGAAACCCCGGACGGATGGTCAGCGTCGGCTGAATATTGAGGCTGCGCCGCACCACCTGCTGTCCAGTTTGGTTTACTGAGTCGGAGGCGCCGTGCCGTAATGCCTGAATGATTGCACTGTCGTTGTTATTGGATTCCGAACCAGCTCCCAACTCCGTCCCGAGAGCCAGAAGCGTCGATAGTGCCGCAGCCTTGAACAGCTCACCCCAATGGTTGTCGACTTGGTCTTCCACCCCCGCGTACCCTGCGCTGTCAGCACCGGGCTGCCGCTCGAGAATGATCGAGCGGCCGTTCGGCATGATGAGCCGGGTCCAGACCAGCAGCACTCGCGACTGACCGAACGAAACCTGGCTGTCATAACTGCCGATCAGCTTCGCTCCCTGCGGCACGAGCAAAAAGCGGCCGGTCGGAGTGTCGTATAAATTCTCGGTCACCTGCGCCGTGACTTGGCCGGGAAGGTCTGACCTGATCCCGGTGATCAGTGCTCCCGGAATCACCGTCCCGGCCTGCACAATGTATGGTGAAGCGGGCCTGCTGACGCGGTCAGGGCTCACCGTGCGGCGGTCCACAGAAGCGTTCACAAAGGCAAGTTTTCGGTCCTGCGCGTTTTGCGCAGGTCCTTCGTCGCTGGTGCTCGTGGCGTTCGGCGGCACGCGCTCGCCTCCAACAGCCGCAGCGGCGGGCGGACGCACCTCTCTCCCATTGGTCGAAGCGAACAGATGGCTGATACGGGCCGCCTCGCTCTCCTGATCGCGGCGCTGCTGTTCCGCATCTCCGCCGGTCATCGGCGACTGGCCTTGAGCCGCCAGAATGGGTCGACCGAGGTCGCCTGGGAGCGGCGGCCCAAGCTGCGGCACGGCTGGGCGTGAAGCGCCAGTGTAGTCCTTCGGCAGCGCCTCGATGCCGTCGGCGAGATTGTGATGATCGGTGCTATAGAGCTCGTCGGCCGCTTGGTTGCGGGAGCGATTGCTCTGGAGCGACCACAACACGGCTCCGCCGACGACAAGCAAGGCGACAGCGCTGCCGCCGGCGAGAACCTTGCGGGACAGTCGCGTGATCCGCGGAGGTTCGGCGCGCAGGCGGAAGCTCCTGGATTGCTCCTCCGGTGTTTGCGGCGGAATGGCCCCCTCAGGATTATTTTCGTTCTGCGTGTTCATGACGACGGCCTCCCGTCGGTCCTGACAATTCTGACCTTCTGCTGGTGCTCACCACCCAGCCGCAGTTCTGCTGCTGCAAACAGCCGGTCCACGATCAGCACATTGCGGTAGGCGCGATAGTTGACCAGTTCGGTCTTGCCGTCAGGGCCGATGACGAAGAGTGGCGGCATCTCGCCTTGGACGATCCCTTGCGGGAATTCGATATAGACCTTTCGGCCGTCGTCATACGCTGCGAGCGGCCGCCAGGGTGGACTGTCGCCCTCGATCGCATAGCGAAAGACACGCTGCGCTGGATCAGGAATGACGGGCCTGAGGGCGACCGAGCGCGATCGTTCGCGAACCGGCTCCGGATAGTACCAGGCCACAGACGGCATGTACGGCCGCTCCCGTGAGCGGAGCTCGATCAGGTAAGTGCGCCGGTCGGTATTGACGACAAGATTGGTCTCGATCGAGGCCCGGGTCGGCTTCACCAGAATGTGGACCTGACGCGTATCCCCGCTCCCGCTCTCAGTATCTCCCACGACCCAGCGCACGGTATCTCCGGCCGCGATCGGTCCAGATCCCGTTAGTTGTTCTCCCTCTTCCAGCGCGATGTCCGTGATCTGTCCGGGAGCGGCGTAGACCTGGTAGAGCGCCCCGGGGCTGAAGGCGTAAATCTGCGCAGCGTTGAAGTATCCCCTTTTGCGCGGCTCGACTCGCGCCGCGCTATTTGCGGTCTCAATCCGGCTCACGGGTTCAACCTCTTCCTTGGCCCCCGACTTGCCGCCGAGAACGGGTTTCCAGAGCGGCGGAACGTGCAGCGGCCGAGGTCGGTCGTCCAGAGACACTGGAGAGGCCGGCAGCGGTGGGACCTCGGCGTCATAGCTAATTTCCGGCGGAATGTAGGTCGCGCATCCACCAAGCACCGACGTGCCAAGCAGCAGAGCTGGTAAAAGGGCTCGCCTCAAAGCCGCGAGCTTGCATGTGCTCGAGCTAAACCTGCGGTATTGGATCGGACCGTTTGAACACATGTCACGCGTCGTCTTGATCACTGACCCAACTCCTTCGACCAGTTGATGGCGCGGACGTAGACGCCAAGGGGATTCTTGCGCAGGCGTTCGGCATTGCGCGGCGTCTCGATTGCGACCGTTAGAATCGCGGTCCAGCGCTCGGTCGCGCTCAATGAGCCGTTCTCGTAGATGCGTTGGGTCCACGCGACGCGGAAGCTCTCCGAAGACGCACGGATCACGCTTGAGACATCAACGGAGATCTGCGCCTTACCCAGCTTGGCAAATGGATCGTTGTTGCGTGCGAAGTCGTTGAGCGCGGCCGCGCCACGATCGGTCGTAAAATCATACGCTCGCAGCCAGTTCTGGCGCAGAACGATGCCGTCGGCCGGCAAGCCTCTGACATCCTCGATAAAGCGCGCCAAGTGATAGGCGATCTGAGCGTCCGTGGGCTGATAATCGACGTTGGCTGGCGCAACCCGTTGAGCCTGGCCCAGGCGATCGACCTCGACGACCCAGGGCGTGATTGATCCCTGTGCTGATTGCCAAACAAGTCCAGCGGCCAGCCCGCCCGAGAGCATGAGGCAACCAAAGGCCATCAAGCGCCAATTCCTGGCCTGCACGCGTGCCGATCCAATGCGCTCGTCCCAGACTTGCGCTGCTTTTTGGTAGGGCGTGACAGGTTCGGGCATGCGCCCGTAGTGAACGGAAGGTCGTCTGAACATGGATAGCTGCCCCTGAGATCGAGTGATTGGTTTAAAGTGTCGCAGTGTGCCGTTTGCGCCGCTGCAAAGCGCCCGGCGAACCAGCGGGTTGGCTGCCTCTCAGCGCTCTCCTTCCGAGAGATCGACAGAAGAGCCGCTGCCGCCATGATCGCCGGAGCGCACCGCATGACCGGCCGCCGACGCGCCGTGCCGAATGGTCTGGGCGCGTTTCATGCGCCTCGCCCAATCGGGTTGCCCGTCTGTGGACGTGCTTGCGGCCGGCTCGCTCGCTTGCCCGCTGCCGGCGAATGCGGCCGCGGCTCGACGCAATGGACTCATGGCAGCCCAGCCACCGGCCTCCGCGACACCAGCAAGGCCGCCGCTTCGATAAGCTGCGGATGTGCCACTCACGAAGGAAGCTCCGCCGCGCCCTGCACCTGCGAGCGCACCCCCAGCCAAACCAGTACCACCGGCGGCAAGACCTGCACCTGCCGCAACGACGCCGCCGGCAGCAAGGCCCGTCCCGATCGCGGCGCCGGCGCCGAGCTGGGGTCCGCCCGATACCAGGCCGTTTGCGATTCCGGGACCGAAGATACCGAGACCCAGCAAGGAGAGAGCCGCGAGCACGAGGGTCATCGCATCTTCGATTGTAGGCTGCGCGCCGCCAAAACCGGCCGTGAACTGTGAGAAGAGGGTTGAGCCAATGCCGACGATGACGGCCAGGACCAAGACCTTGATCCCGGAGGATATGACGTTGCCGAGGACCCGCTCCGCCGCGAAGGCCGTCTTCCCAAACAGGCCAAAGGGAATGAGCACAAAGCCGGCCAGCGTCGTCAGCTTGAACTCGATCAATGTGACGAAGAGCTGGATCGCCAATATGAAGAAGGCGAGCAGCACCACGACCCAGGCGAACAGGAGGACGACGATCTGCACGAAATTCTCGAAGAAGCTGATGTAGCCCATCAGGTTCGAGATCGAATCGAGCATCGGCCTTCCGGCATCGAGCCCGACTTGCGCGATCTTTCCCGGCCGCAGGAAGTCTGACGCGGAGAGGCTCGAACCGGACGCTTTCAGCCCGAGGCCGGCAAAGCTCTCGAAGACGATCCGTGCGAGGTTATTCCAATTTCCGATCAGATACGCGAAGACCCCAACGAATAGCGTTTTCTTCACGAGACGCGCGATGATGTCCTCGTCGGTGCCCCAACTCCAGAATAGCGCGGCAAGCGTGATGTCGATGGCGGCCAGCGTCGTCGCGAGATACCCGACCTCGCCACCCAAAAGCCCGAAGCCGTTGTCGATGTAGCGGGTGAATGTCTCAAGGAACTGGTCGATGATGCCCGTACCGGTCATGGCTTAGCTTCCTTGGGCACACCGGCGGCCGGATCTCCTTGCGGAATCCGGCTCTGGTCTTTTGGCGCGGCTGTCACGCCAGCTTCTGCAGCGGCAGCACCGTCCCGCTTACCAAAAAAACGAAGGCGGTTTTCGGCCCAGACCTTCTGGCAATGCTGATAGTCCGCTGCATCTTCCGAAGAGATGGTGCGGCAGCGGGCGAGGTCGGAAGGGTCAGCGCCTTTGGTCTGCTCTGCCTTGGGCGGCGAAGACATATCTTCTCCGCCACGAAGCTGAATCCCGCAGCCTGCGACAACCAGCACCCCGACCGACATGAGCAGCGACAACGCCTTGAATGGGCCTGTGTCGGTCATCAGTGAAACATCCGCACGTCCTGGGATTGATAGCCCTGCCCCGGCGTCAAAAACCGCCGGAGCTGTTCTCGCCCCTGGTCCTGGGCTGCCGCGCGCTGTGCTGCTTCGAGGCTCTGCGCCCTGCCCTGTGCCGCGACAGTGGCGGTGAGATCGGCAAGTTGCTGCGCCTGAAGCGCGAGCATCTGGTTGCCGGCCTGCGTCGCCTGCAGTGCGCCGCTGGCACCCTGGCTCGACGTCACGAGGGCCGATGTCTGGACGCGATTGGTATCGAGGTTGCCCACGACGCCGGCCTGAACCCGGAGCGCGTCCTGCAACGCCGCGACAGAATTCTGCCACCGTGATTGGGCATTGGTGATCAGCAGCTGGCTGGACTGGCTGCCGCTCGCCGGCGCATAGCTGGTCGAGAACGCGTGGTCGATCTGCTGGACGTCGTAGGCAATGCGCTGGGCCTGCGTCAGCAGTTGCTGAGTCCGCTGGATCGAGGATTGCAGTTGCTGGAGCGAGGAGTACGGCAGGCTTGCCAGATTCCTGGCTTGATTGATCAGCATCTGCGCTTCGTTCTGCAACGAAGTGATCTGATTGCTGATCTGCTGCAGTTCGCGCGCGGCGGTCAGCACGTTCTGGACGTAATTGTTGGGATCGAAGACGATCCACTGCGCTTGTGCGGGCGCCGCGACACAAAGCGTCAGCGCGATCGTGCCAGCGACGGCGAATAGACCGAGGCGCATCATTGTGACTTCTCCAGATTGAGGAGGCTGGGAATCAGGTCGGTAGCCCAGGTGACGCCGCGGTGCTGAAGCCAAGCCGGCACGAAGCCGTCAGGCCCGTGCTCGGCGAGCAGCCGCTCGATGGCAGCCGGGTCGGTCTTGGAAGTGGCCGCCGTAAAGGCGAGCGCAACTTCGCCAAGTCCGAGCTCGAACATCCGGTTGCCGCGGCGGGACTGGCAATAGTAGTCCCGCTTCGGTGTAGCCCGACTCAGTAGCTCGATCTGGCGGTCGTTGAGGCCAAAGCGGCGGTAGATGGCAGTGATCTGCGGTTCGATCGCCCGCTCGTTCGGCAGCAACAGACGCGTCGGGCAACTTTCGATGATCGCGGGCGCGATGGCGGAGCCGTCGATATCGGATAGCGACTGGGTGGCAAAGACGATGGAGGCGTTCTTCTTGCGAAGCGTCTTCAGCCATTCGCGGAGCTGGCCGGCGAAATCCTCGTCATCGAGGGCAAGCCAACCCTCATCGACGATGAGAAGTGTGGGACGGCCGTCGAGACGATCGCCGATGCGATGAAAGAGGTAGGCCAGCACAGCCGGAGCCGCGCTCGTTCCAATCAAGCCTTCGGTCTCGAACGCCTGGACGGAGGACTCGCCAAGGCGCTCGAACTCGGCATCAAGCAGGCGCCCGGACGAACCGCCGAGGCAATAGGGTTGCAGGGCGCGTTTCAGGGCATTCGATTGCAGAAGGACCGACAGGCCCGTCAGCGTACGTTCCTCCCTCGGCGCGGAAGCGAGAGACGTCAGTGCCGACCACAGATGGTCCTTGACCTCCGGGGTGATCTCGACCTTTTCGCGTGCCAGGATCGCGCCGACCCATTCGGTGGCCCATCCACGCTCGGACGGGTCATCGATCCAGGCCAGCGGCTGCAACGCGACGGGCTGATCTTCTCCGTCAGACAAGGCACCACCGAGATCATGCCAGTCGCCACCCATGGCGAGCGCGGCTGCCCGGATCGAACCGCCAAAATCGAACGCAAACACTTGGGAGTTCGGGTAACGGCGGAATTGCATTGCCATGAGGGCGAGCAGGACGGACTTGCCCGCACCTGTGGGGCCCACCACAAGGGTATGACCGACGTCACCGACGTGGAGCGAAAACCGGAACGGGGTTGAACCCTCGGTCCTGCCGAACAGGAGCGGCGGAGCGCCAAAATGCAGGTCCCGCGCCTCGCCCGCCCATACAGCCGACATCGGAATCATATGGACGAGGTTGAGGGTCGACACCGGGGGCTGCCGCACATTGGCATAAGCATGCCCGGGCAGACTGCCGAGCCAGGCTTCCACGGCGTTCACTTTCTCGATCATGCAGGTGAAATCGCGGCCCTGAACGACCTTCTCGATCAGGCGGAGCTTTTCATCGGCAGCATTGGGATCGGCATCCCAGACGGTGATCGTTGCCGTGACAAAGGCCTGTCCGATCTGGTCCGAACCAAGTTCCTGTAGCGCAGCGTCGGCATCCAGCGCCTTGTTGTGGGCGTCGGTATCGAGCAGTGTCGGCGCCTCGTTCGTCATGACCTCCTTGAGGATGGCGCCGATCGACTTTCGCTTGGCGAACCACTGCCGGCGGATCTTGGTCAAAAGCTTGGTGGCATCGGTCTTGTCGAGCATGATCGCGCGCGTCGACCAGCGATATGAGAATGGCAGGCGATTGAGGTCATCCAGAATTCCGGGCGTCGTCGCTCCCGGAAAGCCGACGAGCGTGAGGACACGCAGATTGGCTGCGCCCAACATCGGTTCGAGCCCGCCGGTCAGCGGCTGGTCAGCCAACAGCGCATCGATGTACATCGGAATTTCGGGCACGCGGACGCGATGACGTTTGGTCGAAATCGTCGAGTGCAGGTACGTCAGCGTGGCTTGATCATCGAGCCAGGTGCATTCGGGCATGAACCCTTCAAGAAGCCCGAGCACGCGGCCGGTTTGATCGACAAAACCGCGGAGCACTTCGCGAGCGTCTGCTCCGAGAGTGCGATCGCGCCCCTCATAGAGCAATCGCTCTGCCTTCGCTGTGCCCTCCTCTGGTGGAAGATAGAGGAAAGTCAGGAAATAGCTGGACTCGTAGTGGGCACCCGCCTCTTCGAACTGGGCCCTGCGTTCTGCATCGACCAGCGCGGATGCGGCATCCGGAAAGATGCTCGGAGGATAGGCTCCCGCAAAATGGCGCTGCGCCTCGACAAATACGGCCCAGCCCGATCCGAGGCGGCGCAGGGCGTTGTTCAGACGGCCGGCGACGGCGACGAGTTCGGCCGGCACTGCGCTGTCGAGGTCGGGGCCACGGAATTTCGCCGTTCTTTGGAACGAGCCATCCTTGTTCAGGACGATGCCCTCATCGACCAGGGCGGCCCAAGGCAGGAAGTCGGCAAGACGCGCGTTGGAATGACGATATTCGGCAAGGTTCATCATGACCGATAACTCAGAGGTTGAGATGGCCGGGAATGCGCAGATGTCGGCGCACCACGTGGACGAAGGCGGGATCGCGCTTGGCGGCCCAGACGGCGGCCATGTGGCCGATGAACCAGAGGACCAGACCCGCGATCCACAGTCGCAGTCCGAGCCCAAGCGCGGCGGCAAGCGTGCCGTTGACAATCGCGACCGATCGCGGCGCACCGCCCATCAGGATGGGCTCGGTAAGCGCGCGGTGGACGGGCACGACAAAACCTGCGACCGGCTCATCCATCAGATCACCACGCCGCCGCCGAAGGAGAAGAACGACAGGAAGAAGCTCGAAGCCGCGAACGCGATCGACAGACCAAACACGATCTGGATCAGCCTGCGGAAACCACCCGAGGAATCTCCGAACGCGAGCGTGAGGCCGGTGACGACGATGATGATGACGGCGATGATCTTGGCGACCGGCCCCTCGACCGACTGCAGGATCTGATTGAGCGGTTGCTCCCACGGCATGTTCGAGCCGGCGGCCCATGCCGGCGGTGCTGCCAAGAGCACCGCGCCGAAAGCCGCCAACGATGCCCCACGAAAAAAGCAAAATTGCAGACGCATGTCAGTCTCCTGCTGATGAAAGGCTGTAGTCACCGGCGGCTCCAAGCCCCGAGACGATGGCGAGCTCGGAGAGACGACGGTCGGCGCCGCGCCCCGCAAGGACGGCGACGAGGTTGATGGTTTCGGCGATCAGGGCACGCGGAACCGTAATGACGCCTTCCTGGATGAGCTGCTCAAGCCGCCGCAAGGCACCGAGCGCGGTGCCCGCGTGAATCGTGCCGATGCCGCCAGGATGACCGGTGCCCCAAGCTTTGAGCAGATCGAGTGCCTCCGCACCGCGGACCTCGCCAACCGGGATACGATCGGGACGCAGTCGCAGCGAGGACCGAACGAGATCCGATAGCGTCGCCACGCCATCTTTGGTCCGCAATGCTACAAGGTTGGGCGCCTTGCACTGAAGTTCGCGCGTGTCTTCGATCAGAACGACCCGATCGGAGCTCTTTGCCACCTCGGCCAGGAGCGCGTTCGTCAACGTTGTCTTGCCGGTCGATGTCCCACCGGCGACAAGGATATTCTTACGAGCGGCGACCGCACCCTTCAGGATTGTGGCCTGCTTCGAGGACATGATCTCTCTGGCGACGTAGTCGTCGAGCGTAAAGACGGCGACAGCGGGCTTGCGGATCGCGAACGCCGGAGCTGCCACGATGGGAGGCAAGAGACCTTCAAAGCGCTCCCCGGTTCCGGGCAATTCGGCCGAGACCCGAGGCGCGCCGGCATGCACCTCGGCGCCGACGTGATGCGCCACCAGGCGAACAATGCGCTCGCCATCTGCTGCGGACAAAGTTTCGCCTGTATCGATCAAGCCGCTCGACAACCGATCGATCCACAACCGCCCATCCGGGTTGAGCATCACCTCGATGATCGTTTCATCCTCGAGGTAGCTGGCAATCGCCGCGCCAAGCGCGCTACGCAGCATTCGCGCACCGCGCGAATTCGCTTCCGATTGGATGGAATGGATTGCCACCGACGTCCCCACCGAATGAGGACCTCCACAGCGGGCCCTCAGGTGGGGATGATTAGAAAAGGCACCAATGGGCTTGGCGCAACGAGCGCTTTCGGTGATCGTAGAATGGCGTAGAAAAAGAAAGTCCGAGAACCGATGTTTGAGGCTTACTCAATCGCATCGGGTCGCTTGCGAGTTGCTGCTCACCACTCGGCCTCATCATACGCGCTCATAGTATGACCGTGGCGCCGGCGCTATTCATTCAATCACTGCAACATCCGCCCGCGGTGTGATCGGGCCAAAGCGCTATACGCGATTGCGTATATTGATGTTCCATACGCGGGTTCGTATATTTTCTTTATATACGCATCCACGTATATTGACATTTTATACGCGTTCGCGTATCATACCCCAATGGATACGATCGCTCGCACCCCTCAGCAGCTTGGCGCCGCCATTAAGCGGCACCGCCGGCAAAAAAAACTCACCCAGGGCGGCCTAGGCGACAAGATGCACGCGCGCCAAGCGACAGTCTCGAAGCTGGAGGCCGGCGAACCAGCGACGCAACTGCGCATCCTCATGGATGCGCTGGCCGCGCTCGACCTGGAACTGGTCCTCCGACCACGCACGAAGGTGTCGGCCAAAGCCATCGAGGATCTGTTCTGATGGGACGCCGTCCTATCCGAGCGCCTCTCAACGTCTACCTGAACGCTCGTCTGGTCGGGCGGCTGCGGCGGGAGAGCAGCGGCGCCATCGATTTCCAATACGACGAAGCCTGGCTGGGATGGGAGAACGCCATCCCGGTCTCGGTATCGATACCTCTACGCGAAGACCGCTATATCGGTGACCCCGTCATTGCGGTCTTCGATAACCTGCTTCCCGATAACGACGACATCCGCCGGCGTGTCGCCGAACGCGCGCATGCCGGCGGAGCCGATGCTTACAGCCTGCTTTCCGCGATCGGCCGCGACTGTGTCGGCGCCCTGCAATTCCTTCCGGATGGAACGGCACCTGGAGCGGCGGGCGCGATTGACGCTCGCGTCGCGAGCGACCAGGACATCGCGGCGATCCTTGCCAATCTCGCCAACAATCCGCTCGGCATCGGTCCCGATCAGGAGTTTCGTATCTCTCTGGCTGGAGCCCAGGAAAAAACCGCCCTTCTCTACTGGAAGGATAAGTGGCACGTGCCGCACGGCACGACGGCCACCACGCACATCATCAAACCGCAGATCGGCAGGTTACCGAACGGCGTCGACCTGACCCACAGCGTTGAAAACGAGCATCTCTGCCTGAAGCTCGTCGCCGCGCTCGACTTGCCCGTCGCCAAGTCGCGCATCGTTGATTTCGCGGGCCGGCGCGTGCTCGCCATTGAACGCTTCGACCGCACATGGGCGCACGACGGACGGCTTTTGCGCCTGCCACAGGAAGATTGCTGTCAGGCCCTTTCTGTCCTGCCCGGGCGCAAATACGAATCGGACGGCGGCCCGAGCATCCGAAATATCTCTGATCTCCTCAAAGGCAGCGATACGCCGGCGGACGACCAGGCGACCTTCTTTAAGGCACACATCGTCTTCTGGCTTCTGGCGGCGACTGATGGCCACGCCAAGAATTTCAGCATCCGCCTCTCGCCCGGCGGACGATTCGTCCTCGCCCCGCTGTACGACATCATCTCAACGCAACCGAGCCTCGATGCCAAGCAGATCACGCAAAATCAGATGAAGCTCGCCATGGCGATCGGCAATAGTCGCCACTACGTGGTACACACGATTCTCGGCCGACATTTCGTCCAAACCGCAATGACTTGCGGCCTGCCCGACAGCGTGGTTCGCGGTATCATCGAAGAGCTCGCGGATACCGCTGGCACGAAGATCGACGCAACAATTGCGAAGCTGCCGAAGGATTTCCCACAGGCGATGGCAGAATCCATCGCGACCGGCGCCAAGCGACGCCTCAACAGCCTCGTCACGACGGAGAGTGGCGCTTAGGTCTCGCGGGTCACCACTCCACCTCGCCGTCCGATTGCTCGCAGAAAATGCTTGCTTCGACCACGTCGAAAGCACTGACCAGCATGGTGGAAGGGACTGAATTCATCCAGGAAGCAAAGGATTGGATCCAAGGTACCGCGAACCAAACCAACGCCGCGATCTGTAGTGCTACGTTGAGACTGAACGCGACTTGATAAGCCGTGATCGACCTATTGTCATGGTTCGTAGACCATTGCTCCAGGATCAGGCCGGTCGCATATTGTGCCAGAAATGCCCAACCAAAGTGCAAGACGTTCAAGGCGCCATTGGCACGGCCGGCAAGCTCTGGCGGAAAGTAATCAGCCATCACGGCAAAGCTGACCACAGTTGCCGTTCCGATGATTGCGACAACCGACCAGGGCAAGATGGACGGCAGAGGTACTCGCAGGATCAAGGCTAACTCGGCCGCGATAAACAGCACGGCCACCATCGCGAATATCGTCTCAGCCGTGAGGCCTGTTCGTTTGACGTGATGGATGGTCATACCGAACAACCAGGCACTGCCGCTGAGAAAGATCGACATGATGAACAGCTGTCTGACGAGGCCTGCGCGATCGAGCCCCTCCACGTCTGCAAGCCACGGTGATGCCCACAATCCCTGCAGCGACCAAGCTGAACCAACGCAAGTCGCCGATAACGGGGCTATCCGCCAGAAGCGCCTGTCGCTGAAAACCGATCCCAGGGTGGCGGAGACTGGTACTTTCGATAGGCTAACGCGTTGTTCTGGAACTACAACATAGATGAGGATCGCTGTGGCACCTGTCGCAGCCGCCAGGACCACAAAGAGCTGCCGCCAGCCCATCCAAGCGAGCAAGTGTTCGACCGGAACTGTGGCGGTCACCGCTCCTAGTGATCCCAGCATGATCATGTAGCCGTTCAGCAAGGCGACTCGTTCCCTGGGGAACCAAAGGATGATGGACTTAAGTCCTGCCGTCAGCGCCCCCGCCACGCCGAGCCCGATCATCGCACGCGCGATCAAAAACGACAGGAAGCCAGTCGATACGGCGAACAGTCCCGCGCCCAGTGCTGCGAACCAGAGCAGCGCGCGCTGGACCCGACGCGGACCAAAGCGGTCCAACAATATACCGACCGGGATCTGAGCGGCCGCGAAGACCAGGAAATAGACTGACGTAAGCAGTCCGAGGTTGGCTGACCCAAGCCCGGCATCCGAGCTGAGATCACTCACGATCAAGGCGTTGATCGTCCGAAACAGATACGAAAGATAGTAGCCAGCAGCAAACGGTAGAAATACGCGCACGGTGAGACGCCACGTCCTTGTAACTTGCATGCCGGCCTTCTTGCTCATCAGCTCATTCGAGCCGATAGCGCGTCAGCTTTTTATAGGCTCGGCTAAATTGCTGCGGTCGTAGGCTGGCGTAGAAAAAGAAGGGTTCGCGCGATGGCGCATTGAGAGCGATCAGTCAGGTCCGCCGGCGGGCTCCTGACGGACGATATCTTCCGGTATCTCACGCAGAAAGCTCTGCCCCTTTTGCAAACGACGCCCGAGCGCCTCGACAAATCCTTCAAACCGCTCCCGGCCTTTTGCCTGCGCAGCCGCCTGCGCGTCGTTCGGTAGCGGTGGCGTAACCGTCAGCCAGAAACGGACGAAGAGAGCCAGCGTCTCGGCCGTTAAACCGACGTCTCGCTCCAGTCTCTGCAGCTGACGCGACAGCCGATCCAGGCGACGGGTAAACGCCGCCTCCCGCCTGTCCGATCCATCCGGCGACAGAAACGAAGCAACGGCCGCCTCCACGATCGCAGACCGGGAGAGCTTCTGGCGATCGGCCAGATCCGAGATCTGCTTCAGAAGCTCTGGCGGGAAATACACGTTCATCCGGTCGCGCATATTGCCTCAGAGCTCCATGCCGTCATTCGGGTCCATGGCGGCTTGACGGGCGACGCCGCGCATTTGCTGACGGAGAAGCCGGGACTGGCGAACCGCGTCGTCGTCGTCAAGAACGACGGCAAATTCCTCGGCTGGCGTCGGTTCGGCCGTCTCCTTGGCGATCGCGACGTGATCGGGGAGTTCGGGCTCGCGACGAAGGCCGCTATTCGCCGAATCTTCCTCCGCTCGCCCCCTTTCGGTTGGAAGCGACGCCGGCTTGGGCGCTCCCAATGCAGACCATCCGTCCGTTCGCGGTGACCGGCCGGATGCGGCTGGATCGGGCGGCGGCAGGACCCGCTCGGTAAACCGCCGATCTTCATAGTACCGAGCCTTCCGAGCTCGAATCGGCGGCGTACCCGCCACCATGACGATCTCGTCCGACGGCGAAAGCTGCATGACCTCGCCTGGTGTCAGCAGCGGCCTTGCCGTCTCCTGCCGTGAGACCATGAGATGCCCCAGCCATGGGTTCAATCGGTGCCCGGCATAGTTCTTCATCGCCCGCATTTCGGTCGCCGTACCAAGCGCATCGGACACACGCTTCGCGGTCCGCTCGTCATTGGTCGCAAAGCTGACCCGGACGTGGCAGTTATCGAGGATCGCATTGTTAGGCCCATAGGCCTTCTCGATCTGATTGAGCGACTGCGCGATCAAGAAACTCTTGATGCCGTACCCCGCCATGAAGGCGAGCGCGGTCTCGAAGAAATCGAGCCGCCCAAGTGCCGGGAACTCGTCCAGCATCATCAGGACGCGATGCCGGCGGTCGCGGTCGTGCAAGTCCTCGGTCAGGCGACGACCAATCTGGTTCAGCACCAGGCGGATCAGTGGCTTGGTCCTCGAAATATCCGACGGCGGCACCACCAGATAAAGCGTCGTAGGGCGGCTATCTGCGATCAGATCGGCGATCCGCCAGTCGCACCGGCAGGTCACCTGCGCCACGACGGGATCGCGGTACAGCCCGAGGAACGACATCGCGGTGGACAGGACGCCTGAACGTTCGTTCTCGGACTTGTTGAGGAGTTCGCGGGCGGTCGAGGCGACCACGGGATGAGCACCCTGCTCGCCAAGATGCGCGGTGGTCATCATCGCCTTCAGCGTCGCTTCGATCGGCCGCTTCGGGTCGGACAGGAAGGCGGCGACGCCAGCCAGGGTCTTGTCGGCCTCCGCGTAAAGGACATGAAGGATGGCGCCGACCAGAAGCGAATGACTGGTCTTCTCCCAATGGTTCCGCTTGTCGAGCGAGCCCTCGGGGTCGACCAGGACATCGGCGACGTTCTGGACGTCGCGAACCTCCCACTCTCCCTGCCGGACCTCGAGCAGCGGATTGTAGGCTGAGGATTTCGGGTTGGTCGGGTCGAACAACAGCGCGCGGCTATGTCGCGCGCGGAAGCCGGCGGTCAGTTGCCAGTTCTCGCCCTTGATGTCGTGAACGATGGCCGAGCCCGGCCAGGCCAGCAACGAGGGAACGACAAGGCCGACGCCCTTGCCGGATCGGGTGGGCGCGAAACACAGGACGTGTTCAGGTCCATCATGGCGGAGGTAGTCGCGGTCAAGCTTGCCGAGCACCACGCCATCTGGACCGAGGAGCCCTGCCGCTCGAACCTCTTCCGCATCAGCCCAGCGCGCCGAGCCATAGGTCTCAACGTTCTTGGCCTCGCGCGCCCGCCAGACCGACATGCCGATCGCCGCCGCGATCGAAATGAATGTCCCCGACGCCGCGATGAAGGCGCCCTCGACAAAGACCTGTGGCGCATAAGCATCAAAGACGAACCACCACCAGAAGAAGACTGGCGGGTAATAGACCTTGAAGCCCAGCAACTCGAACCAGGGATGGCCAAGCTCCGGCTGCCAAGCGAGCCGCCAGGCCGTCCACTCGGTCGCACCCCAGATGGCCAGCAAGGCGATCAGGCCGACAACGATCACCTGCCCCCAGAGGATCTTGGTTCCGGACATCCCAGACGACCTTTGTGCAATTAAATTTGGCGAGTTCAAGCTAGAGGCCTAGGTCGCGCTTGCGACCAAAACCCCATTCGATTCCGCCGCCGTCTTTCACGACGCCAGTGACGTGTTGGCCGAGCTTCTGTTCGAGTTCGCGCGACCAGGGCACGAGTTGGAAACCGAGCCCATTATCAATCATGGCGAAGCGTCCCGAGGTAAGCGTCAGCCGCCGGCGATAGGTGCCCGCCACGTGCTCTCCAGAGGCGGCGTTCACATGAGGCAAGCCGGTGTCGGCCGAGACTTTTGCAGCCACCTCGTCAAGCTCACGCCGGCGCAACGTATTCAGGAGGTCACGCTGCAAGATGATGCGTTGGCCCTGCCGCCGCGCCAGGCCCTCCTGGATCAGGTGCTCCGTACGGGCTTCCATGGCATCGCGGGTCTCGCGGCCGAATCCGCCCATGGCAAGCGGTATGGGGTCGCGTTCGACCAGCCTGTGGTCGAGCCAGGTCGCGCCCTTTGCGGTGACCTGTCCACCCAGATCGAGATCGGAGCGGGTCGCGAGTACCACGGTCGGCCGCGGTTCGCCGGCTTGACCGAAGCGTCGGACTTCGACGATTCCGCCGATGGGCGGTGCATGTTCGAAGGCCTCGATCCCTCGCAAGCGGACGTGGTGCGCGCGTCCGTCAGTTCCGTCTATCAGGGCATAAGCCTCACCCGTCAGCTCGTCGTGCAATCCGCGATCGACCAGGCGTCCGATGATTTGGGACGAAGGCTGTCCGCTTTCGATGACGAAGTCGGCAATGCCGCGCGCTTCTCCACGCTCGGTAAAGGCACAGTGCATGGTCTTGATGATGTCGCCGCGCATACCGAGGTCACGCAGGCTACGCTCGGCCTCGAGCCCGACCATCCATTCCCCCGGTGCGGCGGATGCGGCAAGGCCCATCTTCTCCAGGTGCTGAAGGCGGCCGACCATCAGGCGCCGGATCTCGGGATCGGACTTGCCCGGATTCTCCGGGCGAAGATCGACATACCCCGCCTCATCGGCCGCCAGCCGGATCTCCCGATCGAGCCGTGTCCATCGTTCAGCCGAAACCTCCCTCTCCAGTGAATTGCGGATCTCGTGCTCGGGTTTTGGGCCCAGTTCGATGGCGACCAGTTCCTCGGCGCGCGAGCGCAGGCCCTGGCTGATATAGTCGCGGGAGATCACGAGATCCGCCCCTTCCTCATCTATTCCCCGCACGAGGAGATGGACGTGAGGATTGTCCGTATTCCAATGATCGACAGCCACCCAATCGAGCCGCGTGCCGAGATCGGTCTCCATCTGCTTGGCAAGGTCACGGGTGAACGCCCTCAGGTCGGTCATGTCGCCGGCGTCCTCTGGTGAGACGATGAACCGGAAATGATGCCGGTCGTCCTTGCATCGGTCAGCAAAGGCCGCGCTATCGGCGCGGTCGCAGCCCTCATCGAACATCTCGGCTCTCTCGCCGCTTCGAGTCACGCCGTCGCGCTTCAGATATGACAGGTGGGCGGTCAGGGGGGCTGAACGGAAGGCTCGCCCTTTGTGCCGGACAACACGCGCCTTCACCACAACGAGCCGCGTTGGGCTGAACAATCTGGCGCGGCTGAAACCGAGTCTGCCGCGGCCAAACGTCGAGCGCCCATAAGCCGCCGAACGCCTGCCGGTCACGCTCTGCCCCGAGGTGTGCCCGGCTTTCTTCGCCGCACGCAGCACCTGGTTGATGAAGCTCTTCGGATTCGGCGAGCGCGTGTTGCGAATGCGCCCAGGCCGAATACGCAGATCGCTGTCGCCTGTTGTCATCCCCAGCGCTCCGAGCGAGCAAAATGCCTACAGTGCCGAAAATCGTTCTGATTGCATTGTTGAAAACCGAAGGCGCGGCACGCGCCTCGACCGACCGGCACGCCAGGGCCCAAGCCATGTCAATGGCTTGCGGTTCGACCGGCGAGCCCCTTTTATCTCGCCGTCCTGCTGTCGTGCCTTCCCACTGCTCTCCCCATTCCCTCCATTCTTCTCCAGAGCACGCCAATGCATGCCAGCTTGCGCATTCAGTCATTGCGAGCCTCCCGCATCAGATCTCGCGACGAACAACCCTGCTGTCCGTGGCACAATGGCGGAGATGTCGTGAACCGAAGCGGCCGTCGGAGATAGGGTCGGCGAGCGCACAGGCTGCAGACGGGCAGCGGCTTTTGAGCTTTCAAGCCGCACAATGAAGATCGATCTCACCGATGGCCGCAGACTTGCAGCGCTGGAAATGGCAATGTCGCTGCCGATGCCGGGCACAAGCTTCTGCAAATAGGCCTGGGTCTCAGCTGGTAATGGACGGCCGGCGAGATGCTCTCCATAACGAGCAGGTCCCGCGTTGTAGGCTGCAAGGAAGCCTGGCGCACCGAAGCGGTCGCGCAGTTCGCGCAGGTACGCCGTACCTGCAAGGATGTTCTCTTGGGGATCGTAGGGATCGTTGCCCAGGTTGTACCGCAGACGTAGCTCCGCCCAGGTTTCCGGCATGATCTGCATCAGCCCCATGGCGCCTTTCAGTGACTTGGCACGCACGTTTCGGGCGCTTTCGACGTCTATGACTGCCAGTATCCAGCGCACCGGCATGCCAAAGCGACGCGAGGCCGCTTCAACGAAATCCGCAAATGAATTGTCAGTTCGATAACTCGCTGTGAGCTCTGCCGGTCGCGTCTCGACGACAGCAGCAGCGTTACTCACAGTCAGTGCCACGAACAGGGGCACGGCAGCGCACAGGCTCCTCTCGAAAAAATGCAAGAGTGCCGGCGTGCTCGCGCCCGTCCAGGGTAAAGCCGCTTCGCGCCGGCCTTTCGGCCGGGCTGGACCGCCGCTGCGCGCGTCGGGTCTGCAAGCTTTGGTCGGGACGGAGGAATGGTCCTGCACTTGTTCGAACAGAGGAATGACAGAACGGAAACGTAGAACACGCACGATCACTCCTCCCACGTCCACACCGGGAGGGCACGGCCGATCACGCCTGACGCCGGAAGAAATCCAAAATATCGGCCGTCAAGGGAGGCATCCGACTGCCAATTCATGAGAAAGAGCTCGCCCTCCCCGACGACTCGGCAGCCCTGCCATTTCGGCAGCGGCCGGCCGCGTCCGTCACGATCCCGGGCCTGGCCGACTTCAATTTCATTCACCGAAATAGTGAGACCGCTTCTGCAGACCGTCTGCCCCGGCAGCGCCAAGACCCGCTTGAGCATGGGGACGCCGACCGGCAGATAGCCGTTCAGGTCTAGAAAGGTCGCAAGTGGTTCCGGCGGCTGAATGGCGACCAGCTCTGTGACATGAAAGAGTTTTGCCGATCGCAAGCGATAGAGACCGATAGGTACGCTCGTCGATGCATTCCAGATGTAGAGCGGAAGCGGCTCCAGAAAGATTGTCGTGACAAGGGCGGCAGCAACCACGAACGTCGTTATCAGCATGATGAAACGGCACGTCATCGCATCACCTTTTGACGATTAAACCAGGCCTGATGGCGCGCTTTCGTATACGGACGCGGATTCTCGTTCACGGACAGACGGTTATGAACGTGATGCCAATGATCAGGAGCGACATCGGCGGGATCGATGCCGAGCGCTTCGACCGCATCGACCATCTGCAGCACTCGTTCGACCTTCGGCCAACCGGAGAGCCGCAGCAAAATCTCTCCGCCCGGCTTCACATACGGCACGGTCGAGCAGCGCTGTCCTGGCGCGACCGCGCGCAAGATGTCAATCCGCGAGATGATCGTGCCAAAGTCGCTGGAGGTCCAACGGACGAAGGCAAAGATGCTGCCAGGCGCGAATGACAGTACACGCCGGTGACCATCAAGCTTCCGTTCATTGACGACGCGACCGAACCGAATGCGGTTTTCGATGCGCTTCTCGAGCCACAACACTTCCACTTCCGTGAGATCGCTCATGCGGCGGCTCCCTGACGCTGGAGCTGGTAGCCGTGGGCTTGAGGCTCGACGGAGAGTGTGCGTGGCCTGCAAAGGCAGGCTGAACTGTCGGACTGCCGTTGCCGAGCGCCGCCAACGTGGCTTTCGGCCTGCTCCGTTAGAAGAAATCCGAAGGATTTCTGGTTAGTAAAGTTAGACCAGCGGGAAGGCGCTGAAAAACAAGCTCTTAAGCTCGATTTCGGTCCCCGATAGCACCAGTATCGTGTCTCCGATAGCACGAGGGTTGCGGTCCTCGATAGCACGAGCTGATTCACAGGTTGTCCTCCGAATTTGGAATGAGACCGCGGCGGCGCGAGCGTGCCGTTAAGGGATCAACAGGCGTAGGTGCGAAGTTCAGTCGCTCCGTACCGTTCGGATCGCGCGTGAGCGCGAGCTGATAGCCGCGCAATGTCTGGCGCTGGACGATCTGGCGGACGTCGTAAGCAAAGAGCTTGAGCGGCGAGATGATGCCGGACTTCGCATGGAGGGTGCACAAGATCAAAGCTCCAGCCGCCATCTTGGCATCCACCGTGCTTGCGCACGAGCCGGTAGAGCCACCGCTCAAGCCCGCCCGTGAGATCGAAATAGGCGCGATCGATCGTCAGAACGAGTGCGTCACCGATGACGCTGGCATAGAACCAATCCGGCAGGATCAGCTCGAGCCCAAACGGCCGGCCATTTGCATCGGCCGCTTCCTTCCACTCATTGATCCAGGAGAAGCGATGCCGTCGTCGTTCTGTCGGCTGTCGGATCGACGTCAGCACGGTCGTTGACTGCAACCTGTCGAGACCCGCCTTCAGCCGGTCATAGTCGCGCGCGCTGGTGCCGCGGCCGACAAACGTCAGAATCTCATAAGGCCTTGCAGCCATCAGGCGCGACGTCTTCAAACCGGCGTCACGTGCTTCGACGATCTGGGAAGCAGCCCAGATCAGAACGTCGGCGTCCCAGATTGTCGCCATGCCGTGTTCCGCCACGGCCTCGACCCGAATTGCGATCGCGCCGGCACGGAAGTCGATCGGTGCAATCCGCTTCGTTTTTGCAAGCGAGAAGAAGGGATAAGCCATCAGATCCTGCGCATCGCGCGGCGCGAGATCCCCAGGGACCGCCCGAAAGAGCTCCAGCTGGTCACGCTCGGAATGGTGTTTACGCCGCATGGTCACTGCTCTCGCCCGAGATCAGCGACGTTCCTGGCCCGCATATGGGCGCAGCACCGGATGCTTCTTGGCCGGCAGCACGGTCCCCTTCCCGGGGTCAGACGTCGACGTTTTGGCGCCGAGGTCAGCCCAGGCTTTCAGATCGTCTACGGCGTAGACGACGCGTCCGCCGATCTTCCGATACGTCGGGCCGGTGCCGTACGTGCGGTGCTTCTCGAGCGTGCGACCGGAAAGGCCAAGGTAACGCGCAGCCTCCGGTGTTCGCAGGAAGCGCGGAGGTAGACCGGCCGTCGAATCGGGCATTTGAGAACTCCAGGATGACAGCGCACCGCGGATGGCGGCGCCGGCGTGTGTGCGGTCATCATGGAGAAGCGCGATCTCGGACGGGGATGCCGAATATCGGTGGGTCGATTTTCGACACCCCAAGGAACGGCGCTACTTGACCCTGCGCCTGGGCCGAAGCAGCTTGCGATAACCTCCGTGCACAAATGCGAGGCCGCTTTGTACAAGGCGACGGGTTCGGCTGCGCAGATCATGTGTTTTCCAGCCACGATCCGATATGCGCGACTTGCCAAACAGAGCTTCTGCGATGCTGCGATAAGTCGCGCCGGCCAGATACGCGGTCACCGCGCGAAGGGCTGCGCACAGTCGTTCGCGCCGCTGTTTGGGCACGCGATGAAGCGGAGGTCCTGGCGTGTGTCCATTCATCGCGCGCCACAGCCGCGTGGCGGCATGCGCGCGCGCCTCCAAATCGCCGTCAAATGGCAACTCGGCCACATAGCGAGCGCCTGCGGTCAGCGGCTGTTTCGACCAGATGCGATGCTCCACCGAACCGATTTGCAGCACGGCATGCCAGCCGTCAGCGGCACGGCGCACCTGACCAGATGCAAGATCAAGCGGCGGCGGAGACGTTGGGCTTTGACCAGGCGTTGAAGCGGTTACAGTGACCGGGACGACGGTCGGGAGAACCTCGGGCGCCCAAAAGATTGTCTGCTCGTGGAACGACCCCTGCGGGTCATGGGCGAAAGCAAAGGCCCCACCTCCTCCTGAATTCCTCGGTCACCTCGCCATCTGAGTTGTTTGCGATGATCGCATCGTAGTCACGTTGGTAGTCCACGTTCATACGAAGACCTACCCAGGCGATTTCAGTGATCTCAGCATTCTCTAGGCTCTTAAACGAATCCGGCGACCGCCAGTCGAATTCAGGCATTGCTTCCGTCCCCATTGCACTTAACGAACAAGGATTGCGGCGCAATAACTATAAACGAGGGGGTTGTAGGAAGTCCCTAGTTTGGCACCACGTGGTGCATGAAAATTACCACCGGTAAGCGGAAGAAAATCATTCTGACTGCAATCTCCAGCCAGCGATTTCCTTCTAGTTTGAGCCGGCGCCGCGTAAAAGACGTCCCTGCTCGGTGACCCATTTTGCGCGTGCAAGATGACTCTGATATGCGGTCCGCGCACGGTCCGGCTCTCGCTCTGGATCGATATGCAGGACGATTCGAGTGACCTCCTGCCAGTCCGCTCCCTGACCCTCCGCCTGCAAAAGGCGAATGTACGTGACGACATGCTGTTCGTCATAGGCCGTAAGCACCGGGTCATTCGGCGCACAGTCCGCCACGTCTGGATCGAGGGAGGGTTTCTGCATCATACCCGCTTTAAAACTCCCAGAAACTACGCCATGGTTTGGTCGCAATCCAGACCTCCGTTGCCCGTTAGAATCCTGGATGTTCATTCAGTAGATCGGCAGCCAAGGGCGGCCGCGCTCATGGCGTTGGGACAATGGATAGCACGTTTTGATACGAATAGGAACGATCGTTCCTAGAACGATCGTTCCGGCTCAGTTCCCATATCGCCATGGATCTCAAAGAGATCATGGCTGTGAACCTGCGTCGGAAGCGCCACGATCTACAAATGACGCAGGAGGAACTGGCCGAGCGCGCATGTTTAAGCGCGCGTTACGTCGGCGCCATCGAGCGCGGCGATGTATCGGCAAGCGTCACCGTGCTCGGGCAAATTGCTGAAGCTTTGGGGGTCGAACCGGGAGACCTGCTCAAAAAGGTTGCGCGGCTTAGCAAATCGTAAGCTGGCTCAGGTCAGCGCCCCGCCCGGCGGACCGGACGGGGCTTGGCGGAGCGTCTATTCGCCGCTCTTGCGCGGCCGCGACCACAGGAGGGTGTAGCCTTCACCGCCTTCGTCATCGAACAGGTTCGCGTAGATCGGCGCGTTGAAGGAGGGATCGTCGAGCTTGAGCGAGAGGTAGTCGCGGCCTTCCTCCGAGCGCTTCGACCAAGCTGCACCGATCTCAGCCCGGCCCACATAGATGCGGTGGCTGGGAGCGTTGTCGTTGGAGCGGTTGGACTCGGCGACGATACGGACGCCCCTGGCTTGCAGGCTCAGGGTGACGATCTCGCCCTGGAGATCGTTGCCGACCTTCTTGAAGGAACCGATGTTCCTGTTGTGTTTCGAGCCCGCGACCACCGCGGCCTCGATGGCGATCTAAAGGCCGAGGACGATCGGCGACGCACCCGTTCGGGTCGGAGCGCAGCGGAGGACGCCGTTGTTGCGACTTTCTTGCCTCGCGAGGAATGGGCGAAGCCCAGGGGAAGAAAATCGCATCAAAGGCGTTGCGGCTCAGACGATCGAGGCGCAGCCGGTCTTTGGCCAGATCAAGCCATCAAAGAGGCCACTTGGTCTGCGTGCTGAATCGCAATCTTGAGGAGAAGACTGGCGAATCTCGGTTCTGCTGAACAAGGGGTTGGTAGGGTTCGGCGCAGAAAGAGAAACAATCTGCCGCAAAGGGCGGTATCGTCCCGGAAGGAATGATCGAACGGAGCGCCGCTCCGCCGCAGCTATGTGGGCCAGACAGAGACCGGTACGGCTTGCTTAAGCGCCCCGAGAGGGAACGCGGTTACCTCTCGCTCAAGCTCGTCGACCCCTCGTTCAACGTGACGCTCTGTGCCGTCTTGCTCGGCCGATGATGGCGACGAAGCCTCAACGCCCGTGCGCGGCGGCTGTGAGAACTGGTTCAGGCACATTCTCCAACACCCCGGCCGACTCAAAAATCACCTGATAGCCGGTGATCGCTGCGGGGACCGCGAATACGGTTGCCATCGCAACGCGCAAGGTCAAGGACGGACTAACGGCGACGGCGACCTGACCAGCGGCAAGCGTCAGCGTGCCAGAAGCAATTCCGATAAGCAGTGCGCCGAAGACACCCGCGCCATGACGAAATGCCAACATCCCGACACTGAGTGCGACGAAGAACGGTAGCGCATACACCGCGAGCGCAAAAATGGCCCAGCAGAACAAGCCAATGCCGAGTGTGTTGAGAACAAGCCCAAGCGCGAGCATGGCGGTGGCCCCATGTGCATGGATCTATCAATCGCGCCTTCCACCACCACCACGGCGCAGTTTGGATGTAAAAACGAAACGAGGCGGAGTTGCGGCGAGCAACTCCACCTTGGCGTCTTCGAGGCGACGGCGCTCATGCGCGGCCGAACTTCCAGACGGGAATGCCGAGCCGCTTCGCCTTATCGGCGAGATTGTCCTGAATTCCCGTGCCCGGGAAATGCATGACGCCGATCGGCAGGAGTTCGAGCATGGCATCGTTGCGCTTGAACGGCGCTGCCTTGGCGTGCGTTGTCCAGTTGGGCTTGAAGGCGATCTGAGGTACTTTGTGGTTGGTCGCCCATTTCGACGCGATCAGTTCGGCGCCTTTCGGGGAGCCGCCGTGTAGCAGGACCATGTCGGGATGCTTGGCATGAACCTTGTCGAGGCGATCCCAGATCAGGTGATGGTCGTTGAAATCGAGCCCGCCAGTGAGTGCGATTTTCGGTCCGGCTGGCAACATGACCTCGGTCTCGGAACGACGCTTTGCGGCGATGAAGTCGCGGGAGTCGATCATTGCTGCGGTGAGCGTTCGGTGATTGACCAATGATCCCGACCGCGGGCGCCAGGCTGAACCGGTGTGGACCTCAAATTGTTCGATGGCCTGGTCGCGGAAGAGCTCCAGGCAGTTGCGGCGCTCGATCAGCGTTATGCCTTCGGCCGTCAGGCGCTCGAGTTCGACCGATCGCACTTCCGAGCCGTTCTGCTCGCGTTGGCTCTTATGCTGCGCTTGTTCGTTGTCATCGAGTTGCCGTTCGATGCGTTCGACGGCCCTATGGAACAGGTTGACCGTCGACCAGAGCAGATCGTCAAGGTCGGGCTCAAGCCGCGTGTCGTTCAAGGTCGCAACAAGGGCGTCAAAGATATCCGCGACGGCGACGGCGATCATCTTGCCTTCCGGTAGCGGTCTCGGATCGGGCTGGTCGTCGAAGGGACGATAGCCGAAGAGCTGTAATTGGGTGAGCATGTGGTCGGTCGGAGACGAGGCGTGCTGCGGTTCGATGTCGTCATGGTCGGTCATGGGAAGAGGTCCTTTGCCGGATCGGCCGCGACCATCGCGGCCTTCGTGGCGATCCTCTGACGGCGGGCGGAACGGGCCAGCACCCGACAGGGCCGAAGCGGCAGCGGAGGATGGCGGAGGCCGGCTATTTTGCTTCGCGATGCAAAGCGCGCGGCCAACTGCATGATGTGTCTTCACATCTCTGGCGCGCGGCGGAAAATAGCCGGACGTTAGCCATTGCCGGCCCGGGCCGCTTGCCGTCCGATCGCCCCCTAGAAGGCCGAGGTCGCGTCCTCTTCCGGTATTGACCTCGCCTATGACCGGCCTATCAACGTCGATCGAAGACCGGGAGCTATTCCGCGGCCACCGTCGACGAATGCAGGAAGTGAACGACATCCTCTGGCACAAGCTGAAACCGCAGAGTTGCTCGGACGGCATCGAGACCAAAGACATGCAGATCTTCGTTGAAGTCGCCCAGCCGGGGCGACAGCGCGATCGCCTCAATGCCGGCCTCTGCTGCGCGCTGGCTGAGAGTTGCCAGCACCGCATCACCGGCGGCATCCGCATCGCGCACAATGTAGAGCCGGCGCAGGCTACACGGCAGCAGCATGGCTGAGAGGTGATTGGCCGAGAGTGCAGCAGCCATAGGCAAGGTCGGCAGCACGCAGCGCAACGAAAGCATCGTCTCTATACCCTCGCCGGCAGCGAGCACGTTGTCCACCACGCCGAACCGAACGGCATTGCCGAGAAGATCGCCCATGGCCCGTCGTGGCGTGTCGACCGGAGCCTTGCCGAGCCGAACACGATCGAATCCGTCCGGATCGAGCCAAGTCCGGTGCACGCCGGTGATCCGACCATCAAGATCCGTGACGCGGGCGATCATCGCCGGCCAGGTTTCAGTCGGCAAATGCTCGTCGGGCCGATAGTAGCAACGTGGGTGGAAGCGCAGGCTGCCATCATGGTGGACGCGGGTTATTCCGCGGCGCTGCAGGTACGTTTCAGCCAGTGTCCCCTCGATCGGGCTGGATATCGCAAAGAGCCGACTGGCGGCTAGCTGCGATCCGGGCGGTACGGCTGGGGGAATAGGTCGTGGGGCGGGTTTCTGCTCAGAACGAGGCAGGTTCAAAAAGCGCCTCGCCTCCTCGGCGACCTCACGAAAGTCTCGCAAAGCCAGAGTTTCCCGGATGATGTCGAGGAGATCACCATGCGCGCCGGTTGCAGCATCGGTCCACTTGCCCGCCGCTCCCTTCGGTGATTCCTGGAGCCGCACAAATAGTGAGCGGCCCGGGTTGTTGTGGACGTCGCCGACCACCCAATACCGCCCCGTCCGCTTGCCATTGGAGAGATAGTGTCTGCATACCGTCTCCGCCTCTCGCGCGAGGCGGCGTGCCAGTTCGCAAGGTTGGCGGGACATCAGGCCGCCTCCTGCCAACTGGCACCTTTGATCGGATACCGGTCGCGTACCTTCGACAGCATCTCTATGCCGCTTGCGTGCATCCCCACGCGGAGCTTACAAAAGGTGATCTCTCCAAAGAGGCCGTGGCCTCGCAAGCTCTTGCGCATCTTGGACTTGGATCCCGACACTTCGATGCGCTTTCCACGGATCATTCCGACATCGGCCGACTTAATTTTTTGGACAGCTTTTGGCATGCGATGCTCCACGACGGGCAGCCGGGAGCCTTTCTCTCGGCCTCCAACCCGTCACGGAAACGACCCTGCCCCTCTTACTCTTGTGCCCGCAGCCACCGAGCAGAGCCTCACGCCGCCTGCTGGTCCTCCGTCGGCATGACGCCGACGGGTTCTGGAAGAAAGCCAAGGAGATAATCGGCAACCTTGCTGGCCTTGGAGGCAGCCCGGATAATGGCGCGATTGTCCTCGCGCAAGACTTCAAGCCATGAGCCGATGTAGTCGGCATGCCGCACCGTCGGCACGATGCCGAGCGAGGCGCAACTGAACGCAGACGAGATTTCCGCAACCAGCTCCTCAAAGGCATACTTCTTGGTACCGTAGCTGCCTGACAGGTCACGATTGAGACGCGATGGATGGCCACTGGCATGCGCCAGCTCGTGGAGGGCCGTTCGATGCCAATTGATTGGTTCAAAATAGGCCTGCGAAGGCGGCACCTGCACATAATCTTCCGTCGGCATATAGAAGGCACGGTTGCCGCCGATGCGGAAGTCGATGCCGGTCGCCTTGATAAGGTATTCGACCTGCGGCTCGATCAGGCCCGGCAGCGGGGGTGGCGCCGTTGTCGCGATCTCTGGAGGCAAGCCGTTGCATTGATCACAGTTGAAGACTGTGAACTGCTTGAGGAACGGAATGGCCTGCGCTTCCTCGCCGGTCTCATGTACGCGGCGCTTTTCGCAGGCAGGCACGAATCGGTCGGCATAGACGACGGTCGTGCCGCGCTCGCCCTTGCGGACGTGACCACCGAGCGACAGCGCCTGGCGGAAGGTAAGCCAACTCTGGCCTGTAAATCCGTGTTCGGTCGCGGCACCCCATAGAACTAGAATGTTTATGCCGCTGTATTGGCGGCCGGACGCCGCGCTCTTCGGCAAAGCCAAAGGCGCCTTCGCCGCCGCGGTGCCCCAAGGCTGGACCCACGGCACTCGGCCAGCCTCCAACTCGGCGATGATCTTGTTGGTGATGTTGTCATAAAGGTTGGCCCGGTCCTTACCGGTGCGCGCGTGAGGATAATATCTGGACATCGCGGGTCTCCGCGACGGGGACCGCGAACCTCTCTCGCAGCCTGTAACCCGTCATGGCAAAACCCGGCCGACACTCTGACTCTCCTCCTACTTGAAGGAATGCGAGACCTGTGACGCAGCCCGCCTTCCATCGTATCTTCATGGGAATTGAGTTGAGCTACCGGGGCCGCAGGCCCCACGAGGCGTGCGCCAGGCGCGCATCGCCTCAACGGAAAATGGCACCCGGAGAGCGTGAGCATAGCGACCCGAAGGGGCACGCGGGTCCGAGTGCAGCGACGAGACCGGTTCAATAGCGGCACCCGGGAACGGGGCAGTGATAGCGGTCGCCGCAAGGCGAGCCCCTTTTCCGAGTGCCCCCGGCGAGGAGCTCCGCTATCCCTGCGCGAGGGATCGAAGCCGGATGGCCGAGACGCAGCGCGGCTCGGTTCACAAGAGCCCGTTGCGGCGCAGCCGCACGCGCGCAAGCGGGAGAACTCGCCAGGCTTGACCAGAGGACCTCGTTTCGTCGCTTGAATTCGTCGACGCGCAGAAAAGTCTCTTAGTCCCTATTTACCGATCCCGGCGCAGTTCGGGTTGCATTCCGCCTTGCATCATCCATCCGGCTCAAGTGCATCACGAGAGGCCTGCAGCTCACGGATATCTGCAACTATTCAGTCCCTATACATGAGCAATAATTGAACCACTCGAGCAATGGCCGGCCAATAGTACTCAGCCCCTCCGCGATCATAGCCTGCTGTGTTCAACCCGCACGTCCAAATTCCGACGCTCGAAAGCGATCGGAAGGCTTCGATACAAGTCTCCCATCGGACCTGTCGGATTGACTATTGATCTATCATCCAAAGCAGTTGCCTGCCTGCTACCGGCCCCTGCCAACGGAGCGCCGCAACTGTTCCCCTTTTCTTTCGCGAGCGACATTGGCGTTCTTGGAGAACTACACACCGAAGGCTTCCTTTTCGCGCGCCAATCCAGCCTTTTCCCGCCCGGCCGCGCTTCGCAGTAGAGGTGCAAACTCTTTGGCCGTAACACTCCGCTTAATCCGCGATCCGAACTCTCGCTCCCCCGATCAGGGGCGAAGGGCAATCTGGATCGACCAGATCCCGTCTCGCTCGTCAGTGAAATCAGCACATGTTACACCACGGGCATTCAGCAGTGAGATCAAACCGCTTAGGCTCGCCGCGCACCGCACGACCTGCCCGCTACCCTCTCGCTAGAACCTGGCCCACGATGATGAGGGCGGACATGGCCGCCGCCTACCTTGACTTTGTAGACACGAGCGAATTCATGCGCGCGATCAGTCGAGGAGACGCACCCCCACCAATCGGCTTTCGCGGAACAGGGCGCCAGCGCCAGCCAGTTTGGTCGAAGGCGACTATGGATCACTTCGCAGCGTCGATCGGAAAAGGAGATCTTAAGCAGGGGGAAGATCTCTTATGCCTGGTGTGATATCGCTTGGGAAGGCACCGCGTCTGCCTCGGTATTGTCGCCGCAAAATATTGGCGAAGAATAGAATAGCCTACTATTTCGAACCCCCAACTTGGGCCCGTCGACAGGGCTGCGATTTAAACCCTGAAGCTCTGGGCTGCGATTACGCAAGTGCCGTCGAGCGGGTAGAGAAAGTTCTCTTGCCGGCGTTCGACAGTTGGCACTCACGGGGTCTAAGCGACATCGTGCCGGCGACTATCGAACCCGGCACGTTCAATTGGCTGGTCGGCGTCTTCCAAGCTCACCAGAAGTGGACAGAAATCGAAAGCGCTACACAGCGGCACTACACAAAAAGTCTCGCGCTGTTCGCCAATCACGAGCTGAAAGATGGAAGTCGCGTTGGGTCTAAGCAGCTGTCCGATTTCACCAAAGCGTTCGTCGACGCAGTTTATCGAAAATTATTGTTCGTGACGAAAGTCGGAAACAGTGGAGAGGTCGTCGTTCGCGAGCGCCGTCGCTATGTAAATATGGCTATGGCGTCCTGCCGCCGGGCTTGGTTCGTTGGTCAGCGTGCTCAAGAAAGGATTGTACCGGCGACCAATCCGTTTTCCCGGATGGGATTAAAATCTCATCCGCCCGGGCGGCCGATAGAGCCCACACCGACCGCAACTTGGGATGAACTCGTCGCCTTCAGAGCTGCCGCGAGAAGACTTGATTACCGCTCGATCGCAACAGCTGCTCTACTGTCGTGGGAGTGGCTGCAACGAGAGCAGCACATTTTTGGTGCCTTCGACATTTCGCACTATCGCCCCAGCGAGCGGCCAAATAGCGTCAGAATCGTGCATCCGAAGAATGGAGAGGAGGCCTGGTGGCCCCTAACGGACGAAACTGGCGCCCCTCTCTTCCCTGAACTTATGGAGGAACTTGACGAGATCAAAAGGACCACCCTCTCCGGCCTGGTATTCCGGCGTGACCATGCGCATCGTCAGTCGGTAATCCCGCTACCATGGATTACCCCGCGCAAGGATCTCCGCTATCTACGTAGCGTGGTAAAAACAATTATCACAGAGGCTGGCCTACGTCAGGAGCTTTCTTTTCGGTCCTTCCGACACGGAGGATTTACTGAAGGCGCCGACAGCGATCTCACGGATGCAGAGTTGCGCGCGGCTGGCCGTCATAGATCAAGTCGCCAACTGCCAACCTATGCCAAGCGGACTGGCAGGCAGTTGATCATTGCCACAAAAAAGCGTCGCGAGGAGCGGGCAAGATCTCTGCTTATTCGGCTCAACGCCAATCTCTCCTCGGAATAAAGGCACGTCGGCCGACGGCAGCGCCGACGAATGCGCTGAAAGGATCGCCTATTTTCCCGTCCATACCGGCTTGCGCTTCTCGCTGAACGCCTTCAGCCCTTCCTTGGCGTCCTCGGTCATGGCGAGCAGCGCGATCTGGCTTTCGGTGTAGGCGATGCTCTCGTCGAACGACATCGAGGCGATCGCGCGCATCGCGTATTTGCCGCGACGGATCGCGGTCGGGGATTTGTCGACGATGCGGCCGATCAGCCAGTCGACCTTGGCGTCCAGCTCCGTCGCGGGCACGACGTAGTTCAGCAAGCCCGCTGCCAGCGCTGCCCTCGCGTCGAACGGCTCGCCGGTCAGCGCCCATTCGTTGACGAGGCGAGGTGGAGCGATGGACTGCAACAGGCTCAACACCTGCATCGGGAATACGCCGACCTTCACCTCCGGCAGGCCGAAGATGACGTGATCGGCGGCGACGGCCATGTCGGTCATGCAGAGCAGGCCCATGCCGCCTGCCATGCAGACGCCGCCAACGCGCGCAATCGCGGGCTTGGTCGCGTTCTGCGACAAGCGCAACAGATCGGCATAGTCGACATTCGGCTTCGAATGATCCATCGCGAAAGCCGCGCCGGAGTTCTGCAGATCCGCACCGGCGCAGAACGCCTTGTCGCCCGCGCCGGTCAGAACGATGACTCGGACGTCCTTGTCGTCATGCGCATCGCGATAGCCGCGTGCGATGCCGGCGATGACCTCGCCATTCAGCGCATTGCGCTTCTCGGGCCGGTTGATGGTAATCCAGAGCGCCTGCCCGCGCTTCTCGGTGATCACGGCTGTGGTGTCGGTCATGGCGCGCTCGCTTCCTTCTCCCGTTTGGCGGCCATTTGCGGCAGCTTGGGCGGAAGGTGCAAGGGCAATCTGCGGCGCGGCGCCGCTTTAGCGCCTCGACACAAACTCGCAGGTGATCGAAGTGCGTGCGCGGCTCAGGCCGCGACCGCTTTCCTGATCCAGACCTTGTTGTCGTGGAATGCGGCGCCGCCAATCGGCGCAATGGTGTCCGCGCCCGTCAGCATGTTGATGCCGCGGTCACCGATATGGTTCTTGTTGGGATGAACGGACTCCGCGATCAGCACGCCGCGCCGCACGCCCTCGAACAGCGTGGCTATCAGCGTGGTCTCGCCGCGGGTGTTGCCGAGCGTCACGGCATCGCCGTCGGCGATGTTGAGCGCGGCCGCATCCAGGGGATGGATCATCACGCTCGCCTTGCCCTCACGTGCCCGGGAGGACGGCGTCTCGTTGAAGGTGGTGTTGAGGAAGCTGCGCGACGGGCTGGTGGCAAGCCGGAACGGATGGGCCTGGTCGGAATGCTCGATCACCGCCCAATGATCCGGCAGAGACGGCATCTTGTCGAAGTCACCCATCGTCTGACCGAACGGCGGATGCGCCCAATCGGCCTTGAAATGGAATTTCCTGTCGGCATGGGCGAAGCCGTCGAGATAATGCGAGGTGCGGAAGTCCGGCTGCAGGTCGCGCCAGAGGTCGGCTTCGAGGCCGGCAATGTCGCCGTGGTCGCTGAGCTTCAGCGTCGCGTCGATCAACTCGCGCGGCGTCAGCTCGAACCCCGGATGGCTGGCGCCAAGCCGCGGCGCCAGCGCCTGCAAGACCTCGTGGTTGGAGCGGCATTCTCCGGGCGGGTCGATCAGCTTCGGGCCGACCGAGATGTGCTGGTGACCGCCGCCGTAATAGAGATCGTCATGCTCCATGAACATCGTCGCCGGCAGCACGATGTCGGCCATCTCGGCCGTCTCGGTCATGAACTGCTCGTGCACGGCGACGAACAGATCCTCGCGCGCAAAACCCTGCCGCACCAGTGCCTGCTCCGGCGCCACTGTCATCGGATTGGTGTTCTGGATCAGCATCGCCTTGACCGGACCCCTGCCGTGCAGGGCCTTGGAATCGCCGGTGAGGATGCGGCCGATCTGCGACTGGTCGAGCGCGCGGATGGTCTGGTCGATGGCGTCGTGACCCTCGATGATGGATTCGTTGAAGTGCCACAGCGCGTAATTGTTGAAGAAGGAGCCGCCGCCTTCATACTGCCAGGCGCCTGTTACCGCCGGAATGCAGTTCGCGGCATGCATCTGCGCCGCGCCGTTGCGCGAGCGGGTGAAGCCGTAGCCGAGCCGGAAGAAGGTCCGCTTGGTCTCGCCGACCAATTTCGCAAAAGCCTCGATCTCCGCCACCGGCACGCCTGAGATCGCGGACGCCCATTCGGGCGTGCGCGTCTTCAGATGCGCCTCGAGCTCATCAGGGCAATCGGTGTACTTGTCCATATAGGCGCGATCGGCATAGCCGTCGCGGAACAGGACATGCATCACGCCGCAGGCGAACGCGCCGTCGGTGCCGGGCCGCAGGATGATCTTGATATCCGCCTGCTTCATGGTCTCGTTGTCGTAGATGTCGACGGCTGCGATCTTGGCGCCACGCTCCTTCCGCGCACGGGCGGCGTGCGTCATCACGTTGACCTGCGTGTTGACGGGATTGGTGCCCCAGATCACGACGAGATCGGACAGTGCCATTTCGCGCGGATCGACACCGGCGATCTTGCCGGTGCCGATCGCGAACCCGATGCGGCCGACATTGGCGCAGATGGTCTGATAGAATCGCGAATATTTCTTCACATGCGTGAGGCGGTTGAGGCCGTCGCGCATCACCAGCCCCATCGTGCCGGCGTAATAATAGGGCCAGATTGACTCCGCGCAGAATTCGCGCTCGGCCTGGTTGAAGCGATCGGCGATCTCGTCCAGCGCCTCGTCCCAGCTGATCCGGGCGAATTGGCCGGAGCCCTTCGGCCCGGTTCGGCGCAGCGGATACATCAGCCTTTCGGGATGATGGATGCGCTCGGCATAGCGGGCGACCTTGGCGCAGACCACGCCGGCCGTATAGGTCTGCTTTTTCGAACCGCGGACACGACCGATGCTGCGTCCCTCGACCACCTCGATATCGAGGGCACAGGCCGACGGGCAATCATGCGGACAGGTCGAATGGCGGATTTCGATCTTGGCGTGCTGGTTCATGTCCAATTTGGTAACACCAAAATACCTGTCAGCCGAGGGTATTTATCCGGCAACGCCCATGCGATTTGCTCAAATCACGCGCCGCCGGTTCCTGCCGCGACCGCGAAGAGCGGCGCCGCCACACCGAAAACCACCCGATATTCCAGGCAGCATCGGTCTTGTGAGGCGTCGACAGTCCGCCTCCCCTGCCGCTACAGTGCCGGCCAACAAGAACGACATCAGGGAGATGGGTGTGACGGCCCGACAATTCATGCTGGCGCTGGCTGCCGGCCTGCTCAGCGCCTTCTCCGCAGCCCCGTCCCTGGCGCAGGACTATCCCAACCATGCGGTCCGGATCGTCGTGCCCTTTGGCGCCGGCGGTCCGGCCGATGTCGCAGCCCGGCAGATCGGCAATGCGCTCCAGGAGAGTTTTGGCCAGCCCTTCGTGATCGAGAATCGCACCGGCGCGGGCGGCGTCATCGGCACGGTCGAAGCGGCGAAGTCGCCCGCCGACGGCTACACGCTGCTGATGATGTCCAACACCCAGACCGCGAACGAATCCCTGCTGACGCCGGATAAACGCAAATACGAGCTGATGCGCGACCTCGCGCCGATCGCACCGGTGAACTCTTCCGATCTCGTCATCGTGGTGAACCCGCAAGTCGCAGCGAAGACGCTGCAGGAGTTCGTCGCGCTCGCCAAGTCGCAGCCGGGCAAGCTGAACTACGCCTCCTCCGGCCAGGGCACGCCCTATCACATGGCCGGCGAGCTGTTCAAAGCCATGGCCGGCATCGACCTTGTCCACGTCCCCTATCGCAACAGCGGCGAGGCGCGCAGCGGCGTGATCGGCGGGCAGGTGCAGATGATGATCGACGCCGTGCCGGCGATGGCGCCGAACATCGGCGAGAACCAGGTCCGCGCGCTCGCGACCACCGGCAAGCAGCGCTCAGCGGTGCTACAGAGCGTGCCGACAGCGATCGAGGCGGGCATAGCAGGCTATGAAGCCACGATCTGGCTTGGCCTGATGGCGCCAGCCGGCACGCCGAAACCCGTGATCGACAAGCTCAATGCCGCCGTGAACGCAATGGTGAAGCGGCCCGACATCATCAAGCTCTGGACTGCGCAGGGCGCGGTGCCGATGTCAATGACGCCGGAGGAATTCGACAAATTCCTGCGCGGCGACATCGAGAAATGGGCCGACGTGGTCAAGAAGTTCGACAAGTCTTGAGGCCGTAGAGCGACAATGCCTACCATTCAATTCCAGCTCAACGGCACGGCGGCGGCCCTGGATACTGATCCGGATCAGACGCTGCTCGATGTGCTGCGGGGACGGCTCGGCGTTACAAGTCCGCATTTCGGCTGCGGGGCCGGCGAGTGCGGCGCCTGCCATGTCATGGTCGACGATCGCGCGATGGCCTCCTGCGACATGCCGATGTGGTCGGTCGCGGACAAGGAGGTCGTCACGGTGGAAGGCCTCGGCACGGCGGAGCAGCCGCATCCGCTGCAACGTGCCTTTATCGCGGAACAGGCGATGCAATGCGGCTATTGCGTATCGGGAATCCTGATCAGCGCCGCGGCGCTGCTGAAGCGCAATCCGTCGCCGACGGAGGCTGAGGTCAGAACCGCGCTTGATCGCAATCTGTGCCGCTGCGGATCGCACAACCGCATGGTCCGCGCCGTGCTGCGGGCGGCCGCGGAGATGGCGGCATCATGAGTGCGCCGTCGCCTGCCCCGACACTGCCGGTCAGCCTTGCGGCCAATCCAAAGCTGTCATCCTGGGTGAAGCTCATCGGCGAAGGCCGTGTCGCGATCTCGCCCGGCAAGGTCGAGATCGGCCAGGGCATTGTCACGGCGCTAGCGCAGATCGCAGCGGACGAGCTCGACGTCGATATTGGCCGCATCGAGATGATCCGCGCCTCCACGGCGGCGAGCCCGAACGAGGGCGTTACCTCGGGCAGCCTTTCGGTCCAGCAATCCGGCCGCGCGCTGCGCCACGCCTGTGCCGAGGTCCGCCAGCGCTTCCTCACCGCGGCATCCGAACGTCTCGGTGTCGATGCGTCGCTGCTCGATATCCATGACGGCACGATCTCGGGCCCCGGCAATGTCAGGACCAGCTATTGGGAGTTGGCAGGCGACGTGTCGCTCGACCACGACGCCAATGCGGGCGCGACAGCGAAGATTGTCGCCAAGCGCACCGTCGCCGGACATTCGGTCCAGCGCGTCGACATTCCCGACAAGGTGTTCGCACGGCCGCGCTTCATTCATGACTGTCCGCTGCCGGACTTGCTGCACGGACGCGTGCTGCGGCCGGAGACCTCGGGCGCCAGGCTGATCGCGCTCGACGAAACGCCGACGCGAGCTGTTCCCGGCCTCATCGCGATCGTCCGCGACGGCGGCTTTGCCGGCGTGGTTGCCGACAGCGAGGCCGCGGCGGAAGCCGCGCTGAAAGCCTTGCGCAGGGGCGCGACATGGTCGGCCGGCGAGCCGCTGCCCGACGAAGATGATCTGACCGGATTCCTGAAGAGCCAGCCGGTCGAGACCACCGTGATCGACGCCAGGACCACTGCGGCAACGCTAGAGAAAGCTGCTCGCACCCTCCGCCGGCAATACATCCGTCCCTATATCGCGCATGCCTCGATCGCGCCGTCCTGCGCCATGGCACAATGGGCCGGCGACGATCGTGTCCATGTCTTGACCCACAGCCAGGGCGTCTACCTGCTGCGCGCCGATCTCGCGATCGTGCTCAAGCTGCCGGCAGAAAGCATTGTCGTCGAGCACATGGAGGGCGCGGGCTGCTACGGACACAACGCGGCCGATGACGTCGCGCTCGATGCCGTGCTGCTGGCGAAAGGGGCCGGCGGCCGTCCGGTGCGGGTGCAGTGGTCGCGCCACGACGAGATGTCCTACGCGCCGTTCGGCGCGGCGATGGCGATCGAAATCGAAGCCGATCTCGATGCCGACAACGAGATCGTCGGTTGGCGCCATGCGATCTGGAGCAACGGCCACGCGGCGCGGCCGGGGCGCGCGGCGCAGCCCGCGCTGCTCGCCGCAACCGAGATTACGAACCCCTGGCCGCGCATGATCTCGACCAATCCGCCCGCGGCCAATGGCGGCGGCGGCGACCGCAACTCCGTTCCGCTCTACGACCTCAAGGCCTGGACGATCACGAGCCACCGGCTGCTGACCATGCCGGTGCGGACCTCGGCGCTGCGGACACTTGGCGGACAAGGCAATGTGTTCGCCATCGAGTCCCTGCTCGACGAGATCGCCGCCCTGCGCGGCGAAGACCCAATCGCGTTCCGCCTGCGTCATCTGCGCGACGAACGGGCAAAGGAGGTCATTCGCGCCGGGGCGCGACGCGCGCAGTGGAAACCGCAGAAGCAGTCCGGCATCGGTCATGGCGTCGGCTTCGCCCGCTACAAGAACACGGGCGCCTATTGCGCCGCGATTGCCGAGATCGAAGGCACTGATGACATCCGCGTCAAGCGGCTGACGCTTGCGGTCGATGTCGGCGAGGCCATCAACCCGGACGGCGTCATCAACCAGATCGAGGGGGGCGCGATCCAGGCGACGAGCTGGGTGCTGAAGGAACGCGTCCGCTTCGACCGCACGCGCATCACATCGACGTCCTGGACCGACTATCCGATCCTCACTTTCAGCGAGGTGCCAATGGTGAATGTCGAGATCGTCCAGCGGCCGGAGATCGAACCGGTCGGTGCCGGCGAGGCCGCCCACGGCCCGGTGACGGCCGCGATCGCGAATGCCGTTTGCGATTGCCTCGGCGTGCGCATGCGAGACCTGCCGATCACCCGCGATAAGATCATTGCAGCCATGGAGCTTGCATCGTGACGACAGTGAGCATTTTGAGCGGGGGCGCGGCGCAAGGCCTGGTGCGCGGCCTCAGCGATCCCTTCAAGACGCAGACCGGCTTCGGCATCGACGGCGAGTTCGGCGCGGTCGGCATCATGGCCGACAAGCTGCGCGCGGGAACGCCGGCCGATCTCGTCATCCTGACGCAGGCGCTGCTTGCAAAGCTTGCCGAAGAGACGCTCGTCATCCCCTCCTCGATCTCGGATGTCGGGCGGGTTGAGACCGCGCTGGCGGTCCGCAGCCGCGATCCCAAGGTGACCGTGAAGACCGAGACTGATCTGCGCGAGGTGCTGCGCAGCGCCGACGCGATCTACGTGCCTGATACGAAAGCCTCGACGGCGGGACAGCACGTCGCAAAGGTGCTGGATCAGCTCGGCATCGCCTATGAGGTCGCTTCGCGCCTCAAGATCTTTCCCAACGGCGCGACCGCGATGCGGGAGCTTGCGGCGTCCACCGCCGCGCATCCGATCGGCTGCACGCAAGCGACCGAGATCATCGCAACCGACGGCATCGCGCTGTCAGGAGCGCTGCCGCCAGGCTGCGAGCTCGTGACGATGTACACGGCCGGAGTGACCACGCGGGCCGCACATCCCCAAGAGGCAGCCGCGCTGATCGCGTTGCTGACCGGCGCAGACCGCAGGGATCTGCGCCAGCGCGCAGGCTTCACCGGCTAGATAGCCAGCTTTATTTGTGCAGCTGGGTGAGGCCGGTCGGCGGCCCGTCGACGGCGGTCCAGCCGCCATCAACGAACAGCGTGCTGCCGCTGACATAGCTCGCGGCGTCCGAGGCGAGATAGGCGACGGCGGTGGCGACCTCGTCGGCGCTGCTCCAGCGGTTGAACACAGTGTGGCCGGCATAGAGATTGTAGATGTCCGGACGCTGCTTGAATGGGCCGGTCAGCGCGGTCTCGGCGATACTCGGCGCGATCGCGTTGACGCGCACGCCGGAACGTCCAACCTCCGAAGCAAAGCCCTTCACCAGCAGGCCGATGGCCGCCTTGGTCGAGCCGTAGACGCCGAGGCCCGGCTCGATGGTCACCGCGCGCACCGAGGAGCAGGCGATGATGCTGCCGCCCTTCTGCTCGACCATGATGCGGCCGAACGCCTGGAAGAACCACACCGTGCCCTTGATGTTGAGGTTGAGGACGCGGTCGAGATCCTCCTCGGTGTAGTCAAGGATGGTCTTGCGGATGTTGAGCCCGGGCGTCGTCACCGCGATGTCGAGCCGCGAAAACTTCTGCATCACGGTCCTGGCCAGCGCAGTGACGTCCGCAGCGCTCGCGGCGTCGCACCCAGCCGCCTCGGCCCAGCCGCCCTTCTCACGAATGCCGGCGGCGGTCGCTTCGGCGGCGTCAAGCGCGCGATCGGCGCAGACAATTCGGGCACCAAGCCCGGCCAACGCCTCGGCCGACGACTTGCCGATGCCCGAGGCAGCGCCCAGCACCACAGCCGTTTTGCCGGTGAGATCGAAGAGCTTGCGATAGTCAGTCACGGATAGATTCTCCCTGCGTTGCTGCTATCCCTTGTAGCCCATCAGCAGGCGGGGCAGCCACAGCGAGAAGGCGGGGACGTAGGTCACGAACATCAGAGCTGCGATCAGGGCGGCGTAGAACGGCAGGATGGTGCGCATCACCGCGCCCACCGAGATGCCGCCGATGGCGCAGCCTACGAACTGCGTGGTCCCGACCGGCGGGGTGTTCAGCCCGAGCGCGCAGTTGATCAGCATCAGCATCCCGAACTGCACCGGATCCATGCCCGCCTTCATCGCGATCGGCAGGAAGATGGGCGTGCAGATCAGAATGGTCGCCGCCATGTCCATGAACGTGCCCAGCACGAAAAGGATGACGTTGATGAGCAGGAAGATGACCCAGGGCTGCGTCGAGACCCTGCTCATCATCTCGCCGGCGAAGTCGGCCACCTCGTAAAGCCCCATCAGATACTGGAACATGGTGGAGACGCCGATCAGCAGCAGCACCACGCCCGTCGTCTTCACCGCCTTGGCAGCAGCGCGCAGGAAATTCGGCAAGGTCATGGTGCGATAGATGAAGAACGTCAGCAAGATCGTATAGGTGACCGCGACGGCCGCGGATTCGGTGGCCGTGAAGACGCCGGACAGGATGCCCGCCAGGATGATGCCGACGATCAGAAGGCCGGGCAGAGCGGCCGCGAACGAACGGAAAACCGCGGGCCAGCCCGGGAACTTGCCGGCCGGATAGCCGCGCTTCACCGCGACCGCGTAAGCGGCGACCAGCATGCACACCATCAGCACCAGCGCCGGCAGGAGGCCGGCGGCGATCAGCGCGCCGATCGAGACCTTGCCGCCGGCGGCGAGCGCATAGATGATCATGTTGTGACTGGTCGGCATCAGTGCTCCGACCAGCGAAGCATGGGTTGTGACGTTGACGGCGTAGTCGGTGTCGAACCCTTCTTTCTTCATCATGGGGATCATCACGGCCCCCATCGCCGACACGTCGGCCACGGGCGAGCCGGACACGCCGCCGAACAGCGTGCAGGCGACCACGTTCGACATACCGAGCCCCCCGCGGATGTGTCCGACGAGATTCTTGGCGAGCTGCACGATCTTGTCGGCGACGCCGCCATGCAGCATCAGCTCACCGCTGAAGACGAAGAACGGGATGGCGAGGAAGGAGAAGATGTTCATCCCCGACATCATCTGCTGGAAGATGACGGCGACCGGCAGGCCTTCGTAGAGGATGGTGCAAATCGCCGAGAGGCCGATCGCGAAGGCGACCGGTACGCCGAGGACCAGGAAGCCGAAAAAAGTGGCGCCGAGAATGATCAGTTCCATGAGGGGACGACCTCTTCGCCGCGCAGGAGAGCGATGATGTGCTCGATGGAAAAGGAGACGATCAGGACACCGGCGGCGATCAGCGGTACGTATCGGATGACTTCGGGCAGCCCGAGATTCGGGATCTTCACGGTTCCGACCGACGCTCCGAGGATCCAGCCGTTATAGGCCATCGCGACGCCGAACCCGGCGACCAGGACGTGGATGACAAGTTCTATTTTCTCTCGTGCGTGATCCGGCAGCATCACCAGCAAACTGTCCATGCCGATATGTCCGGCATCGCGCACGCCGACAGCCGCGCCGATCAGCGTGACATACAGGATCAGAACCAACGCAAGGTTCTCCGTCCAGGTGGGGCTGGAATTGAGCACGTAGCGTCCGAACACCTGGTAGAAGACGATCGTGACGATGACGAGCAGCCCGGTCACCGACAGATACATCCCTAGCCGAGCGACAGGAGCATTGATCCGGGACAGCAAGCCGGTGGACGGGCGTCCGGCTACGTCCAGTTCGTGGTCTGCGACGTGAGGATCTGTCATCCAAGTCTCCTTGCAAGTCTCCTTGCGCGCCTCCAACGCGTCGGTCCGGCGTCGCCAGTCGGTGCGCCGGACCGACGCTATGGTCTTACTTCGTGTCCTGGATACGCTTGACGAGGCTCTTCAGCTTCTCGTCACCCGCGAACTTGTCGTACACCGGCTTCATCGCGTCGACGAACTCCGCCTTGTTGGCGATCGTCACGACCTGAACGCCGGCCGCTTCGACGGTCTTGCGGGACGCCTGCTCGCGCTCGTCCCAGAGCTTGCGCATGACGGGCACCGATTCCTTGGCCGCCTTGCGGACCATCGCCTGGTCTTCCTTGCTCAGCGTGTCCCAGACCGTCTTCGACATCACGAGAACTTCGGGCGCCAGGGAGTGCTCGGTGACGTTGTAGAACTTGGCGGCCTCGAAGTGGCGCGAGGACTCGTAAGACGGCCAGTTGTTCTCGGCAGCGTCCACCAGACCGGTCTTGAGAGCGGTATAGACCTCGCCATACGGCATCGGCGTCGGATTGGCCCCGAGGCTCTGGATCATGCCGACCCACAGGTCGGATTGCTGGACGCGAATTTTCAGACCCTTGACGTCCGCGAGCGACTTGATCGGTGCCTTGACGGTGTAGATGGACCGGGCGCCGCTGTCGTAATAGGCGAGGCCGATCAGGCCTGCGGGCGCCATGGCCGCCAGGATCTCGTCGCCGATCGGCCCGTCAAGAACGGTGCGCATGTGCTGCGTGTCCCGGAAGATGAAGGGCAGGCACAACGCGATGGTTTCCGGCACGAAGTTGTTCAAGGGCGATGCGTTGATCCGCATCATGTCGAGTGCGCCGATCTTGAGCTGCTCGATGGTGTCCTTCTCGGAGCCCAGCGCACCATTGGGGAACACCTTGACGCCAAGCTTGCCGCCGCTCGCCGCTGCGAGCTGCTTACCCATGAACTTGACGGCCTCGACGGTCGGATAATCGGCGGGATGGATGTCGGCGGAACGGAAATCGCGTGCGGTCGCCAAGGGGGCTGAGACCGCCAGCAGAGCGGCTGCGATGACGCCGGTAAGTATCTTCATCTGAGCTTCCTCCTGAGTTGATTATGTCGTTGGGCAGATGCTGCGGGCCGCCTTGGGTCGCTCCACTTCCGGTGTGAAGTCAAGCGCCATTGTCGTCCCTAGGGCGCGCGGCATTCTCTGTCCAAGCTAAATCCGGCATCGATCAATGCTAGAGTTGCATCGATGGATCAAGCCGGCTTTGGGCAGACAACCGGCCCATCGTCCAGTTTTTCCGAAATCATCTGGTCGTCTGGCGCGCGAAGCGTTCATGGGCGTTGCTTGACGACGCCGGTGCGGCCCCCTCAAGATGCTGCGAAACAAAACGACCATCCCGAGGAATGCCCATGCCGCGGAAGCTGATCGACATCTCCGTGCCGCTCAGAAACGACGTGACGGCCGATCCGCCGGGCAATCACCCGGCGATCCAGTACATCGATCACCAGCAGGGTCTGCCGCGGATGCTGCAGTTCTTCGAGGGCCTCACGGCACAGGACCTGCCGGACGGCCAAGGCTGGGCCGTCGAGCAGGTCTCGCTGTCGACCCATAACGGCACGCATCTCGATGCGCCCTGGCACTTCCATCCGACCATGAATCGCGGCGAGCGGTCATGGACGATCGACGAGGTACCGCTGGAATGGTGCTTTCAGCCCGGCGTGAAGCTCGACTTCCGGCATCTCCCCGACGGTTACGTGGCGAGCGCCGACGACGTCGAGAAGGAGTTGAGCCGGATCGGGCATGCGCTGTCGCCGCTGGAGATCGTCGTCGTCAACACCGGCGCCGGCGCCAGGTTCGGCCAAGCCGATTATGTCAGCTCAGGCTGCGGCATGGGCTATGAGGCCACCATGTATCTGCTCGAACGCGGCGTGCGGCTGACCGGCACCGACGGCTGGAGCTGGGACGCGCCGTTCGTCCACACCGCGAAGAAATATGCCGAAACGAAAGATGCCGGCCTGATCTGGGAAGGCCACAAGGCGGGACGGCACATCGGCTATTGTCATCTCGAGAAGCTGCATAATCTCGACCAGCTGCCTTCGACCGGGTTCACGGTCTCGTGCTTTCCGGTGAAGATCGAGCGGGCCTCCGCGGGCTGGACCCGCGCCGTCGCGATCATCGACAGCTAGCTGTCGAGCCCGCTCTCGGCGAGTTCGCGCAAGGCATCCATGTCGAGCACGACGATGGCGCCGTGCTCGAGGCGAACCCAGTTGCGGCCCGCCCAGGCGCGCAATTGCTTGTTGATGCTCTCGCGCGTCATCCCCACCATCTCGCTGATCTCCTGCTGCGTGATGGCGAGCGTGCCGCTGCCGGAGTCGAACTTGCGCTCTTCGGTGAGGCCGAGCAGCGCGCTCGCGAGCCGGCCCGGCAGATTTTGCAGGATCACCTGCTCGACCTGCTGGCTGGTCCAGCGCAGGCGCGCGCAGAGCAGCTCGATGAACTTCATTGCGAGCGCCGGCTGGCTCTTCACGAACGGCAGGAAGTCCCGGCGATCGATGATGTAGAGCTCGCAATTGGTGTTGGCGGTCGCATCGGCCGACCTCGGGGCGCCGTCGAGCACCGCGATTTCGCCGAAGATCTCTCCGGGACCGATCAGATTGAGAATGGCGTTGCGGCCGTCGGGCGACGAAGAGGAAATCTTCACCGTCCCTGTGATCACCGCGAACAGATTGTTGCCGGGATCGCCCTTGGCAGCGATCGTCGCGCCGCGCTTCACCGTCGTGTGCTTGGCGTAACGGCAGAGCTGATCCAGCGCCTCCGGCTCCAGATCCGCAAAGATCGGGTGCTTGCGCAGGACCGATAATTTATTCCCCGCCGCTTGTCGGGGGTCGTCGCCGGTCTTGTCCTGAGGCACGCCACTGGGCTCCTAAGACTGCGAGGCACTGGGGTCCCTGCGTAGTCAGTGTAGCCCAGTTTTTCAACCGGAAAGCATGCTCTCGATTTGAGGCAAACGCGGCGAAAATGCCGCGGTCAGGTGCGAAGCCGGCAGCCGCAGGATGAGCCAATGCGTCCCGGTCGATGCAGAGTTGCAAGCGCCGCACGCCGCCTTGCGTTGAGGCGCTGCCAACCGTGCCAAGTTCGGACGGCATAGCCCGCGCCGCGGGCGCCGCAAAATGCGATCGTGATTCTCAGGAGCTAGGACGCTTGACGTCTGACTTGAGCCGGCCTGGACTGGTTTGCCGGTCTGCCCAGACCAGTGCCCCGGCGAATGTGACAAAGATTGCCACGACAAAGATGCTCATAAGCAACGCGTCAGCCGGCATGATGCCCTCCCCTGTGGTTTCAGGCATTATCTGAGGCACGCGGCCGAACGCATTGATCCCGATCAAAATCGAGCCGCGCTGCGTCGGAATCAGGCTGCGGCCAGGGCCTCGACCTTCGCCGCGTCCAGCAGGCTGATCCCGCCATGAATGATCTCGATCACGCCGTGGCGCTCCAGCTTGGTGAAGGTGCGGCTGACGGTCTCGATGGTCAGGCCGAGGTAGTCGGCGATGTCCTGGCGGCTCATTGGAAGCGGAACCGTGTCCGACGCCCCCTTCAGCGAGACCAGCCGCTCGCGCCAGCCGAGCAGAAAGGCCGCAACCTTTTCGTCCGCCGAACGGCGGCCGAGCAGGACCATGTGGTCCCGGGCCTGGTTCAGCTCGCGAATTGCCAGTTCATTGATCCGCCTGAGGAGGTGCAGCCGCTCTTCGATGAAACGGCCGAAGGGTGCCTTAGCGAACTGGCATACGGTCACCGCGCCGATCGCATCGGCCGAAAAATTGTGCCTGCCCGAAATATTCATCCCCAGGAAATCGCCGGGCAAGGCAAAGCCCACGATCTGGCGGCGGCCGTCGGTCAGCAGCTTGTACAGCCGCATGACGCCCTCAACGAGATTGTAGAACGAGGTCGTGATGTCCTCCTCGGAGAACACAGTCTCGCCTGAGGAAAAATGGACGCGCCGGCCGAGATGCTCGAATTCCCGAAGCTCGACCGCATCCAGCGACGAACAAACCGCCGATGCGCGGACAGCGCAATCGCTGCAGAGCTGCCAGTTCGGCTCAATCGTGACTACGGGCTTCATCGACCGCTCCAAGCGCCGGGTGCCCATCAGGCCCATTCCGTCGCGCGGCTGCATTTTACTGCACTGCGCCAAAGCCGGTTGACCCAGATCAATTTTGGAGGGAATCCCCGCCCTATTCTTCTCCCAGACTTAATCGGGGCCACTCTACATGCTGCAAGGAACGCTGCGTCACGGGTTGATCGGGTTGCTTCTGATGACGCCTGCCCTGGCTGCCCCGACCGCCGAACAACGCGGCAAGGCCTTTGCGCGAGCCAATTGCGCGCGCTGCCACGCGATCGACCGTGCGTCGAACAGTCCGCTCAAGATCGCACCGCCGCTGCGGGCCCTGCACCAGCGCTATCCCATCGAGAGCCTTGGGGAGGCGCTGGCCGAGGGCATCAACACCGGCCACGCCGACATGCCGGCCTTCGAGCTCAGTCCGGACCAGATCCACGATCTCCTGTCCTACCTCAAGACCCTGGAATAGCCGCCCTCACACCGCCTGCACGGTCCAGCCGATCAGCTCCTTCGCGATGCGCGTGAAGGCCGTATCGAAGGCCGCGACCGCCGCGGCCGGTTCGACCTTGTCGAGCTTTTCGCTGGTCTCGATGAGACGCGAGGCGACCACCTTGCCGTTCTTGTCGACGATCCGTGCCGACAGGCCGATCTCGACCCGTGTCTCTCCCTCGGTGGCGATGCGGAAGCGCCTGATGTCGATCAGCAGCTGATAGTCCGCCTGCCCGATATCGGCCGTGCGCAACGGCGCATGGGCAATGTCGTAGTTCTCGAAACTGTCGATCAGCCGCGCCTGCACCAGTTTGGGAATGCTGTCAGCCCAGAGGAAGTCCGCAAAGCCCGGATTATCGCCCCCAGGCGCGAACAGCATGCGCTGGGTCTGGAGCATGGCGACCGCTGTCGGCTCGGGAATGGCCAGCGACGCCGCGAGCGTCTTGGTCGCAGGACCGAGGTTCTGCGGCGTGCGCAGGTCATAGGTGACTTTCTGCGCCGGCGTTCCGCCGCCGGTCATCTTCTCCAGGCCCGCCAAAATGCCGTCGATCTTGCCGGTGTTGCGCGCCAGCCCATCCGAGAAGGTCTTGAGATTGGCAATGGTGTCCTTCAGCGGGCCCGAATTGTCCTCCAGCACCGTGTCGACCCGCCGCAGTGCATCCCGCGCGGCCTGCATCATGCTCTGGCCCGCACCGGCCTCGGCAATCAAGGTCGGGGGCTCGCCGGATTTGGCGACGATGATGCCCCCCTCCAACGTCACCACCGGCACGCCGGTCAGCCCCTGGAAATCGAGCCCGACCCTGCTGTCGGCGCGCACCGGCGTGGTCGAAGCAACCGATATCGTCGCATTGACGAAGCGTGGATTGTCCGGCGCAAGCCCGAGTTGGGTGACCTCGCCGACGCGGATGCCGTTGAACAGTACGCCGGCGCCGACCAGGAGACCGGGCACCGGGCCCTGGAATTGCACGTGATAGCTCGTGCGCGGCCCCATGCCGCCGGTGTTGTTCAGCCAGTAGACGAAGCCGAACACCGCAAGGACCGCGGCCAGGACGAAACTGCCGATCAGCACGTAGGGAGCGCGGGTTTCCATGTCTCATCTCATCTCGTGTTGCAGCATCTGCGAGCGCTTGCCATGGAAATAGGCGCGCACCCAGGGATGCTCGGATTGCAGCAGTTCGCGCATTGGACCGATCGCCACGATCTTGCCGTCGGCAAGAGCGGCGACCCGATCGCAGACCGTTGTCAGGCTCGCCAGATCATGGGTGACCATGAACACGGTGAAGCCGAGGGTCTTTTGCAGGGTCGCGATCAGCGCGTCGAAATCACCCGCCGCGATCGGATCGAGGCCCGAGGTCGGCTCGTCCAGGAACAGGATCGGCGGATCGAGCGCGAGCGCGCGCGCCAGCGCGACGCGCTTGGTCATGCCGCCGGATAGCTCCGCCGGATATTTATCGGCGTCCTGCGCCCGCAGCCCGACCATTTCGAGCTTGGCGATCGCGATCTCGTCCATCAGCTCCTGCGACAGGACGAGATTTTCACGGAGCGGAAACTGGATGTTCTGCCGGACCGTCAGCGAGGAGAAAAGTGCGCCCTGCTGGAACAGAATCCCCCATGTCGTGGCCGCGCCTTCGGTGCGGCCGCCGATTGGCCGTCCCGTAACCTCGATGGTCCCGCCTTGGCGCGGGATGAGGCCGATGATGGTTCGCATCAGCACCGACTTGCCGCCACCTGACGCCCCCACGAGCCCGAGGATCTCACCCCGGCGCACGTCGAGCGTCAGATGATCGAGCACGGTCTGACGGCCGAAGCCGACCACGAGGTCGCGGACGCGGATCGCGAACTGTTCTTGCGATTCGCCCATGATCACATCCCGATCGAGGCGAAGAAGATCGCGAACAGGCCGTCGAGCACGATCACCAGGAAGATCGACTTGACCACCGAAATCGTGGTCTGTCGTCCCAGCGACTCGGCGCTGCCCTTCACGCGCAAGCCCTCGCTGCAGGCGACTATTCCGATCACCAGCGCCATGAACGGCGCCTTCAGGATGCCCACCTCGAAATGGGCGACCGAGATCGCATCGTGCAGTCGCGCGACATAGATCGCCGGCGCCATGCCGCCGTAGAACTGCGCGACCAGGCCGCCGCCATAGAGTGCGGCGATCGATCCGATGAAGGCAAGGATCGGCAGCGCGATGACCAGGGCCGCAACCCGCGGCAGGATCAGGACGTGGACGGGATCGAGGCCCATGGTCGAAAGCGCGTCGATCTCCTCGCGCATCTTCATCGAGCCGAGCTCGGCGGTGTAGGCGCTTCCCGAGCGGCCGGCGACCATGATGGCGACGATCAGCACGCCCAGCTCGCGCAGCACCAGGATGCCGACCATGTCGACGGTGTAGGACTCCGCGCCGAACCTGCGGAAATGGAAAAATCCCTGCTGGGCGATGATGGCGCCGATCAGGAAGGTGATCAGCATGACGATGGGGATGGCCTGCCAGCCGATGCGGTAGAGCTGATAGATCAGCGATGTCAGTCGCAGCGAGCGCGGCCGGCGCAGCACGCCGATCAGGGCCATGAACAGCGCGCCCAGCATTTGAAGAAAGATCGTGATGTCTTCGCGCGCGCCGACCGTGGACTTGCCGAGATCGTTCAGCCTGAGCAGAACAGGGTTGGGTGCGGGCGCCGGCGCCGGGGTGTGGCGGTTGACCTGACGCACCTCGTCCATCAGGCCACTGAAATGGTCGGCGACACCGATAAACTCGGCCGATCGACCGGATGATGAAGCCCTGCGCGACAGCTTTTCCAGGACCCAGGCGCCGAGCGTGTCAAGCGCGCTGACGCCTGACATGTCCAGCGTCACGGCTCTGGATCGATCGACATCCGCCCCGACCGATCGGGACAATGTCTCCAGCATCGACACGTTCGCGGCAATCCACGGCCCTTCCGGGCACAATTTCAGCTCTTCGCCGGAGGGCGTTGCCAGCAACAGCGGTTCGGAATTCACGCTTCCACCTCATCGGGACAACCGGGTCCCCATTCAGCCGGTCATTCTAGGCCGGCATGTGGCAGCCGGTTTGACCTGTCTCAAGACCACGACGCGTCTGCCTCCTTGACGCAAATCAAGAGCGCTCGCGCCGGCGGGTCCTAGGTTTGATTCCATTAAAGGGGAAATCAGATCCATGTTCGACAGCGACAGGATGAGCGAAGAACTGCGCACGCTGAAGGTCGACGTCACACGCTTGCTGAGCACGGCCGGCGAGGAGATGTTCGACAGTTCGAAAGACCGTGCGGAGGCACTTGCCGATCAGATCAAGGCCGAGCTCGGCGAGACCGTCGATGAGGAGCAGGAGCAGCTTCAGGGCCTCATTGCGGACCGCCCGATCACATCACTTGCCTCGGCCTTCGCGCTCGGCGTGGTCGTCGGATTCATGCTGCGGAGGCACTAGGTGAACACGGAAAATGTCGTCAAACATCTGCGTGTGCTCTGGCGTACAGACAGGATCATCGCGGATATCAGGCTGCGCCACCTGCTGATCGGCCTCGGCCTGCGCGCCTTTGCGGCCCTGATCGCCGCGTTCGGCCTCCTGATGCTGGAGTTGTCCGCCTATTTCGCACTGGTGCAGATCTGGACTGCCATTGGCGCGGCCGCCATCCTCGGCGCCGTCAATTTTGCCATCGCAGCCATTCTCTTTGTGATTGCCGGCCGACCGCCTTCGGGCCGCGACATCGAACTCGCCAACGAGATTCACGGCGCATCCATCGAAGCTCTTCAGCTCGAGGCACGCACATTCCAGGCCCAGGTGTCGGGCGCCGTGCATCGTCCGCTCAGCACGATCTTGCCCGTGCTGGTGCCGCTGATTGCGGTCCTGGTCAAGACTTTGCGGAGAACGGCCAAGGACTCCGCCGCGGCCAATTCGGCCGAAGCGCGCTCCTGACGGTAGCGCTCAGAGTTTCAGCCTGACGTCGCAAATGTCCGGTTCAGTGGGATCCGGCTTCACCTCGAAGCCGAGCTGCCGGCACATTTCGAGCATGGTGGTGTTCTCCCTGAGAACATCACCTGAGATCGCTTTGAGCCCCTCGGCTCTCGCGTAATCGATGATCAGCTGCATCAGGGCCCATCCCAGACCCTTCCCCTTGAGATCGGACCGCAGCAGGATCGCATATTCGCCGCTCTCGTAGATCGAGTCCGAATGGAGGCGGACCACGCCGACCATCTCACCGGTCGCCTCGTCGAATGCGATAAATGCCATCGCCCGCGCATAGTCGAGCTGGGTCAGGCGCGCGATGAACTCGTGGGTGAACTCCTTCATCGGCGCGAAGAAGCGCAGACGAAGGTCGTGCGACGTGACATGACGCAGGAATGCGTGGATGGTCGGCTCGTCCTCCGGACGCAGGGGCCGCGCGAAGATCCGCCAGCCCTCCTTGAGCTTGAGGCGGCGCTCCCATTGCGACGGATAGGCCCGAACGGCGAAGTTGGCGGCGCCGGAGCCGGCAAACTTCCGTTGCGGCGGCCCGACCGCGACGCGAGCGTCGACCGCGGTCACGCCGGTTTCATCCGCCAGCAGCGGATTGATGTCGAATTCGCGGATCTCGGGAATGTCGGCGGCCATCTGCGCCAGCTTGACCAGGACCATGGCGACGGCGTCGGGCTTCACTGCCGGCACGTCCCGGTAAGCGCGAAGCAGCCGGGACACGCGCGTGCGGTCGATCAGGTCGCGGGCCAGTTGCAGATCGAGCGGCGGCAGCGCGAGCGCCTTGTCGTTGATGATCTCGACCGCGGTCCCGCCGCGGCCGAACACGACGACGGTGCCGAAGGTGGGATCGTCGGCGAGGCCCAGGATCAACTCGCGCGCCTTCGCCTTGACGATCATCGCCTGCACGATGACGCCCTCGATGCGGGCCTGCGGACGCAGCTTGCTTGCCCGGGCGAGAATGTCGATGGCGGCGGCGCGCACCGCGTCGGGCGTGGTCAGATTGAGCACGACGCCACCGACATCGGATTTATGGACGATGTCGCGGGACATGATTTTCAGCACGACCGTGGCGCCTTGCGCGAAGATTTCTTCCGCGTAGGCCACCGCCTGCTCGACATCGGCCGCAGCGTAAGTGGGCACCATCGCGATATCGTACGCTTCGAGCAGGTGCTTGATCTCGACGGGTTCGAGCCATTGGCGACCGTCTGCGAGGGCAGCAGCTACGATCTGCTTCGCAGCACGTGCGTCCGGCACGAAAGTCTCGGGCATTGCGGGTGGAACCTGGCTCAGCTCCTCCACGACTTCGCGATGCCTCACGAGGTACATGAAGCCGCGCACGGCGTCATCCTCGGTCGGATAGTTCGGGATGCCTGCGCCGGATAGTGTTTCGATGATGTTCTGGTCTGCCCCAATCCAGGCGGCAAGCACCGGCTTGGCCCAACTGCGGTGCTTTTCGCGATATGCCTTGACGCGTTCGGTCACCATCGTTGCGATATCGGCAGCCGAGGCGATCGCGGTCTGCACGTTGAGGACGAGGACCGCGTCGTTGTCAGTGTCGGCGAGCAGCACCTCCAGCGCCGCCGCATAGCGCGACGCATCGGCGTCGCCCACGATGTCGACGGGGTTTGCACCGGACCAGGTCGGCGGCAGCGCGTCATCGAGTTTCTTGCGGGCGTCCGCCGAGATGGTCGCCGGAATGCCGCCGAGCTCGACCAACCGGTCAATAGCGAGGACACCGATGCCGCCGCCATTGGTCAGGATGGCGAGGCGCTTTCCCGCCGGCGACTCGACGCGGCCGAGCGTCTCGGCGCAATCGAACAGCTCGCGCAGATCGGAGACCCGCAGGACGCCCGCGCGGCGGAACGCCGCGTCATAGACGGCGTCGGCGCCCGCGAGTGCCCCGGTATGGGTGGCAGCCGCCCTCGCGCCCTGCGCCATTCGGCCGGACTTCACCACGACAACGGGCTTCACACGCGCCGCGGCACGCGCGGCCGACATGAACTTGCGCGCGTCCTTGATGGCCTCGATATAAAGCAGGATCGCGCGGGTCTTGTGATCCATCGCGAAATAGTCGAGCAGATCGGCAATATCGACGTCGATTTGATCGCCGATCGAGACGATGCCGGAGAAGCCGACGCCGCGCTGCGCGGCCCAATCGACCATGCCGGCCGCGATCGCGCCCGATTGCGAGATCAGCGCGAGATTCCCCGGCCCCGGCATGTGTGCGGCAAAACTCGCATTGAGGCTCACGCCGGGCATCATGATGCCCAGGCAGTTCGGCCCGATCAGCCGCATGCCGTATTTGCGGGCCGCAGTGATGGCGGCCTCGTGGAGGGAGCCCGGTCCATGGCCGAGCCCGGCCGAGACGATCAGAGCGCCCGCCGAGCCGCGCCGCCCGGCTTGATCGACAATGCCGGGAACCGCGCGCGCCGGCGCGGTGATGACCACAAGCTCGGGCACGAACGGCAATTGATCGAGGTTGCCCACGGCCGCGACGCCGCCGATCTCGGCATGGCGCGGATTGACGAGGCCGAACTGTCCCGTGAATCCAGCCTTGCGGATGTTCTCCAGAACGGCGCGTCCAACGGAGACCGGGCGGGCGCTCGCACCGACGAGCGCGACCGAACGCGGCGACAGCAGGTTCTTCAGACGATAAGTTGACATGAAAGCAAATGCGCCCGGTCGGTGGCGGTTCCGATGGTTGACGATCAGGCCGATAAACTGGCCACCCGCCTAGTACGAGAGCATAACCCAGCACGGTGGCTCGCCAATGACGGTCTTTGTCACACCGCCCCAAACGATCTCGTTCAGGCGCGAATGATGGTAGGCGCCCATCACGATCGCATCGATGGCATGGGAAATCGCCGAGCTTCCGAGCACTTTGCCAATCGAACTGCCGTTGCCCATCGCGGTTTCGAACGAGGCGTAGACCCCGTGTTCCCTCAAGTGATCGACCAGAGCCGTCCCGGATTGCACGATCGCCTCGGACTTGTCGTCCGCCACGGTCACCACGCGGACTAGGGCTGCTGCCTGAAGGATAGGCAGCGCGTCGCCGACCGCACGCGCCGCACGCGCTGAGTGATCCCAGGCGATCATGACGTTCTCGAATTCCGGTCGCAGTTCGTTCACATGCTGCTCCGGGCAGAGCAGCACCGGACGCCCGGATTCGAACAGCAGCGTCTCGATGATGTGCTCGGTTCGGCTGTCGTGCGGCTTCACGGGGACTAGGGTGAGATCGCTGAAGCGCCCATGCTCGGCCAGGACTGACGCGATCTGGTCTGCCGGCACCTTGGCCGACCGGCTTTGAGCCCGGATGCCGGTGCGGGAGGTTGCACGGGTAAACGCATCCAGGAGGTGCTGACTGTCGCCCGCCGCAAGCGCCCCGTTTGCCTCGGCCGCATCGGGGAGCAGCACCTTCGGCCGCACGAAAACATCCTCTTCGAGTGCCAGCGCGGTGATCCTGGCGCCGAGGTCGGCGGCAACGGCCACGCATTTCTCGATTGCAGCAAGGGCCGGGCCGCGTGGCTGGCCAACGAGCGGCAGAAAGACGTCCTTGATCGGCATCGGGATTCTCCTTGGCCACCAGAATAGGTCGGCTTTGGTCGGGACGCTTGATCCTCGTCAAGCCCGGGAACTCCGATCGGTCGGAGGGAGACAGGCGTTGACCGAAGTCAAGGACTGGCCGCGATCTGCTTCTATGGATTACCCTGATCACGGGGGGAGCCGCCTCCGAACGCATCTGGACGTACCAGCTGGAATGACAGGCGATTCTGCGACCCAGGACCGGATCTTTGCGGCGCTCACCAATTCCGCTGGGCATCCGAACGTGAGGCGGATCGATACGCACGCAGCTTCGGTCTTCCTCGAAGGCAGACGCGCTTTGAAAATCAAGCGCGCCGTGAAATTTCCGTTCCTCGATTATTCGACGCTCGAGAAGCGCAGGACGGCGTGCGAGGAGGAGATCAGGATCAACCGGCCGCTGGCGCCGCAGATCTATCACCGCGTCGTCGCGATCACGGAAGAGGCCGATGGATCGGTGAAGGTCGACGGAAGCGGCCGGCCGATCGAGTATGCGGTCGAGATGTTGCGCTTCGACGAAAGCCGGACGCTCGATCATCTGGCCAAGGCCGGAGCGCTGGATGACACTTTTGCCTCGGCTGTCGCCGACGCGATCGCGGCTTCGCATGCGCAGGCTGTTCGCGCCGACGGATATGCATGGGTTTCCTCCATTCCCGGCCTGATCGATGGCAACAGCAATGGCCTGCGGACTGGCAATCATTTCGAAGGCGAAGAGATCGCGCAGCTCGGCAGGGACTCGCTCGCAATGTTCCTCCGCCTCCGGCCTTTGCTCGAAGAGCGCGGCCGTCAAGGCTTCGTGCGCCGCTGCCATGGCGACCTGCATCTTGCGAACATCGTGTCGATCGACGAGCAGCCGGTGCTGTTCGACGCCATCGAGTTCGACGCCCAAATCGCAACCACCGACGTGCTCTACGATCTCGCATTCACGTTGATGGACCTGTTGCACCACGATCAACCGCGCGCGGCCAATATCGTGCTGAACCGCTATCTCGCCGCGACTTCGGTCGAAAATCTCGACGCGCTCTCCGCACTACCGCTGTTCATGTCCATGCGGGCGGCAATCCGTGCCCAGGTCGCGCTGGCTCGGTTAAAGCCGCCGCATTCCGATGATTCCGGCATTCTCGACGGGGCACGGCGCTATTTTGGCCTCGCCCGTGCGCTGATCCAGCCGCCCGCGCCCCGGCTGATAGCAGCCGGCGGATTGTCAGGCACAGGAAAGACGATTTTGGCACGCGCGCTCGCGCCGGAGGTTGCGCCGCAGCCGGGCGCCGTCGTGCTGCGCAGCGACCTCGTCCGCAAGCAGATGTTCGGGGTCGAGGACACGTACCGGCTGCCGGCATCCGCATACACGCCGGAGGTCACGGCCCGGGTTTACGACATGTTGGCTCAGCACGCCGGGCGGGTGCTGGCGCAAGGCCATTCAGCGGTCATCGACGGCGTGTTCGCCCGCGAGAACGAACGAGACGCGGTCGCCGCACTGGCGCGCGAGCGCAACGTGCCGCTAAGCGGCCTATTTCTGGTTGCGGATCTCGCGACCCGGCAGGCGCGGATCGGAGGCCGCCGGGGCGACGCATCCGACGCCACGCAAGAGGTTGCCGCGCTGCAAGAGCACTATAATATCGGCCATGTCGATTGGGCGACCATCGATGCATCCGGGACGCAAGAGCAGACGCTCCAGAACTGCCGGGACGCGATCGCCGAGAGTAAGTAAGGCAATCTGCAAATGGCGCGACCCAGCACAAGTTCGACGGCCGCGCACGTCAGGCCTGCGGCCAGGCGCAATGTCTTGCCCGGCCGCCTCAGCCTTGGCATGGTCTGCGACACGGCCTTCCGGATCATTGCCCGCCGTCACCTCGACGCCGTTCTCGCCCAGCACGACGGCACCTGCCGCGGCGATCCCGAGGCGCTGCACCAGATCCGGATTGCACTGACGCATCTGCGCACCACCATCCGCTTCTTCTCGCCGATGGTCGATGACGCCGTTCGGCCGGAGGTCTGGAACGAACTTAAATGGCTGAACAGCCAGCTCGGCATGGTACGGGACCTCGACGTGGCGATCGAGCGGGTCATCGCCGAGAGCGGAGGCGAGTTGACCGTCATTGCCGAGCTCCAGCACTGGGACGAGAAGCGCGCCGAGAGCCATCGCCTGCTGGCGCGCGCGCTGCAATCCGCGCGATATCGCCGTCTCGTCGAGCAGACGTCAGCCTGGATCGAGAGAGGACCCTGGTCGACCCGGCGCAGCAAGGAAGCCATCAGGCTGCGCCGCCGCACGCTCGCCGACCACGCAACAGCGAAACTCACGGAATGGGAAACGACGCTGCTTAAGAAAGCGCGCAAGCTCCGCAAGCTCGATGTCGAGAAACGGCACAAGCTGCGGCTTCTCAACAAGCGGCTGACCTATTCGATCGAGTCGCTGGAGGACCTGTTCGCCGATGAGTCCCTGACGAAGCAGAAGTCGATCCTCAAGCAATTGCGCAAGGCGCAAAAGTCCCTCGGGCGATTGAACGACGATGCGCGAGGGCAAACTCTGGCAGCGTCATTGAACGCGGCCGTCCCCGAGGCGGGCATTCGCTTCCTCAACCGCAAGCGCGAAAAGAAACTGTTGCGGACCGCCTCGGACGCCTACCGGAAACTGGACAAGGCCAAGCCGTTCCGCTCCGCCGACCTTGCGCCGAATGCGGAGCCTGACGATTAGGTGTGGACGTAGTCTCCCGGCGCGTCGGGCAGGCTGTCGAGATCTGCGCCTCCGATCTGCGGCGGATCGCAGGGCGCCCCGGAGCGTGCGGCCAACCATTCGACCCATTCCGGCCACCACGACCCCTCGACCTGCGGTGCCAACTTCAGCCATTCGTCCGGGCCGACATAGCGCGCATCGGCGGCCTTGATCAGCACTTGATAGCTGTGGCCGGGCTCGTCCGGCGGCGCGACGACGCCGGCATTGTGGCCGCCGCTGGTCAACACAAAGGTCACGTCGGCATCGGCCTGATAGTGGATCTTGTAGACGGACCGCCACGGCGCCACGTGATCGGCGAGCGTGCCGACCACGAACATCGGTGCATGGATGTCGGAAAGCGAGACACTCTTGCCCTCGACACGATAGCGGCCCTCGGCCAGATCGTTACCCAGGAACAGCTTTCGCAGATACTCCGAGTGCATGCGATAGGGCAGCCGGGTGGCATCGGCGTTCCAGGCCATCAGGTCGCTCGGTGGCGCGCCCTCGCCCATCAGATAGTCATGCGACAGCCGTGACCAGATCAGTTCATTGGAGCGCAACAGCTGGAACGCGCCGGCCATCTGCGTCGTGTCCAGGTAGCCCCGCTGCCACATCAGATCTTCGAGAAAAGCGACCTGGCTCTCGTTGACGAAGAGCGTCAGCTCGCCGGCTTCGGTGAAGTCCGTCTGTGCGGCAAGCAGGGTGATCGTGCACAGCCGCTTGTCGCCATCGCGTGCCATCGCGGCCGCGGCAATCGATAGCAATGTGCCGCCCAGGCAGTAGCCGAGCGCGTGGGTGTTCCGGCCCGGCAGGATCCGGCCGATCATGTCCAACGCCGCCATGACACCCAGCTTGCGATAGTCGTCGAAGGCAACATCCCGGTCCTTGGCATCCGGATTTCGCCAGGAAATCGCGAATACGGTGAAGCCCTGACCGGTCAGATACTTCACCAGAGAATTCTGCGGCGACAGATCGAGGATGTAGTACTTCATGATCCAGGCCGGCACGATCAGGATCGGCTCGGGTCGCACTTGCGCCGTCGTCGGATGGTATTGGATCAGCTCGATCAACTCGTTGCGATAAACGACCTTGCCCGGCGAAGCCGCGACCGTCTTGCCGACGAGGAACTGTTCGTCACCCGGTGGCCTTGCGGCGGAGAGCAGGCGCATCAGGTCACTGCACCAGTTCTGCCAGCCGAACACGAAATTCTCTCCGCCGCTCCGGAACGCCTTCTCAAGCACTTGCGGATTGGTCGCCGCGAAATTCGACGGCGCCAGCATGTCGAGCATCTGACGCATCGAGAATTCGACGATGGCTTCATTTGCGTGCGACACGCCGCGTACGCCGGTCGTGGCATCGTGCCACCAGCGCTCTCCGAGCAGGAACGCTTGCGCAAGCAGATTGAACGGCGCGGCTTCCCACTGCGGACCCCTGAAGCGACGATCCCGTCCCTGTGGTGCAATCACGGACCACGGCTTTTGCGACGTCGCGTGCGCGGCGGCTTCCAGAAACTGGCCCATGTCGCGAAGGACGTTGCGCGACATCTCCACCTGACGCTGCGGCGCCGCAGCCAGATGAGAGCTCCAATCGAGCCAGGCGAGCGACAAGGCCAGCGGCGAAATTCCGCCCGTCGACCGCGCCAGCATCGCATGAAACGCGCGATCAAGGGGGTATGGCTGCGATTCAGGCTGGGGATCGGCGGCCGCGGGCCTTCCAGCCAGCGTTTCTGGGCTGGTCGTAGAGGCTTCGGGCTCAACGACAGGACCGGCGGAGAGAGCCTGTGCGGACGGCTCTTCGGCCCTTGGAAATATCTGCACGACGCTCATGGTTGAATGTTCCTGCCCGCTTCTGTCTGCGTGGCAGCAGGATATGGCGAGGCTTCGGATCCGCGTTGAGCTGCATCAAATCCGGGCATCGATCACGATTGCTCAACCGAAGAGCCCGATTCATCCCTTTGACCTGCGTCAAGCCGCAGCACGACGCGAGAGCTAGTTTTGCGCATCGACATTCGACGAGCCAGCGGAGTCTGCCATGCGCGCCCATCAGATCATGACCCGGTCGGTCATCTCGGTTACCCCCGAAACCAGCATCGTCGAGGCGGCGAACATCATGCTGAAGCGGCATGTCAGCGGTCTCACGGTCGTCGACAATGCCGGCAGGCTGGTCGGCGTGGTTTCGGAAGGCGACTTCATCCGCCGCAGCGAAATCGGCACCGGACGCAAGCGCGGGCGCTGGCTGCGGTTCATTCTCGGATCCGGCAAATCGGCCAGCGATTTCGTTCACGAGCACGGCCGCCAGGTCTCGGAGGTGATGACCCCCTCACCGGTGACCATCACCGAGGATACGGCGCTAGCCGAGATCGTCGATCTCATGGAACGAAACAACGTGAAGCGTCTGCCGGTGATCCGCGGCGACAAGATCGTCGGCATCGTATCGCGCGCGAATCTGCTCCAGGCGGTGGCGGACCTCGCCCGAGACGTACCCGACCCGACCGCCGACGACGATCACATTCGCAGCCGCATCATCGACAACATGGAGAAGAACGACTGGTGCCCGTTCGGGCTGAACGTCATCGTCCGCGACGGCATCGTTCATCTCAGCGGCGTCATCACCGAGGAGCGCGCGCGACAGGCCGCGGTCGTCGCAGCGGAGAACGTCAGCGGCGTGAAGAAGGTGCATGACCATCTTTGCTGGGTCGACACCATGTCAGGAATATACCTGAACTCGCCCGAGGACGATGACCTCGCCAAGGCAAGCTGACCAAGGCAAGCTGAGCGCGCGCCGATCGCAGTTCAGCGCGGAATGACGGCGGTGGCTTCGATTTCGACGCGCGCCGCCTTCTCGACGAGGCGGACGACCTGAACCAGCGCCATCGCCGGGTAGTGCGCACCGAAGATAGCGCGGTAGGCCTTGCCGAGCTCTTTCAGGTTCGTCAGGTACTCCTCCATGTCGACGACGTACCAGGTCAGGCGCACCAGATGCTCGGGCTGCGCACCGGCCTCCGCGAGGATCGCGGCGATGTTGCTCAGGGTCTGGCGCACTTGCGCGACAAAGCCGTCCGCGAGACGCTCCTCGGCATCCCAGCCGATCACGCCGCCGGTGACGACGATGCGTCCCTCGGCCGCCATGCCATTGGCATAGCCTTTCGGCACCGGCCAACCGGACGGCTGCAGCACCTGCGCCCTGGAGCGGGCTTCGTCCTCGGCTGCTGTCGGCAGCACCGCGAGGTGCGGGCCCTTCGGCGTCGTCACTGACAATTCTCTATCCTTCTCTCATTCCGCCGCGACGCCGGAGGACGCCACCGCGGTCAGCGCCAGTTGCCGCAGGGCAAAGCGCTTTAGTTTGCCGGTCTCGGTCTTCGGCAGCTGCGTCACGAACTCGATCGCGCGCGGATATTTGTATGGCGCGATTTCCCGTTTGACATGCTCCTGCAGCGCAGCCACGAGCTCGGCGTCCCGCGTTACGCCCGGCGCGGCAACGACATAGGCCTTCACGATCATGCCGCGCGCCTCGTCCGGCGCGCCGACGACCCCGCACTCGACGACGGCGGGATGCGTAAGCAGCGCCGCCTCGACGTCCGTGCCTGCAATGTTGTAGCCGGCCGACACGATCATGTCGTCCGAGCGCGACTGGTACCAGAAATAGCCCTCGCTATCCAACAGATAGGTGTCGCCCGTGATGTTCCAGCCGTTCTGGACGTATTTGCGCTGCCGCTCATCGGCGAGATAGCGGCAACCGGTCGGCCCGCGTACCGCGAGCCTTCCCATCGTGCCCGGCGGAACGTCATTGCCGGAATCGTCGACGATCTTCGCTTCATACCCCGGCACCGGCTTGCCCGTCGCACCAGGGCGGATCTCGTCCTCGGTCGCGCTGATGAAGATGTGCAGCAGCTCGGTCGAGCCGATGCCGTCCATCAGCTTGATGCCGGTCGCCTTCAGCCAGGCATCGAATGTCGGCTTGGGCAGCGTCTCGCCGGCGGACACGCATTTGCGAAGCGAGGAAATATCGCGGCCCGGAAGCTTGCCGATCATCGCCCGGTACGCGGTCGGCGCGGTGAAACAGACCGTGGTCTTGTATTGCTCGATCGCATTCAGAATGTCGTCGGGCGCCGTCTTCTCCAGAACGACGAAAGAGGCACCGATGTGCATCGGAAACAGCACGCCGCCGAAGCCAAACGTGAAGGCGAGCGGTGCCGAGCCGACGAAGCGATCCTTCTGCTCCGCGCGCAGGATATTGCGCGCATAGCCATCGCAGACCGCCAGCATGTCACGGTGGAAATGCATGGTGCCCTTGGGATCGCCGGTCGTGCCCGACGTGAACGCGATCAGGCAGACATCTTCCAAGGCGGTATCGACAGCTTTGAACTCCGGACTTGCATCCCTCATCAGCGCCTCAAGCGAGTCGCCGGCGCCGTTGCCCCAATAGACCACGCGCTTGAGGCCGGGGGCTGCGGCTTTCGCTTTCTCCATTTCGTCGGCGAGCTTGCCGTCGCAGAGCGCGAGCGTGATCTCCGCCTTCTGGATCGGATAGGACAGCTCCTTGGCACGCAACAGCGGCATCGTCGCGACGACGATACCACCGGCCTTGATCACCGCCAGATAGGTCGCGACCATCATCGGGTTGTTGGCCGAGCGTAGCAGCACGCGCCCGCCGGTGACGAGACCAAGCTTGCCGACCAGCACATTGGCGATGCGGTTCACGACCGTTTGCAGCTCACGATAGGTGTAGCTGACGGTGGGGCTGATCACGCAGGGAGCGTCGCCATGTCCCTGCTCGACCCAGCGGTCGAGAAAATAGCTGACGCAGTTGAGGCGGGGCGGATATTGCAGTTCCGGTCGGGTGAAGACGAATTCCGGCCAGAGTTCGGGTGGCGGAAGATGCTGCCGCGCGAATGTATCGACATGGGCTGTCGCGGCATTGTCGTCATGCGAGCCCGAGACTTGAACCTTGGCGGCGTTGGCCATCGCACGCTCCTTTCAGCATGGAAAGCACCCGGCAGCACTAACTCGGAAACATTTTAGGCTTAAAGCAATTTCGCGCAATAGTGGATTTTGGGCATCCCATGCTTTTTCCGGCGGCAGCCGCGGACCTAGGCCCGGCGGCGAGCGGCCGATTTCTGCGCCGATGCCTTGGTCTTGGCGAGCAGCCGCATCAATTCGCGCACATCCTTCGGCGTCAGATCGGCGAAGAGATCGGCGATCCAGGTTTCGTGTTCCGCGGCCATTCTGCGAAACTCGGCGCGACCGAGTTTAGTCAGCCGGATCACCTGGACGCGGCGGTCCGTCTCCGACGTGCGGCGGTCGAGATGACCGGATTCCACGAGGCGCTCGACGAGGCCGGTGACGTTGCCGTTCGAGACCATCATGCGCTTGGAGACGTCGGACAGCGTCATGCCGTCGGGTGCCTTGTCAAGCTGCGCCATCAGGTCGAAACGGGGCAATGTGACGTCGAAGCGCTGCCGCAACCGGCCACGGACCTCGCCCTCGATCAGGGTCGTGCAGGTCAAGAGGCGCAGCCATAGCCGAAGCTCTTCGGCGTGATCCTCCGGAGTTTCGACGGCCTTGGTCTCGGAATCGAGCATGTTGATGCAGTCACTCACGGCCGGCATTGGCGCCCGGCACGGATTCCCAACGTTTTGAGCTTCAAGTAAATCGAAGCCGCCTGCAAGCCTAAAGCCGCAACAATCGACCGCATGCCGATTTCTTTAGGCTTCAAATAATTGGCGCGCCGCTTGCATGCACCGCTGCCCGCAGGATGACGACTTGAGCTTAGCTTGCCGCGGCAGCAATCATCGGCATAAACTTGGATTGGAGTAGCGGCTTGCAACGCAAGTCCTGTTATCACGGGGGACAGATCATGAAGACGCAAATGACGTTGGCCGCAGCCGCCTTGCTGCTTGGCACCGCGGTGAGCCCTTCCCTCGCCCAGGAGAAAATCAAGCTGGGGGTGATCGTGACCCTCTCGGGACCCGCCGCCGCGCTCGGCCAACAGGTTCGCGACGGCTTTGCGCTCGGGGTCAAGGATCTCGGCGGCAAGATGGGCGGCCGCGATGTGGAAGTCGTCGTCGTCGACGACGAATTGAAGCCGGACGCAGCGGTCACCAAGGTCAAGGGCCTTCTGGAGCGCGACAAGGTCGACTTCGTGGTCGGCCCGATCTTCTCCAACATCCTCCAGGCGATCCACCGGCCAGTCACGGAATCGAAAACCTTCCTGATCAGCCCCAATGCCGGCCCGTCTACTTTTGCCGGCAAGGACTGCAACCCGTTCTTCTATGTGACCTCGTATCAGAACGATCAGGTGCACGAAATCCTCGGTAAGGTCGCGCAGGATCGCGGCTACAAGCGCATGTATCTGATGGTGCCGAATTATCAGGCCGGCAAGGACTCGGTGGCCGGCTTCAAGCTCGACTACAAGGGCGAGATCGTCGAAGAATCCTACATGCCGCTGAACACGCTGGACTTCCAGCCGGAGCTTTCCAAGATTTCATCGCAGAAGCCCGATGCGCTCTTCACGTTCATGCCCGGCGGCCTCGGCGTCAATCTCGTCAAGCAATACAAGCAGGCTGGCCTTGCCGACAGCATTCCGGTGCTTTCGGCTTTCACGGTGGATGAATCGACCTTGCCGGCGCAGCAGGACGCGGCGGTCGGCATGTTCGGCGGCGCGAACTGGGCGCCCAATCTCGACAATCCCCAGAACAAGAAGTTCGTCGCTGCCTACGAGGCCGCCTATAACATCGTGCCGGGCACCTACGCCTTCCAGGCGTATGATGCCGCGATGCTGATCGACAGCGCGGTCAAGGCCGTGAAGGGCGATCTTTCGAACAAGGATGCGGTCGCGGCCGGTCTGAAAAAGGCGGACTTCACCTCGCTGCGCGGCACCTTCAAGTTCAACACCAACGGCTATCCGATCCAGGATTTTTACCTGACCAAGGTCGCCAAGCGCGCGGACGGCAAGTTCCAGACCGAGATCGTTCAGAAGGTCTTTGAGAATTACGGCGACCGCTACGCCAAGGACTGCAAGGCGGCGAACTAAGCCGCACGTCGCGTCGAGGGAGGATCACAATGAAGAGCGAAATCACCGGCATCACACGGGCCAATGAGGGAATCCAGGGCATCTCCTGGAACATCCTCGGCCAAACCTATGTGCCGAAGAGCAACACGGAGCACAGCTTCTCCTGGCATGCGACGCTGCCGCCAGGCACGTTCGTGCCGCCGCATATTCATCCCGACCAGGATGAATATCTCTACATGCTGGAGGGCAAGCTCGATTTCATGCTCGGCAATTCCGAGTCGCAGGCGACCGCGGGCGACCTGATCCGGCTCGGCATGGGCGTGCCGCACGGCATCTTCAACAAATCTGAGCAGACCGCGAAAGTGCTGTTCTGGGTGTCACCGACGCGCAAGCTGTTCGACCTGTTCTGGGGCCTTCACAACATGAAGGAACAGAAGCCCGAGGACGTGGTGGCGATGGCGGCCGAGTTCAACATCCATTTCCTGCCGCCGCCTCCCGGCGGCTAGATTCAAGCCCGCACCGCCGCGAGTCCCGGCACTGCGGCGAAGCCGGCCTTGGTAGCATAGCCGCGCACGATCGCCTCGCGCTGGGAATAGCTCAGCACGTTGTCGACATTGTCAAAACCATCAGGCGCGAGCTGCTCGACGGCGTCGATGACGCCCTCGGGGCCGCCCCGCCGGTTGGAGCGGACGATGTCCGCGGTCATGGGCAGGCGCTTCTTCTCGTATTCAAGCAACGCCTGGCGCGGATGCTCGGCGCGCACCAGCGCGTCGGCGAGGCAGCGCGCATCAAGGATGGCTTGCGAGGCGCCGTTGGAGCCAACCGGATACATCGGATGCGCGGCATCGCCGAGCAGCGTAACTCGGCCGGACGACCAATAGGGCAATGGATCGCGGTCGCAGGTCGGATATTCGTAGAACTCGGGCGTGGCCGAGATCAGGCTCTTCACGTCGACGTAAGGCACCGAGAAGCGCGCGACATGCGGCATCAGCTCCTCGCGACGGCCTGGCCGCGACCAGTCTTCCTTGCGCGGCGGCGGGGCATTGCCCTCGCCGACCTTCACCAGCACCGCCCAGTTGGTGAGACGGCTTGCCGGGCTCGATCCTTCCGCGATCGGATAGATCACCACCTTGGCGTTGAGGCCGCCGGCGACGATCATCGATTTCCCGGTGAGGAATAGCGGCCAATCCCGCGCACCGCGCCACAGCATCAGGCCGTTCCAGCATGGCGGCCCCTCGCTCGGGAACAGCGTGTCCCGGACCCGCGAATGGATGCCGTCGGCACCAATCAGAATGTCGCCGCGCGCGGTGTGGATGTGCGCGCCTGAGCGATCGAAGAAGTAAGCGGTGACGCCGCCCTCGTCCTGGGTGAAGGCACCGAGTCGGCAGCCGGTGTGGATGGCCTCCGGCCCGAGCCGCTCCTCGACGGCCCGATGGATGACGCCCTGAAGGCGGCCGCGGTGGATCGAGAATTGCGGCACGTCGTGGCCGGCGTCGATGCCGCGGACCTCGCGCCAGACTTCCTGGCCGTGACGGTTGAGGTAATAGAGCTGGTCAGTGCGGATCGCGACATCGTCAAGCTGCTGGAGCAGACCGAGGCCTGCCAGCTCGCGCATGGCATGGGGCAGCGTGTTGATGCCGACCCCTAGCTCGCGGATGGTGTCGGACTGCTCGAAAATCTCGCAAGCGAGGCCCCGCGAGCGCAGCATCAATGCGGTGGTGAGACCACCGATACCGCCACCGACGATAATCGCCTTCATCGCCCTCACTCCACTCGGTACACACCAGGCAATGCAGTTAAATTCGCACGGGCGGTCACTCGGCCGCAAGCGGCTTTGTCGCCTCCGCCTTGAGCTCGGCCCGGGTCTTGGGCTTAGCCTTAATTCTCAGCTCCTCGAGATCCTGCCGGTCGCGCACGCTGTTGCGGAAAATCTGATCTTTTCCGGGAAGATATTGCGGCGGGCAGAACGCGTCGTCCGCCCCGTACCAGGCCGCCGCCCTCATGGTGAAGAACGGATCGACCAGATGGGGCCGCCCGAGCGCAACGAGGTCCGCCCGGCCGGCAGCCAGGATGGTGTTGGCCTGGTCCGCCGTCGTGATGTTGCCGACGCACATCGTCGCCACGCGCGCCTCGTTGCGAACCTGATCGGAGAACGGCGTCTGGAACATGCGGCCATAGATCGGCTGCGCATCGCGCACGGTCTGCCCGGTCGAGACGTCGACGAGGTCGACGCCGGCTTCGGCAAAAGCGCGCGCGATCGCCACCGCATCGTCGCCGCCGATGCCACCCTCGGCCCAGTCGGTTGCGGAAATGCGCACCGACATCGGCTTGTGCGACGGCCATACGGCCCGCAGCGCCTCGAAGATTTCGAGCGGGAAGCGCAGGCGATTTTCAAGCGAGCCGCCATACTCATCCGTGCGGGTGTTCGTCAGCGGCGAGATGAAGCTCGCAAGCAGATAGCCGTGGGCGCAGTGCAGTTCGAGCATGTCGAAGCCGCAGCGTTCGCCGCGCTCGGCCGCCGCGACGAAAGCGTCCCTCACTGCGTTCATGCCGGCGCGATCAAGCTCGCGCGGAACCTGGCTGTCGGGGAAATAGGGCAGCGGCGACGCCGAACACACCTCCCAGCCGCCTTCGTCCAGCGGACGGTCCATGCCGTCCCACATCAGCTTGGTCGCCCCCTTACGCCCGGCATGCCCCAGTTGCAGGCAGATTTTCGCGGCTGAATTGGCATGGACGAAATCAACGATGCGCAACCAGGACGCCTCCTGCTCGTCATTCCACAGTCCTGTGCAGCCGGGCGTGATGCGGGCGTCGCGGGCAACGCAGGTCATCTCCGTGAAGATCAGGCCAGCGCCGCCGATCGCGCGCGAGCCGTAATGCACCAGGTGGAAATCGGTCGGCACGCCCTCCTTCGCCGAGTACATGCACATCGGCGACACCACGGCGCGATTGGCGATCTCCATCTCGCGTAGCCGGAAGGGCTGGAACAGCGGCACCATCGGCTTCTTGGTGTCGACGTCGAAACCGCTGTTGCGAACCTGCCTGGCAAACGACTTATCGACTTCAGCCACGAAGTCGGGGGCGCGGAGTTTCAGATTGTCATAGGTGATCGCCTTCGAGCGCGTCATCACGCCGAAGGCGAACTGCACGGGATCGAAATCCCAGAAGCGGTCGACATGCTCGAACCAGACCAGCGAGACGTCGGCGGCGTGCTGCGTCTTCTCGACCTCTTCGCGGCGGCCGTGCTCATAGACGTCCAGCGCCGCCTTGATGTTGGGCGCCTTCTCCATCGCCTCGGCCAGCGCGATCGCGTCTTCCATCGCGAGCTTGGTGCCCGAGCCGATCGAGAAATGCGCGCTCGCCTTGGCGTCGCCGAGCAGAACCATGTTGTCCTTGACCCAGCGCTTGCTGCGGATCATCGGGAAGTTGCGCCACGTCGAGCGATTGGTGAGCAATTGGTGCCCATCGAGGAACCAGCCGAAGATCTCGGCCATCCGCGTAGCCGACTGGGTCTCGTTCAGCCCTGTCAGTCCGGCGCGTTCGAACGTCTCCGGATCGGTCTCGAAAATCCAGGTCGAGTGCCCGGCTTCATATTGATAGGCATGGGCGATGAACGGCCCCCACTCCGTCTCCTGGAAGATGAAGGTGAAGGCATCCAGCGGCCTGGTCGAGCCCATCCAGGCGAACTTGTTGGTACGGAGGTCGACTTCCGGCGCGAAATGATCGACGTATTTGTCGCGGAAGCGGCTGTTGATGCCGTCCGCGACCAGGATGAGATCGGCGTCGGCGAAGCGGGATTCGTCCTCGACGTCCGCTTCGAAATTCAGGACGACGCCCAGTTCGCGCGCGCGCGCCTGCAGGATCAGGAGCAGTTTCTGCCGCGAGCAGCCACAAAAGCCGTTGCCGCCGACCCGATGGACCGTTCCGCGGAAGTGCACGGCGATGTCATCCCAGTAGGCGAATTCCTGGGTGATGCGGCGATAGCTCGGAAGATCGTGCTTCTCGAAATTATCGAGCGTGGCGTCCGAGAACACCACGCCGAAGCCGAAGGTGTCGTCGGCGCGGTTGCGCTCGTACACCGCGATCTCAGCGCTCGGCCGCTGCTTCTTCAGCAGGATTGCAGCGTAGAGACCCGCAGGTCCGCCACCGATGATCGCGACTTTCATGGGAGCCTCGCCAATTCAACCCGGCGAAACTATTTTAAGCCTAAAATAATTTCGCGCAAGTCCCCATTGCGGCAGGCGGCCGGTAAAGCCCGACTTAGTCGCCCCTGAAGACCGGCCTGACCTTGTTGGCAAAGGCCTCGAAGGCCCGTTCGAAATCGGCGGTCGTCATGCACAGCGCTTGAGCAATAGCTTCCGCCTCGATCGCCTCCTCCACCGACATCGCCCATTCCATGGCCAGCATCCGCTTGGTCATGGTGTTGGCAAACGTCGGTCCCTCCGCGATTTGCTTGGCGAGCACTTGTGCCTGGGGCAGCACTTGCTCCGGGGTGACGAGGCGGCTGAAGAAGCCCCAGCGCTCGCCCTCCTCCGCGGTCATGAACCGGCCGGTGTAGAGCAACTCGGAAGCGCGAGACTGTCCGATGATCCGCGGCAGGATCGCGCAGGCGCCCATGTCACAACCGGCAAGGCCAACCTTGTTGAAGAGGAATGCGACCTTGGCCCCGCTCGCAGCAAGCCGCATGTCCGACGCCATGGCGATGATCGCGCCAGCGCCTGCGCAGATGCCTTCAACCGCGGCAACGATCGGCTGGGGGCAGGCCCGCATCGCCTTGACGAGGTCGCCGGTCATCCGCGTAAACGCCGTCAGTCCCTTGGTGTCCATCTTCACCAGCGGACCGATGATCTCGAACACATCGCCACCGGACGAGAAATTGGCACCAGCGCCGGTCACGACGATGCACTTGACCGCATCGTCGAACGCGCAGGCGCGAAAAAAATCGGTGAGTTCGCGATAGCTCTCGAAGGTCAACGGATTCTTCCGTTCCGGACGATTGAGCGTCACGGTCGCAACACCATCGACCACGGCCAGCAGGAAGTTCTGAGGCGAATAGTCCGCAAGCGGCAAGGTCACGGGATTGGCTGGTCTGCTCATGCGATCTCCTTAGCTTCCTTGTTCCGCGCCCGCGTCATGCGCGCTAAATTTCACCACCGGCAACAGCGATCGCCTGCCCGGTGATTGCGCCGGCGCCCTCGCCGCACAGCCACACCACGGCATCCGCGACCTGCTGAGGAGAGATCAACCGCCCCTGCGGATTATGCTTCGCGAGCTCGGCAACCGCCTGCTCGCGGCTACGGCCCGTCTTTTTCATGATGTTCTCGATGCTGCCGGCGACGAGATCCGTGTCGGTGAAACCGGGGCACACCGCGTTTACGGTCACATTGCTGCCAGCCATCTCGATAGCAAGGGAACGCACGAGACCGACCACCGCATGCTTGGCCGCAGTGTACGCGCTGACATAGGCATAGCCCTTGAGCCCCGCAGTCGACGCGATCGCGACGATACGGCCATAGGGACGATCCTTCATCCCGGGCAGCACAGCGCTGACAGCATGGACCACGCCCATGAAATTGACGTCCATCATGCGCGCAAACAGGGCGCTGTCGGATTTGGCGAACGGCGCGGACTCGGCGCTTCCCGCATTGGCGATCAGGATATCGATCGGCTGCCGCGCACTCGCTTGAGCGATGGCGACTTTCAATGAGGTTTCGTCCGAAACGTCGGCGACGGCCGCAAAATGCGCTGCCCCTACGCTAACAGCCTCTTCAAGCGTCGCAGCGTTCCGCCCAAGGACGGTCACTGTGGCACCGGCCTCGACGAGCGCTGCTGCGATTGCGCGACCAATGCCGCGACCGCCACCGGTCACCAGCGCGTGCGGCGAATGCGGTAATCCGGACATGCGCTGGCTTCCTTGCATTCTGCTGATCGCCCTCTCGATATATTTTAACCTTCAAACTTTTGCAAACAAAGCTCGGGTCGGCCCGCGAACGGCCACACGCAGAAGACGGCCTGAAAATTGCTTTAAGTATAAAATTATCGCTTTCCATCCCTCACAGGCCTGTTAGCATCGACGGGCCGAGCAAAAGGATGTCGCGTGTCGCACCCTGCGCCAATGATAACAAAAGACGGCCGCTTCGCCTATGAAGCCGCCGGCGATCCGGGCGGGACGCCTCTGATTTTCCTGCATGGAATCGGCGGTGCGGCACGGGCCTGGCGCCAGCAGCTTGCCACATTCGGCGACCGCTTCCACGCGATTGCATGGGATATGCCCGGCTATGGTGGGTCGGCACCGCTCGCCAGCGTCAGCATCGCTGCCCTGGCGGATGCGCTTCAGCGATTCATCGAGCAGCTTGGGGCGAGCAAGCCAATTCTGGTCGGCCATTCCATCGGCGGCATGATCATCCAGAAGTGGCTGGTGCAATCCCCAAACCTGGCGCGCGCCGTCGTGCTGGCGCAGACCAGCCCGGCCTTCGGCAAAGCCGACGGCGATTGGCAGAAATCGTTTATCGCCGCACGGCTCGGGCCGCTCGATCGCGGCGAAACGATGAAGTCGCTGGCGCCCTCTCTGGTGAAGGAACTGGTGGGCGACGATCCTGATCCCACGGGAATGGAGCTTGCACGGGAGTGCATGGCGAGCGTGCCCGAGGCGAGCTATCGCGCCATGATGCTGGCCTTGATTGGCTTCGACCAACGCAGCACCCTCAAGGACATTTCGATCCCGACGCTGCTGCTGTCCGGCTCCAAGGACAACAACGCGCCAGCGCCGATGATGGCGAAGACGGCGACCTACATTCCCTCCGCGGAATATGTCGAACTCGGCGCTGTCGGCCATCTTGCAAATCTTGAGCGCCCCGATGCCTTTGACGAGGCCCTCGGCCGGTTCCTGAATTCCGTCGCGACCAAAACGTAGGATGGCTGCGCAATGACCATGCAAGTCAGCAAGACCATCGGCGCGACTGACAAGGTCGCGCTGGATGCACCGATCTTCGATCCCGTCGCATTCCGACTGAGCGACGAGCAGGCCGGCGTCATCGCGCGGGCGCGCGAGATCGGCCAGAGCGTGTTCGCCGGCCGCGCCGCGACTTACGATCGCGAGGCGATCTTCCCGTCTGAGAATTATCGCGACCTGCATCGCGTCGGCCTGCTCGGTATTGCCGTGCCCAAGAAGCACGGCGGGCTCGGAGCGAACTACCAGACCTACGCACTGGCGGCAGCCGAAATCGGCCGGTATTGCGGCGCGACTGCGCTCACCTGGAACATGCATGTCTGCTCGACGCTGTGGTCCGGTCCGCTCGCCGACGATCTCGACATGGATGCTGAAACCCGCGCCGAACACGAGCGGAGGCGTGCAGTCCACTACAAGCGCATCGTCGAGGATGGCGCGATCTATTCGCAGCCCTTCTCGGAGGGCGGTGCGGCAGCGGCAGGCGGCGTCGCTTTCGGCACGGAAGCAAGGCCGGTCGAGGGTGGCTGGATCGTCAACGGCAAGAAGATCTTCGCATCACTCTCCGGCCATGCCGACTATTACGGCGTTCTCTGCACCGAGATCGAGGAAGGCGAGAAGGCTTCGCGCCGCAATACGCTTTACCTCGCCATCCCCTCAAAATCGGAAGGCGTTTCGGTCGTCGGCGACTGGGATCCGCTCGGCATGCGCGGAACGGTCTCGCGCACGCTGCTGTTCAAGGACGTGTTCGTGCCGGCAGATTCGGCGCTGATGCCGCGCGGCGTCTATTTCCAGGCCGCGATGCGCTGGCCGCACATGTTCCTGACGCTGTCGCCAACCTATATGGGCCTTGCTCAAGCCGCCTATGACTTCACCGTGCGATATCTGCGCGGCGAAGTACCGGGCATGCCGCCGGTCAAGCGCAGGATGTATCCGACCAAGCAAATTGCGGTCGCGCAGATGCAGATCAAGCTCGAGCAGATCAAGGCGATCTGGTTCCAGGCGGTCACCGAGGCGCGCGCCAATCCGAGTAAGGAGCAGGTGCTGCGCGCCTATGCCGCGCAATATTCGGTGATGGAGGGCGCCAATGAGCTCGCCGCGCTCGCGATCCGCACCTGCGGCGGTCAGGCCATGCTCCGCTCGCTACCCCTCGAGCGCATCTATCGCGACAGTCGCTGCGGCTCGCTGATGTTGCCCTGGACAGCCGAGCTCTGCCTCGACCGGATCGGGCGCGAGGCGCTGTACGAGGCCGGCGAAACGGACGACTGACGGTGGACCTCTGCAGTCTGATCGATCGCAACGCGGCGTTCGCGCCAAACAAAACGGCCATTGCCTTCGAAGGCGAACGGTTGAGCTATGCGGCGTTCGCTGCGCGCATCGAACGGACCGCCGCGACATTGAAGCAGGAGCTCGGCGTAGGCCGGGGCGACCGCGTTGCGATCCTCAGTCTGAACCGGCCGGACTATCTGGTTCTGCTCTATGCCTGCGCGCGGCTCGGCGCGATGCTGGTGCCCCTGAACTGGCGGCTGGCCATCGCCGAGCAGCTTTTCATTCTCACCGATGCCGGCGCCAAGGTTTTGGTACTCGAGCAGGCATTCGAGGGGGTTCTTGCCGAGCTTCAGGGGACTGCTGTTGTCGGGCTCGATTTCGAGCCGCCCCGCGGCATGACGCTCGAAAGTCTGCTGGCCCGCAGCGAGGGCACCGGCCGCAACCCGCACACTGATCTCTCCTGTCCGCTCCTCATTGTCTACACGTCAGGAACGACCGGACGGCCCAAAGGCGCGGTGCTGCGCCAGGAGGCGCTGTTCTGGAACGGCGTCATGAGCCAGCACATGCACAACATGACGTCCGACGACCATGTGCTGACGCTGCTGCCGTTCTTCCACGTCGGTGGCCTCAACATCCAGACCACGGCGGCGCTCCAGCTCGGCGCCACGGTCACGGTTCACGCACGCTTCACGCCGGACACAGCGCTTGCAACCATCGAACGGGATCGGCCGACCCTGACCGTGATGGTGCCAGCTATCATCCAGGCCGTAAGCGACCATCCCGCCTGGGCTACGACAGACCTTTCGTCACTCAAAGCCGTCGCGACCGGCTCGACCATCGTGCCGCCGCATCTGATCGACCGCTTCGTCGCGCGCGGCGTCCCGGTGCTTCAGGTCTACGGCTCGACGGAGACTTGCCCGATTGCGGTCTACACCCGGCTTGGTGGCGATCTTTCTCGCGCGGGATCGACCGGACTTGCCGGCCTGTGCTGCGAGGCGAAAGTGATTGATCCCGCCGGCAACGAGGTGCCGGCGGGCGCGCCCGGCGAGATCGCGGTGCGCGGCGCCAACGTGTTCTTCGAATATTGGGGTAATGCGGACGCCACCCGCGATGCGCTGCACGACGGCTGGTATCGTACCGGCGATATCGGCCTGTGCGACGGGGACGGCTATTTCTGGGTGCGCGACCGCAAGAAGAACATGATCATTTCCGGCGGCGAGAACATCTATCCGGCGGAGGTCGAACGCGTCCTGCTCGAACATCCCGATGTCAGCGAATGCGCCGTGATCGGCCGGCCCGATCCACGCTGGGACGAGGTGCCCATCGCCTATGTGATCCCGCGATCCAACCGTCGACTGGAAGCAGACGCGTTGAAAGTACATCTTCAGGCACAACTCGCGCGCTACAAGATTCCGCGCGAGATCGTTTTCGTCACCGATCTGCCGCGCACCGCGCTCGGCAAGGTCCAGCATTTCCTGCTGAAGCAGCTTGATGCGCAATCGCGCGCGCGAGGAGAAGCATCTTGAAGATTGCGGTTCTGGGGGGAGGAAACGGCTCTTTCGCAGCCGCGGGCGATTTTGCGCTGTCGGAACATGAGGTCCGGCTCTGGCGCCGCGACGCAGATCAGGTCGCAGCCCATCGCGCCGCCGGCTCGCGCATCCTGGTGAAGGATCATAACGGCCGTCACGATGCGAAACTGGCGCTGGTGACGACTGACATCGCCGAGGCCGTCAACGAGGCAGAGCTGATCCTGTGCCCCGCCCCCGCCTTCGCGCAGCCTGATATTGCGCGCCTGCTTGCTCCACATCTGCGGGACGGACAGGTCCTGTTTCTGCCGCCGGCCACGTTCGGCTCGATGATCTTCGCCCACGCCGCGCGGGATGCCGGCAACCACGCCAAGGCGAGCTTTGCCGAAACCGGGACCTTGCCCTGGCTGACCCGCAAGCACGGGCCGTTCGAGGTCGCGATCACCATCCGCGCCAAGCGCCTGCCGGTCGGCGTTTTCCCGCTCCATCAGGCGCCGCGTGCACTCGAGGTGATTGGACAGGCTTTCCCCGGCGCAATCGAGCCGTGCGGAGATGCTCTCTCCGGTGCGCTGATGAACGCAGGCCCGATTATCCATCCGCCGCTGATCGTGATGAATGCAGGCCCGATCGAGCATTTCGAGAGGTGGGACATTCACAAGGAAGGAACGCAAGCCGCGATCCGCCGAGTCACCGACGCGCTCGACGGCGAACGGATTGCCGTGCGTGAGGCGCTCGGATATGGCGCACCGCATTTTCCGCTCGCTCATCACTACGCCAGGGAGGGCGAGATCTGGATGTACGGCCGCGGCTCGCATGACCGGCTGACCGATTCCGGCGACTGGCGCGAGCGGATCGTGCTGACGGAGCACCGCTATATGAGAGAAGATTTGCGGCTTGGGCTATCGCTGCTGGTCTCCGTCGCCGGCCTGGCAGGCGTGGCTACGCCGCTGGCCAAGGCGTTCCTGGCCATTGGCGGCGCAATCTGCGGCGAGGATTTTGCGCAGGGCGGCCGAACGCTCGAGACGCTGGGACTCGGCCATCTCGACAAAGCCGCTTTGCAGGCGCTTCTTCGCAGGGGATTTTGAGCGATGACCAGCCGAGCCACCATCGCATGTCTCGGGGCCGGCCGCATGGGGCGCGGCATCGCCGTCGCGTTTGCCTACGCGGGGCATAGGGTCACGATGATCGACATCAAGGCCCGTTCAGCCGAAGATTTCGCCCGGCTGGAGGCAGATGCGCTCGGCGAAGTCAGGAAGACCTTTGCCAGCCTGGCGAAGCTGGGGCTACTGACCGAGGCCGATGTCGACCCGCTCATCGCACGGGTCTCGGTGGTGCCGGCCAGCGAGAGCGAGGCGGCACTGTCCGATGCGGGAATTGTTTTTGAAGGAGTTCCCGAAGTCGTCGAGCTCAAGCGGGATGTGCTGGGGGCGGCCTCAAAACAAGTCGGCCCCGATACGATCATCGCATCGACGACGTCGACCATTCTCGTTGACGACCTCTCAGGCGCGATCGTGAATCCCCGCCGTTTCCTCAATGTGCACTGGCTAAATCCGGCTTATCTGATCCCGCTTGTCGAGGTTTCGCCCGGCAAGGCCACCGATCACGCAATCATCGACGAGGTCAAGGTGCTGCTCGAAGGCATCGGCAAGGTGCCGGTGGTCTGCGCGGCGACACCCGGCTTCATCGTTCCGCGCATCCAGGCGCTGGCGATGAACGAGGCCGCGCGCATGGTCGAGGAAGGCGTCGCCAGCGCAGAGGAGATCGACAAGGCGATCCGCTACGGCTTTGGCTTCCGCTATGCCGTGCTTGGTCTGCTCGAATTCATCGACTGGGGAGGCGGCGACATCCTCTACTACGCCAGTCGCTACCTCGAAGGCGCACTCGGCAGCGACCGCTATCGCGCGCCGGACGTGATTTCAAGGAACATGCACGAGGGCCGGATCGGCCTGCGCACAGGTGCAGGCTTTCTCGACTATTCAGGCATGGATATTGACGCCTATCGGGCAAAACGGCTTCAGGCCATGGTCGACCTGCTCCGTCACTTCGACCTGGCTCGCCCGCCTGTGCTCGATCGCAACTAGCCGAAGACGTCCTGCAGCACCCCTTCACGCACCACCGCGACGCCATCGAGCTCGATCGTCGTCCCCATCATCGGCAGATCGAAATGCCCCGCCGTGTAGCGGCCGGCGAATTCGTTGGCACCGGTCGAGAACAGGAAGTTGCCGGACACGGCGCGAATTTCCGTGCCGTTGGTGTCGCGCTGGTCGTACATCGACAGCGCTTCGTAGCGCGCGGCCGGATTCATGCCGAAGCCGACATGCGATACCGCATAGGCTTCCCGATCGCCCCAGGCGGCAAGATAGGCACGCATCATTGCGGCATCGGTGCCCTCGCCTTCCAGCTCGACGACATAATCGTCCTTCAGCGTCATCTTCACCGGCGAGGTCAGGTAACGCTTGAAGGTCAGGTTGATGTCGCCGGGTGCCATCACCAGCGTGCCATTGATCGTTCCGCTCTTGGGGAAGCTGACGACGATGCCCCCGGGCCAATGCGCCAGCGTACCGGGCTTGTCCGTCCATCCCCAGACGCCGACCGTGGACGCGCCGACCATATCGACGTCGAGCGCCGTGCCGGCTTTTGACGTCACCCGCATCCGCTTGGTCCCGCGCAGCATCTTCGCCGCCGCGCGAACGCGCTTCTCGAGCGCGGAATCCGGCACCATCCGCTCCAGCGCTTCGGGATGCTCGTTAGAGATCACCAGGATGCGCGCGCCGGCTTTGAGGATCTCGGGTGTCTCCACCGCATGCATCAGGCCCTCGATGGTGCAATCCACCACAAAGCCGGCCTGTTGAAGCGCGGTGATGACCGGGCCGAGCCGCTGGATCGCCTCGCTTGCCCCTGTCGAGCGAACCGGAACGATATTGCGGTTACGCGGGGTCGGCATGACCACGTGAAACGGTCGCGCGCCCATCCGCAGCAGCGCGAGCTCCGCCAGATGAACGTTCAACGCACGTGACTGCGTTTCCGAGAGGATCGCCGCGGTATCGCCGGCCTTGACGGCGCATCGCTCAAAAATCTCGCAAAATGCGTCGATCCATTTTGCCTCGATGCGATCAGCCAGCATGGTCTACTCCCGGTTTTCTGGTTTCTTCTTCGTCAGTTCATGCTTCGGGGAAACCCCGCAGCAGGTACGAGCGCACGGCGCCCAGCAGGCCATTGAGGATCAGGCCCAGCAACGAGATCGTGATCAGCGGTACGAACATATCGACCGCCTGAAAGGTCCGAGCCGCCGTGACGAGGACATGTCCGAGCCCGTCGCTCGACGTGATCATCTCCGCCAGAAACACCACGATGCAGGAAATGACAAGACCGATCCGGCAGCCGGTCAGGATCGACGGCATCGCGGCCGGCAGTACCACCTTGAACAGGATCTGATAGCGCGGCGTTCCCGCCGCCATGGCCGACCAGATCAGCTTCTGCTCCACCGTCGACGCGCCGTAATAGGTAGACAAGAGAATGGGAAAGAGGGCATCCGCCGCCACCAGCGTGATCTTCGATCCGTGGCCGAAACCGAGTAGCAGCAGCAATGCTGGATAGAGCGCAACCTTCGGCAAGGGCGCGAGCACGCGAACGATCGGCCGGACCACGGCGTTGATAGCCGGACTGGCGGCGGCGGCGATGCCGATGCTGACACCGAGCACGACCGCAATGGCGAAGCCGGCAAACAGCCGGAACAGTGTCGCCGCGATCTCCTGCTGGAACGTCCATGTCACGAGCTGCTGCAGCAACCTGCTGAAGACGTATCCCGGCGGCGGCAGCAAGACCGCAGGCGCAAAGCCAAATGATACAAGGCCTTGCCACAGCGCGATCACCAGCACGATCGGCGCGAGCCCGAGGATGATGCTGGTGGAGCGAAGCTGCGGCATCATGAGAAGCTCAGCGGCATGTCGAACTGAGGCTCAGACCAGCGCACCAGCCTTGCGCGGACCCGCTCGAAGATCGCATCGAGGCAGATTCCCATCGCCCCCACGATGATGATCATCGCAAAGACGGTGTCGTATTGGCCCATGTCGAGGGCATTGAACAGGATATTGCCGGCGCCGGACTGACGCGCGATCATCTCGCTGGTGATCATCGTGATCAGCGCCAGCACGAGTCCAGTGCGGCAACCGGTCAAGATCTCCGGCAACGCCGCCGGCAGTACGATTCGAACTAGGCGTTGCGCAGGCGAAAGCCCCATGGCGGCGCCCGACCACAGCATCTTCTCTTCCACCGCCTTGGCGCCCTCGAAGCTGTGATAGATCACGGGCAGGCTGACGCCGAGGAAGATCACCAGCGTCTTCGTGATGTCACCGACGCCGAGCCACAGCATGATGATCGGCATCAAGGCGGCCTTCGGCACCGGGTAGATCACCATCAGGAGCGGATTGAAGAAGGCCGCGACGGCCCGGCTGCGGCCCATCAACAGGCCGAGTGGGATCGAGACCGATACCGCTATGCCAAACCCGACCGCCATGCGGCGGAGCGAGGCCAGGATGTTGATCAGCGCTTCCTTGTCGCCGAGGATGTCCGGGATTACACGGATTGCCTCGATCGCCGTCGGGAAGCTGTCGTTCTTCAGCGCGAGTGACGCAACTTGCCATGCCGCAAGAAGCCCGATGCAGGCAAACACCGGCGCGGCACGCTTGGCCAGGGCCGTCAGCGATGTCATGACGCCGATCCCGTATCTTCGACCTCGTCGAACATGCGCTCGATGTCGACGACATATTTCTGGTACCGTGGATCGAGCAGCAGCTCGCTGCGGCGGCGCGGCCGGGGCAGATCAATGTCGATGACCTCGCGGATGCGGCCGGGAGACTTCGACATCATCACGACCTTGTCGGATAGAAAAACCGCTTCGTCGACCGAATGAGTGACGAACAGCACCGTCTTGCGATCACGCTCCCAGATATTCAACAGATCGTTCTGCAGCCGCGTTCGCGTGTGAGCATCGAGCGCGCCGAACGGCTCGTCCATCAACAGAACCTCAGGATGGTAAGCCAACGTTCGAGCCAATGCCACGCGCTGCTTCATGCCGCCGGACAGCTCCTTTGGATAGAAATTCTCGTAGCCCTTGAGCCCGACCATCTCGATCAAGGCCCGGCTCTGTGCTTCCGCCTCGGTGGTGCGCACGCCCTGCTGGCGAGGGCCATACATCACATTGCCCAGCACGGTCTTCCACGGAAACAACGCGAATTCCTGGAATACCGGACCGCGATCCGGCCCTGGTCCCGTGATCGTCCGTCCCCTGATCTTCGCTGAGCCGCTGGTCGGGCTGACGAAGCCGCCGACGACGTAAAGCAATGTCGACTTGCCGCAGCCGGACGGGCCAAGAATGGAGACGAAGGCTCCCTCCTCGATCGCCAGGGAGATGTCCGATAGCGCCACATGGTCCTTGCGCGCCGAGGTCTGAAATACCTGCGAGACGCTCTCGATCTCGATGATTGCAGAAGCCGGTTTTTGCGGCGTCACCGGTCTCACCCATTCGCTCGATCTCGAAGGCACTACCTTCATCCCGTCTCACTTCATTCGCGCGAACCCTGCGCAACAGGCTTGCTGAACATCCTTCGTCAGCGACGCGAGCTTAGCAAGAAACTTGCCAGGCCATTGGCTGTTTCGGGCAAGTGCGCCGCGTCATCCGAACCAGGGCCATTCCGCGGGCCCCTCATGCGTCACGGCCCCGCCCGGTGCCTGGCCAACCAATCGCGCATATTTGGCGAGGGCGCCGGCACGGTGACGAGGCGGACGCGGCTTCCAATCGTGCCGGCGAGCCGTGAGTTCTTCCTCGTCGACCAGCATATCCATCCGCCGGTTCGCAGCATCGATCCGGATCCTGTCGCCATCGCGTACCAGCGCCAGCGGACCGCCAACGAAGGCCTCGGGAGACACATAGCCGATGCACATTCCGCGGGTGGCGCCGGAGAACCGTCCATCCGTGATAAGGGCCACCTTCTCGCCCATGCCCTGTCCGTAGATCAGCGCGGTGACGCCGAGCATCTCGCGCATGCCCGGGCCGCCCACCGGCCCTTCGTTGCGGATCACGAGAACCTCGCCCGCTCGATAGGTGCGATCACGAACCGCAGCGACGCAGGCCTCCTCGTCTTCGAAAACGCGCGCCACGCCTTCAAAGAACTGGCTCTTCAGGCCCGCGACCTTGATAACCGCGCCGTCCGGACAGAGGTTTCCCTTCAGCACCGCGACGCCGCCATCCGGCATGATCGGCGCGCCAGCCGTGTAAACGATCTCTCCGTCAGGTGCGTTGGCGGTGCCATATTCTTCGGCGATTGTGCGGCCTGTGACAGACAAGCAGCTGCCATCAATATGCCCGCTCTGGATCAGCTCTCGAATCACCACGGCGGCGCCGCCGATATCGTAGACGTCCTTCGCCGTATATTTGCCTCCCGGCCGCAGGTTTCCGATCAGCGGCGTCCTGGCAAAGACCTCGCCGACATCATCGATCGTGAATGCGATGCCGGCCTCGTTCGCGATGGCTGGCAGATGCAGCGCAGCATTGGTCGAACCACCCGTGGCAGCCACAATTGCCGCTCCGTTTTCCAGGGATTTCCGGGTCACGATGTCGCGCGGCAAAGGCCCGCCGCGCTCCAGCATCTCCATGATGAGGCGCCCGGCCCGCCTGGATATCTGCGCACGCTCGGCATAGACACCCGGCACCATCGACACGTTGGGAATGGTGAGGCCCATCGCTTCAGACACCATCCCCATGGTGTTGGCAGTGAATTGGCCGGCGCACGCGCCGATGGTCGGCAGGCAGGCCCGCTCGATCCGCTCGAGCGTCGCGCCATCGATCTCTCCCGTCATGAAGCTGCCGACCGCCTCATAGGAGTCGAGCACGGTCAGGGTTCGCCCGTCCACGCGGCCCGGCAGCGCGCTGCCGCCATAGATGAAAATGGCCGGCACGTTGCACCGGACCATGCCCATCATCACGCCGGGAAGCGTCTTGTCGCATCCGCCGTAACCGATCAGTGCGTCGTAGGCGAGCCCATGCACGACGGCTTCGATCGAGTCGGCAATCAGCTCCCGCGAAAACAGCGAGAACTTCATCCCCTCGTGATTCATGCTGATACCGTCGGAAACCGATACGGTCGAAAACTCGCGCGGCGTGCCGCCGGCCTCCTCGATTCCGGTCTTGGCCGCGGCGACCTGAAAGTCGTGCGTCATGTTGCAGGGCGTCTGTTCGCCCTTCATGCTGACGACGCCCACCATCGGCTTCGCAATCGCAGCGTCGTCGAGCCCCATGGCGCGCATGAACGCGCGGTGCGGGGCCCGGTCGAGACCATCCGTCGTGATCCGAGATCGAAGCTTCTTCATACGTGCATCTTCTTCATGCAACGTCCCGGATCATCCTGGACGCCGCATCCTTCCCGCTCGGTCCATTCGCCCGATCGCCTATTGCAGCGGAGCGACGATCGTCGAATGCTTGAATTGCGCGACATCCAATCTTGGCAGCATCCCGGTCTCCGCATAGATGTCCAGCATCTTCTGGATCGCGGGGAAATTCGGTGCCGCACCAGGATCGCGACCGAAATCATTGTCCTTGAGCAGATAGGTCTCGAGAACCGGAATAGGTGCCTTCAGGACTTCGTTGACGACCTTCAACGTCTCTTCGCGGTTCGCCAGCGCTTTCTTCATGCCGGAGGTAATGTCACGCACGTACGCCTTGACCAACTCCGGGTTCTTGTCGACGAAATCGGCACGGCAGGCTTCCAGGATGTGCACGATGTTCGGCATCGCCTGCGACAGCGAGAACAGTTTGCGCGTGCCGCCCTTTGCCTCCGCGCGTGCGGCGAACGGCTGGTTCATGTTGACTGCATCGACGCGGCCCTGCCGCAACGCATCTTCGGAGACGGCAAAGCCCACCTCGACCAGCTTGATGTCCTTGGCCGGATCGATGCCATTCTGCTTCAGCAACAGGTTGAACGGGCCCTGGGTGCCGCCGCCGATCACGGAGATCCCGACCGTCTTGCCTTTGAGATCGGCGATCGTCTTGATCGGGGAGTCGTCCATGACAGCCCAGTAGACCGAGAAACCACCGGCCTTCTCGAAGACATGCTGCGCCACGATGTAGGCTTTGAGGTTGCCGCCAACCACGCCGTTGGCGAGCGACAGCGGCGCCTGGGTCGCGCAATCCAGCACACCCGCCGCCAACGCCTGCGTCATCGGAGCGGTGCCCTGAAACTGGGTCCATTCGATGTTGTAGGCCTTGCCGATGTTGGGAAACTCAGCCGGGCGGCGCATCATCCAGTATTTGGATTCCTCGGCCGGGATCGTCCAGCCGACGCGAATCGTCTGCTGCGCCCATGACGAGCCTGCGCTCGCGCTCACGGCCGCTGCCGCCCCCAAAGCCAGGATCCACTTCGAAACGGTTCGCATCATGCCCACTCCGCTGCCAGGCGCCGACCGGCGCCATCCAACCCGACCGCGGCAAATGTTTCATGGTTCAAACAATCAAGCAAGCCATGCAGGCCGAGCGGTTTCGTGGTGGGATACGCCCTATATGGTAGTGCAGCGTCGCGCAGCAGCAGATGGAGGCAACCTATGGCTGAGACAAGCAAGACAAACCCGCAAGGCGTCGAGCGGCTCGGCTATCTCGGCCTTGGATTGATGGGGACACCGATGAGCCGGCGGCTGCTCAAGGCCGGCCATCAGGTCACTGTCTGGAACCGTTCGGAAGGGAAGATGGCCGCACTCGTGGAGGACGGTGCCAGGCGCGCAGACACCCCCCGTACCTTGATGGAGAGCTCGGACATCGTCTTCATGTGCGTGACGGATGCGGCCGCCGTGGAAGAGGTGATCTTCGGACCCGCGAGCATCTCAACTGCGCCCGGCGCGGGCAAGCTCGTGGTCGACTTCTCGTCGATCCATCCTGATGCCGCACGGGACCTTGCAACGCGATTGTTAGCTGCGAACGGCGCGGGCTGGATCGATGCGCCGGTCTCCGGTGGTACCAAGGGCGCCGAGGAAGGCACGCTTGCCATCATGGCCGGCGGAAAAGCCAGCGATATCGAGCGGGTCCACCCCTACGTGCTGGCTATGGCACGAAGGTTCACCCACATGGGCCCGACCGGCGCCGGCCAGACCACGAAGCTATGCAATCAGGTGATCGTCGGATGCGCGATGGCTGTTCTCGCGGAAGCAACTCGCCTCGCCGTGAACGCCGGAATTGACGCCGACCGGTTGCCCGAAGCACTCGCCGGCGGCTTCGCGGACTCCATTCCGTTGCAGCTGTTCGTGCCGCGAATGGTCCAGGGCATTCACTCACCGCCGCTTGGTCACATCGCTACAATGCTCAAGGACCTCGATACGGTCGCCGACGTCGCTCAGACCACGTCGACGCCGGTCCCCATGGCCTCGCTCGCAGGACAACTTTTCAGGCTCGCCAAGGCCGCGCGAGGCGCGGACGCGGATGCGCTCGAAATCTACAAGCTTTCGGCAGGGTGCGCTGAACCCTCGACCGCGAGCTGAAGCACGCCTGGAGTGACTACTTGCGCTCGTCGTCGGCGAGAAATCGGCCAAACGCACCCCGCGCGAAGAGCAGCGGCTCCTTCGCATTGTAAGTATAGGCCTCGACCGCTCCTAGAAAGATCACGTGGTCGCCGCCGTAATAGCGATTGACCGAGCGGCATTGAAAATTGGCGACGCTCTCGGCGAGCACCGGCGCGTTGCCGAGGCCGGGCGTCCAGTCGACGCCGGTGAACTTGTCCTCAGACGATTTAGCGAATTTGCTCGCAAGCGCCTGTTGCGAAACGCCAAGAACGTTGACGGTAAAATGACTGGCGTTCTGGAAGATGGTCAAGCTGGAGGAATAGACGACAAGGCTCCAAAGAACCAACGGAGGATTCAGCGAGACCGAGGCAAACGAATTGCAGGTCAGGCCATAGGGCTTGCCGTCAGGCGCCGCGGCTGTGATGATCGTCACTCCCGTGGCGTAGGTGCCAAGCGCGCTGCGAAAATCGCGGGGATTGATCGGCGAGCTGTCGCTCGCGAGTTCGTTTGCCGGATCGGGAACGGCCGGCTGCTTCGGCAGATCATTCATCGGCCGGCCTCACAGCGTGAGATTCTCGGACGGCAGGCCCAGCGCCACGCGTCCATAATTGGTTCCGGCCGCATCGAAATTGAATGCTAGATGCGAATTGATCGCGTGCGCATCGCGGAATTGCCGCTGCAAGGCGCCCGTCGTGAACAGGCCTCGCGCTCCGCTCGCGGCAAACAGCATCGACACCGCATCCGTGCAGAAGTTTACTGAAAAAGCACCGTCGCGCCGATATCTGGTCTTGGTCGCCATATCGGGGATACGACCCCGCCGTGCATCCTCCATGGCATTAAGACAGGCCGAGCGCATGATCAGGCGTGCAGCGTCGATCTTCGCCGAGGCCTCGGCGATCTTGATTTGGGTGCTTTGAAAGTCGCTCAGCTTGGCGTGGTTGTAGGTGGAAATGCGATGACGGACGACCTCCGCATAATCGTCGAGACACGCCTGCGCGTTCCCCAGCGCGACGCCGGAGAGGACGTAGGGAAACAGCGAGAACACCGGAAGCGCATACAGCGGGTTGGGATTGCGCTTGCTTCCCGGCGTCGGGCCGCCGTCGAGATCGCCGACCGCGACCGTCATATCGTCGGGCACGAAAGCGTCCCTGACCTCCACGTCGCAAGACCCTGTCCCCCGCAGTCCCGCGACATTCCAGGTGTCGAGGACGTTGTAGTTGGCTTTCGGCAGCAGAAATATCCGATACTCGATGCCGTCTGCCTCGTCGTCGGAGTAGACGACGCTTGCAAGCATGTTCCATGCGCAAGAGGCAACGCCCGAGGAGAACGGCCAGCTGCCATGGAGCCGGTATCCGCCCGCGACTCTCGTGGCACGCCCGGCCGGAAAAATGAACGAGGACGCGATCAGCGCGTCCGGGTCACGGCCCCAGACCAGATCCTGCGCCGTCGGCTCGAACATGCCGAGCATCCAATGATGGCTCGCCAGATTGGCCAGATTCCATGCCACCGAGGCATCTGCTTGTCCGAGCAGGTCCGCGCAATCGATCAAGGCGACATAGTCGAGTTCTGCGCCGCCAATGCGCCTGGGCTGAAGCATCCGGAACAGGCCCGCGTCGTGCAGATCCTTCTCCGTTTCGGGCGGCAGATGCCGCAACTCCTCCGTCCGCGCCGCCCGCTCTCGCAGCCGTGGGACGAGCGCACGGGCCTTCGCGACCATTGCCGCATGGGCAGTTTCATCGGATTGCGCCGCCGCGGACCGGCCCACGCTCGGCTCTTGACTAGGCGCCATTCGTATCCCTCGCTTCACGCATTTATGCGGCTGGAACATCGCCAAATCAAGCCAAGGCCGCGCTGGCCGGGTATGGTCGCCCTGAACCCGGCTGCCAGGAAGGATGCGATGTCGCGAAGGCGCCGACATCGCCAAGCCGTGATCCGCAAGCCGCGCGAGGCCTGGCCTGTACGATCAACGCTCAGGCTCAGCCCGACGTCGCGGGTTTGCCCGAGCCAAAGACACCCTTTTGGGCGAACTGCGATATCCGACGTTCGTCGTAACCGAGCGTATCACGCAACACCTGCTCCGTGTGCTCGCCCAGCAACGGAGCAGCCACAGGATCAACCGGGCCGGTCAAGCTCATGGCAATCGGCGGCTCGATGTTCGGGACCCACTCTGCCGTACGATGTGGAATCCGGTTCAAGCGATGGCGCGCTCGCGCCTCCGGTGCATTGAACCCCTCCTCGACCGTCCGGAGATAGCCGACCGGGATATTGGCCAGCTTCATCTTGGTCATCCAGTTCTCGAGAGTATCGCTCGCAAAGACCTCCGCGATGGCTGCCCGCAGAAGCTCCTTGTGCTCGGAACGCGCCTTGCGCGAGGCAAACTGCGGATCGGTGATCAGATCCGGCCGGTTCAGCACTTCAACGACCAGCCGGCGATAGAGCCGGTCATTCGCGCAGGCCATGTAAAGCGGTCCATCGGAGGCCTCGTACACGCCGACGGTAGGAGAGCCACTCGGCGAATTACCAAACCGGCCGGGATTTTCGCCGTTGATCAGATAGGCCATGCCATAGAAGCCGGTCATACCCATCGCGACGTCGAACAGGGCGACCTCGACATGCTGGCCGCGACCGAGCCGATCCCGCGCCAACAGCGCCATCAGGATGGCGTTGCAGGCAGACATCCCCGTCGCCATGTCCACGATGGGCGGGCCGGTGCGAACCGCAGGGCCATCAGCAAATCCGTTGAGCGACATGAAGCCGCTTTCCGCCTGCGTGATCGGATCAAAGCCGGGACGCGAGGCAAACGGTCCGGTGCGGCCGTAGGCGGAGATCGAGCAATAGACCAACCGCGGATTGAGCGGCGCAACCGTTTCATAGTCGAGGCCAAATTTCTTCATGACCCCGCTGGAAAAGTTCTCGACGACCACGTCGGCCTTGCGAATCAAATCCAGCGCAATCTCACGAGCCTCCGGCACGGTAAGGTCGAGCGTGATGCCGCGCTTGTTGCGATTGAGGCTCAGATAGGCAGCACTCTCTCCACCGATCTCGGCGTGCTCATACGCACGCGTGTCGTCGCCCCCGTCTGGATTCTCGATCTTGATGACGTGCGCGCCGAAATCAGCAAGCGTCTGCGTACAGGCTGGGCCAGCAACCACACGCGTGAAATCGACGACCAGCAGACCGTCGAGCGCGGTAGGCGCCCCCGTCGCGCGCGACGAACGTTCCGGCAATTGAGGCTTGGTGGGCATCGACGGCGCTCCCTTACATCGGCTTATGGTTGCCGAATTTCCTGCAGGAGCAAACTTAAAGCCCGGCACCGCTGACTTCGCAAGTCCTTCGCCCGCATCGCTTCAATACGCAAAAAGGGCCCGGCAGCTGTCAGGCTGCCGGGCCCTTGAACGTCCGTGTTGCGCTTCATCTCGTGCGAACCATTCTTACGTTGCGTGAATCACGTTCCGCACCACGGGAAACTTCGCTCCATTCGCTCAGCAAAGCGCCTTTCGCCAGTAAAGCGTATGCGACCAAGCCCAGGGCACATGAGGTTCAAAGAGCCGATAGCCCGCCCGGATGAAATTATTGGCAGACACCGGATTGTCCGTCGTATCCGAGACGATGCTGTCCCATCCAATACGCCGTGCCCTTGCCTCGATCACCCGCATCAGCCTGCACTGGAGGTCACGTCCCCGGTGCCGCTGCAACACACCGACCCTGGAGAAATAACCGCCATTTCGAATGTGCGTTGACGGCACGACACCGGCGAAGGCTACTGGCTCATCGCCGTGATAGGCAAGCCACCACGTCCCTAACTCAAATTGTGGCAAGGGAGCCGCATCGAAGAACGTCGACTGATGCAGGTCGGCCAATGTATCGACGATGTCGTCATCGGATGCATCGACGATGCGAATTCTGTACATGGGACGGTCCATTGGAGACGAAATGAACGTGAGTGGAAGTGCAGAATGTCGTGCCGATTGAGGCTCACTTGCCCAGCACGACCTTGACACCTAGCCAAACCGCGCCCATCAGCCCGGTGGCGATCACCGTAATGACGGCTTTGAAGGTGTAGCTCTGCGCCTGCTCCACGCTCGTTCGCCATCGGCGCAGGTGCTGAAAATCAGCCCTCAGCTCCTTTCGGTCGTCATCCTCGATTCCGAAAGACGCCAGCACCGACGCCACCGTCCTCAATACGATCGCATCGATATTCGCTTGCTGAAGCCTGTGTTGCTCAGCCAGCGTCTCGGCAACGATCGCCCTGATCTCGTCATCTGGCATCTTCACCGCTTGATGATCCTCGCAACATTCTCGAAGCCGCGCTTGGCGAAGTAGAAGGAGACAACCAGATTGGCCTGAAGCCCGCGAAAGATGATCAACCCGTCGCCAGGCGTTCGATTTTGTCGCTGAACAACTGGAAGCCCTGGCCGAGACCAAGACTTGCGATCTTGCCCTCGATCAGCCGCTTGGATGACTGCGCCAGCGTCCGCTGCGCCTCGCGGATGCAGACCGCCAGCGTGCCGCGCTCGGCCTGGCAGGTCTCGACGAGAAGCTCGCCGAAAAAATGCGATTTGCCCGAGCCGCGCCCGCCGTAGACGCCCTTGTAGCGGGCGGGCTTGAGCAGCGGCTCGAAGATCTTGGCCGTCGGAATTTTCAGGATGGACAATGGATGCGCTCGCTCACCCTTTCACAGCCGCTGGCTCAGGCGTCGCGCCCAGCGGTGCCGCCAGCCGCACTCCCCGGATACACGATGATCCGCTCGATCCGGTGAATCAATTCCAGCACGCCATCCTCGCCGTTCTCGATCGGCTGCGCCGCCTTGCCCCAGCCGCGATCGAGGATTGCATTGGCGGCCGAGACACGGGCGGCCGGTGTCGCGTCGTCGCTGCGCATGATGCCGACCAGCACCCTGAGCGCGGTCCTGGTGTGGCTCCGCGCCAGCGAGCGGATTTCGGTCAGGGTGCGCGCGCTGGACGTCTTCCGTCGCGCAGGCGCGCGGACCGGCTCGCTCACGAGGGCAATTTCCATGTCCTCGCTCAAGACAACGTCTCCCACAGCGCGATTGCAACCAGGCCCGCGAGCGCGAGCGATATCAGATAGGCGGTCATCGTCTCTCCTTGAAAAGAAATGCGCGGCAGATCGCGAATGAGGCGCGATCGTTTCGGGCGCGAACCCTATCTCCGCATCCGGAGACCGCAGCGGCGCGAGCACATTGCTCGCGCCGCGGGCCGGCACGTTCGCGCGTGCACGGCCAGCAATGGTACGGACGGCGGCACGCCGATCGGCGCTCCCTCAACGCGTTTCAAGCGAGTGCGTGGCCGTGATGCGTGGGCCGCCGTCCGATTCCGAAAATGGGATACGAAAAAACCCGCGGCGGATGTTGTCCCGCGCGGGCGTTGCGAACTTTTCGATGATGCCACTATGCCAGTGTTTTGCCCGACGGGTCAAGCTCTATTTCGATTTTTGCGAATTAAAGCAGACGGAGACCTTCGGGAAACCATTTCCAATCAGGCTGCCGGCGTCCCCCGACGTATCAACGAACGAACCGTCCCTGCCCGCGTTAAGCCGGTCAGGAGGATCGACCAATGACACTGAACATGATTCCGAAAACATCGCGAGACTTGCCCCGCCAGAAGCCGCATATCGACAAGGAGCGCGACACACAAGAGGCCATCGTTGAAGACGCCGGCGAGACCGAGGACAACAACCGCGATCTCGTGCATGGCGAGGGCGGTACCATCGACCTTCCCACCAGGCCCGGCGATCTGTCGAAGGACGATTAGGCCGCTCCGCGAGCGGCGCGACGTGTAAAACATCGCTCATTCGACCACGCCGTGCCGGAACTTACGCCAAGGCGGCCGCGTTTATTCCTTCAGGAAGGAACGTTGTGCGATGAGCCATACCGTACTGGTTGTTGACGACGATCCCGGCGTGCTCGACGTCATCGTCGACATGCTGGAAGATCTCGGCTGCGACGTCATCAGCGCCAATAGCGGCCCGGATGCGCTCGACCGACTCGCGCAGAACCAGGATATCTCCATCCTCATCACCGACATCAACATGCCCGGCATGGACGGTCATGAACTCGCCGAGCTGGCCAGACGCCGCCGCCCGGAACTGAAGATCCTGCAATTGTCGGGGCGTGAGCCCCGGCGCGACGGTCTCCCCATGATCAGGAAGCCGTTCTCGTTCGAGGAACTCGCCAGCACCATGCAGCGGACCACCGGCATCTGCTGAAGGTCGCAGGCCCCCGCAAAAAAAACGCCGGAAAGCGCAAAACCCAAAACAAAACCCGCGTCGGATCGCCTCCGCGCGGGTGAACCAAACTCTTTTCGATGATGGCATTATGCCGGTGTTTTGCCCGACGTGTCAACGCGGCGAACGCGGACAAAAGGTTCTCTCTCTCCCCACTCAGATATGTGGTGTGCGACGGGCTTGCTTCAAGCCCCCGCCCCTGCCGTAGAACCCTCGACCCGAACACCATCCCGAGGGGTCTCACATGCCTGTACTGTTTCCGACGTCCCGAACGCGCGACCACGCCAGAACGGCCGGCGCTCGCCACGAAGACCACGCCGTGGTGATCGCCGGCGCTGGCCCGACCGGCTTGATGCTGGCCGCCGAGCTCGCGCTGGCGAATGTCGACGTCGCCGTGGTCGAACGGCGCGCCGATCAGGAACTGGTCGGCACGCGCGCCGGCGGCTTGCACGCGCGCAGCATCGAGATCCTCGACCAGCGCGGCGTCGCGGATCGTTTCCTGCGCGAAGGGCAAATCACGCAGCTCGCGGGCTTCGCCTGGACCAGGCTCGATATCAGCGACCTCCCCACCCGGCACGCCTACGGGCTCACGCTGCGGCAGAGCCACATCGAGCGCATCCTGGCCGACTGGGTCAGCGAGCTCGCGGTGCCTATCTATCGAAACCGCGAGGTGACGGGTTTTGCGCAGGACGAGACCGGCATCGACGTGACGCTCTCCGGCGGCGAGACCTTCCGCGCAAACTATCTGGTCGGCTGTGACGGCGGTCGCAGCCTGGTGCGCAAGGCCGCCGGCATCGACTTCGCAGGCTCCGAGCCGACGCTGAGCAACCTCATGGCCGAAGTCGAGATGCGCGACGAGCCCGCATGGGGCCTGCGCCACGACGCGCTCGGCTTTCACGGCCTCAGCAAGACCGAGAGCGGACGCGTGCTGGTGGTCGTGACGGAAGCGACGCTCGATCGCACCGGCGCGCCCGGCCCACGCGATCTCAGCGACGCCCTCGTCGCCGTCTACGGCACCGATTTCGGGCTCCACAACCCGTCCTGGATCTCCCGCTTCACCGACGCGGCACGGCAGGCGGTGTCCTATCGCAAGCGTCGCGTGCTGCTCGCGGGCGATGCCGCGCATATCCATCACTCCGTCGGCGGGCAAGGCCTCAACATTGGCGTGCAGGACGCCGTCAATCTCGGCTGGAAGCTCGCGCAAGTGGTCAAGGGCCTGTCGCCCGAAAACCTGCTCGACAGCTACCACACTGAGCGCCATCCTGTCGCCGCGCGGACCTTGCGCAACACCATGGCGCAAATCGCCCTGCTCCGCCGCGGCGAGGACGGCCTCAAGGCCGCGCGCGACATCGTCGCCGAACTGCTCGCGATGGACGCGCCGCGCCAGCGTTTTGGCGCGATGATGAGCGGGCTCGATTTGCACTATGATCTCGGCAAAGGCCACGCGCTGCTCGGGCGCCGCATGCCCGATCTCGATCTGACGGTCGAAGGGCGTCCGCTGCGGCTGTTCACGCTGCTGCACGGCGCGCGCGGCTTGCTGCTCGATTTCGGCAAGAAGAACAGTTTCGATACCGCACCATGGGCGGATCGGATCAAAACAGTGGATGCCGAATACGACGGCGCTTGGGAGCTTCCGGCCATTGGACTGGTCGCCGCGCCCAAAACCGTGCTGGTACGGCCTGACGGGCATGTGGCCTGGGTGGGAGATGAGAACCGACGCGGACTCGCGGAGGCGATGACGAGGTGGTTCGGACCGGCTTCAGCTTGAGGCATGAACGTCCGACGCTCCGTCGAAACAAAGAAACTCGCGGAATTCCGCGGGCTTTAACTAGACACCTTTTTCGATGATGCCATTCTGCCAGTGTTTTGCCCGACGTGTCAAACGACAGATCTCGAACAACATTCGCACGTCTCTATAGACCGCATTTTACTCGGGCCCACGCAACGGCCGTATCCAGCGCGCGTACCACTGCTCAGCGTCATTGTGCGAACTGCCTCCGCCATCCACTCCAAAGATCGGTGGCGGGATGAAATAACTCTGGTCATTCGCAAATGGGCCGATCGTCCTGCTCGGCTCCGGCTGTCGGCTGTCAGCGGTCGGCACGGTCCAGTTGCCAAACCGATCGTTGAATTCCGTGGAAGGCAGATAGGGGACTGGCGCACTTCCCGACGTGAAAACGCTGCCCGCATTCGACTCATTGACACGGGCGAGACGGCGGACCTCTTCGGGCGCGATAGCCCCAGCACCAGGGGCAACTGGCGCTTCAATTCCGCTCGAAGACTGAGCGGGTGTGGCACCGTCTGCCGCTTCGGTCCATTGAGCGAAACGATCGGTAAAGGTGCTCGCCCGCGCGGAATTTTGGTCGAGCGAGTTGTCCGATGGTTGCTGCGCACCAGAGTGTGATGCCGATACGGCAGATACTCCGCTCTCTTTTCCGCTGGCGGGCTCGGCGCCAGCGGCAGAACTCGCCGCCCCCGTCAGCCCAAGAGCCCCCGCGATAGGCAGCCAAGCCGGTAAGAGCGGCAACAATTCGGGTGCGACCATCGCGCCCCCGAAAATCGCGAGTCCGCGCAAAACAGCCGGGCGGTCGGCAGGATCGTAGGGGAGATTATGCGGGTCAGGTCCCATCAATAGCGATCCGTCCGAACGCCTCAGCAGATCGCCAGTCTCCGGATTGAATTGCAGAACTTGCGGAGGCGGCGGCATCGCCGTGCTGGGAGGCAGTTTGCCGAGCCGCTGCTCATCTGGGCTAGGCAGCGGAAATGCCGGTACTCCGCCTGCGAAGCGTGGATCGCTCCGCGCAAACCCTTCCGTTGCGTTCAGACCAGCAAGGGAAGGCGAACTGTAGCCTGGCAGCGGTGGAAACTCGCTCGGGTTGACTGATGTCGAGCCGGGTATACGAAAGATGCTTGAGGAGGGATCGGTAGGCGCGAACTTAGACCGCAACCACGTCCCGTCCAGATCCTGATTGTTCGCAGTTATGTTGACGCCAGGATTTCTGGCTATCACCTCATCTAACTGTTTCTGTCTCTCCGGGTTGCTCAAGAAGAGCAACCATTTAATCAGATGGTCCAAACCGGCATCCGCACCTCTTTGCTCAAGCTCTCTGATTCTCTTGAGCTGTTCTGGGTATTGACTGAGATAGGCCTTGTCGTCTGTCAAGACCTTCGCGACACCGCGATCAACCTCCTCTTGCGTTTTACCAATCGGCACATTTGTGTGGAGATCACCGTTCATAAACCCAACGCGCATTGCATCGATGAGCCTGTTGCGCGTCTTCGTTCTCCGCAACGTCAGTTGCCAGCTCCGGATGTCGCGCGCGAAGGGCCTTGGCAACCGCCGACATGTCCGGCGTTGCCGGCGTGTCCAACAGGACCAAAGCGAACAGTGAATTGCTCATCGGCTACCCCACAGAAATTTTGGGAGCGAGACCAGATGCACTCGCTCTTCGCCCAAAGGTTGAATTTTTAATTTCTAGAACAAAACACGAACAACGTCAACTCATCCTCTCGCCCGCATCGGTTGGCGGGCCACGCGCACGTTGTTCTTAGCGCGATCCCCCGCGCGTGATCATCATCGGCTTTACTGCGCTGAGCTCGGCAACGCTCGAGCCGGCGCAGAGATCTCACATCCCGTGCTGATCATCCGGCGCGTCCCTGCCCGCGCGAACTCAGCTCGCTTCTGTCCAAAAGTGAACATTGCAATCGCAAGCACTCAAGTTGAGCAAGTCCCTCAACTGGCTCAACCCGCTCTCGCAATTTAATCCGCCGACATATCATATGATGTGTCTCTCCCGCAGACGAGGGAGTTAAGATTTATCCATCACCGCAAGGCGATTGGCATCGACCGGTGATGCGACCGCCGAAATTGCTCCCGCCCCACACGAACGAGGGAGACGTGCATGCCGACACGACGACGTTTCAAGCAGACCACGACACTCACCGAACGCCTCGCCGAGGAGGCCGCGCGGCTTCGCGCGGAGGCGCGCACGCTGGCGCCCGGGCAGCACCGCGAGATGCTGCTGCGCCGCGCGCGGCAGGACGAGACCGCCATGCACATCGACGCCTGGCTGCAGTCGCCCGGGCTGAGGGCCCCGACATGACCCTGCAATATCGCGCTTATCTCGTCGGCGACAACGGCGTGTTCCGCTCCGCCGAAGCGTTCGAGGCCGCCTCCGATGCGAACGCCCTCACCTTCGCGCAGCAGTTCACGCGGCACGGCAAGGTCGAGGTCTGGCAGCTCGGCCGCAAGATCGCCGTGCTCGAGCCCGAGTCCTCCGCGCCGGAATTTCTCACGCGTCAATGATCGCGTGATGCGGAGGGTGTCCTGAAGGTCTCGAACGCGAACGAGAACTTGACCTGCATCACGGGACCTTCGGCATCGCGAACGTCGATCGCCATGGTCTGCCTGCCGCCCGCGGCAGGCGTGGACAGGATGGCATCGCGCGCCATGTCCGCGACCGATTTGGCGGCCTCCGCCTGAACGGCGCGCAAGCTGGCCAGCTCCAGCCCTTCCTCGTCGAGCGCTACACCGGTGTCGTCGCGCAGGTCGAAATAATATCGGGGCATTGCAGCATCCTTTGCCCGTAACAGGTCCGAAACGGCCAAAGGGTTTCCGGCGGCGGCGAAAAAATCTGGTGGAATCAACAGGTTCCGGGAACTCCGACCTCCCTCCGCGAGCGCGACGCGGAAGTACCTGGTGTCGCGTGCCTGCCCGGTCTCTTGAGGAGATGGAAGCGAGAGGGGCGAACGACATTCGGCCCTTCACTCCTCGGCAAGCTTCCCGACGATATAGGCATCCACCGTTTCGGCGAACGAGCGCTGCACACCAACCGCAGTCCCATGCTGGTCGAGCGCGTCGCGCTGGAGCACGCGCAGGCCGCGGCCGCGCATGCAGGCCGGCGCCGTGTTCAGATATTGATCGATGGCGCCTGTCGCGAGCGGGATGGCCTTCGGGTCGCCCCTTGCGATCAGAAGCCGCAAGAGGCTCTGGCATTCGGCCAAACCTGGCATGGGATCAGCGCCTCACGCGCGCGATTTCGCCGGCCGCTTGACCGGCTGGGTGTGGGTGCCGAACAGCGCCAGCAAGAACGCGACTTCTTCCTTCGAACCAACCTGGATACCGACCTGGATCATGATGATCTCCTTCTCGCCAGGTTGGTCGGGCACAGTGGGCGGGGCGTTCGAGACAATCTGGTTTCAGCACTGTTTCAGGCGTGTTTCATCGCAGCGCGCCATGGCGGGCCAGCAAATTAGGAACTGCTTTTGGGATCAAGAAGTTATTCGGGCGTCGGTCCGGATGCACGACCGGCTACCCCCCACGGCCTCAGCTCGCCCCCCGGGCTGGGGCCGTTTCTTCCCCGCGCAAATTCAACGCGAGCGGGCCAGGTTCTGGTCTCGCCTGGGCTTCTCCCAGGACAGCTTGTTGCAGCCGGAGCACCGGAAGATGGCAATCGCCCCCTCGGGTGAACTCACCGCGTCGATGAATGTCATGGGTTGGTTGCACGCGGCACATATCGGCCGCTGCCTGCTGTCTCGGTTCGCCATGCGCGCAAACGCGGGACAGAGCAGGAGGTTGCTATCGTTCTGGAGGTTCAGGGTGCCAGATCTTCGGAACCTGTTGCTGAAGCAGTGAGATCGATGCCGCTATCTGCTCCCGCGAACGACGCAGCAATTGTCGTGTCGCCTGGCTTGCATCGAGCTGGTGCATTTTCTGCCGGTCGAGATCCGTCTCGAATTCCTCGCTGGTGAGCATGACAAGCTCCCGTGTTCCTGCTCCATTCGCAGCGTACGCCGGGAGGCGATCGAGGACCGTTCAAAAGTGAACGCAGAGCGCGAAGCTCGCCTGCGGGGTTTCGACCCAGCCGGCCTTCAGGGTCCGCGCTTCTGGGTGACGAGGCGCAGCGCGATGCCGTGCTGCCAGGCGCGCACCCTCACGGCGGCTTCGCTGCGACCAAGCTCGCCGGCGATCTCGTCCGGCCGCCAGCCGGCTTCGGCCAGCGCCTTCAGCCGCGCGTGCTCTTCCGCTGTCCACTTCTTCAACAACGGGTAGCGTGATTGCATGGTCGGAAGCTGTCTCGTGCCTTGCGTGGTCGATGCAGGCGACAAGCGAGCGAAACGGGCGAAGTTCCTATCCGACATTGCCATGCGATGTGGTGCGCGCCATCCCGCAAGTCGGCTGACGCCGAGGACAAGGCCGCGCTCAGATCCAGACGTCCTCGCGGCACGACTCGCAGCGATAGATCAGGACCGAGCAGTCGCGGCTCACGTCGAAGATCGACGTCAGGAAGCGCGTGCCCCTCTCGCATTTGGGACAGGCCGGCCCTGGCTTGAAATGCTGATCCGGCCTCGTTGCCGGGCTTGGCTGTTCGCGGCTCATCTCATCCCTCATTGGACGACTGAGTTCCTAAGTGCCAAAGTGGACATTCGTTCCAACGGCGCGGGCGGCGCTTCTGATAGAGCGGGGGCCTAGCCGCCCCACGATGGCGTGCGCTTCTCGTCGGCTTTGTCCTGAACCATCAAGCGGGTTTGTCCTGAACGATCAAGCCGGCTTGCTGTTGGCGGGTCCCCCCCCCCCCGGGGGGGGGGGGGGGGGGGGGGGGGGGGGGGGGGGGGGGGGGGGGGGGGGGGGGGGGGGGTTTTTTGGGGGGGGGGGGGGGGGGGGGGGGGGGGGGGGGGGGGGGGGGGGGGGGGGGGGGGGGGGGGGGGGGGGGGGGGGGG
>NZ_JBVVPS010000006.1:244103-258148 GCF_055811355.1 Bradyrhizobium sp. WSM4873 | reverse complement strand
CCCCCCCCCCCCCCCCCCCCCCCCCCCCCCCCCCCCCCCCCCCCCCCCCCCCCCCCCCCCCCCCGGCCCCCCCCCCCACCCCCCCCCCCCCCCCCCCCCCCCCCCCCCCCCCCCCCCCCCCCCCCGCCCACGACACCGAGCGTTGGGGAACATGTGCGCCATAGCCGGCCATTGTACTTAGCCTGACCGGAGCCTTCTATGATATCGCGACGCGCTCTTGAACTTGCGACTGCCATCCTCACGGGCGGTTTTGGCGTTGCAGTTGTGGTCCAGAGTCTCGACAACGGCATCGGCTGGTCGAGCGCGGGCGTGGACGCCGGGACGTTTCCGTTCCTGACCGGGATCATCATCGTGCTCGGGAGCCTCTACAACCTCGCGCGAGGTGTCGTGCCGGCCGCGACGCTCGCCAGCGTCCCCATTGCCATCACACCGATCGAGCTGCGCCGGCTTGCCGGCCTGTTCGTGCCGGCCGCGATTTTCGTGGCTGCGATCCCGTTGGCGGGGATGTACGTCGCCTCGGCCCTGTACATCTTCGCGGTGCTGGCGATCCCCCGACAACAATCCGTGCCGCGCGCGCTTGGCATGGCGGCGGCGACAGCGCTCGCCCTCTACGTCGTGTTCGAGCGCATGTTCCAGGTGAGCTTGCCGCACGGCGCGCTCGCCGCCGCGTTTGGCTTCTGACGGAGAGGCCGATGGACAATCTTGGAGAACTCCTTCACGGCTTTGGCATCGCGATCACGCTGCCGCATCTGGCGCTGATGGTGATCGGCGTGCTGCTCGGCATTCTCGTCGGCGTGCTGCCTGGGCTGGGTGCTCCGAACGGGGTGTCGCTGCTGCTGCCGCTGACCTTCGGCATGCAACCGGTCTCCGCCATCATCCTGCTCTCCAGCATGTATTGGGGCGCGTTGTTCGGGGGATCCGTGACCTCGATCCTGTTCAACATCCCGGGCGAGCCGTCGTCTGTCGCCACCACCTTCGACGGCTACCCGATGGCGCGCGACGGACGGCCGACGACGGCGCTCGCCACCGCCTTTGGCTCGGCGGCATTCGGCGCGCTGATCGGCGTCATCCTGATCACCTTCCTCGCATCATGGGTGGCGCAGGTCGCACTTGCCTTCGGGCCGGCGGAATATTTCGCGGTCTATTTCCTGGCCTTCGCCAGCTTCGTCGGCATGGGCGGGGCGGCGCCGATCAAGACCATTGTCGCGCTGGCGATCGGCTTTGCCATTGCCGCCATCGGCATCGACACGGTCTCCGGGAGCGTGCGCCTCACCATGGGCGTCGACGAGCTCGTCAAGGGCGTGAACTTCGTCGTCGCGGTGATGGGCCTGTTCGGCATCGGCGAGCTGCTCGTCGCCGTCGAAGAGGAGTTTCATGCGCGTGCGGTCTCCTCCAGGATCGATTGGCGTGAGGTGTTCCGTGCCGTCGGCCGCCTGCCACGGCATAGCGTTGCGCTACTGCGGAGCGCGGCGATCGGATGCTGGATGGGGATCACGCCCGGCGGGCCGACTGCGGCATCCTTTATGAGTTACGGCATTGGCCGTCGCTTCTCGCGCCGTGGCCGATACTTCGGCACGGGGGAGGTTGAAGGCATCATCTCGCCGGAGACGGCCGATCATGCCGCCGGCACCAGCGCGCTTCTGCCCATGCTCTCGCTCGGCATTCCCGGCTCGGCCACCGCGGCCGTCATGATGGGCGGGCTGATGATCTGGGGCCTCAATCCCGGGCCGATGCTGTTCATCGACCAGAAAGACTTTGTCTGGGGCCTGATTGCCTCGATGTATGTCGGCAATATCGTCGCCGTTGTGCTGGTGCTGCTGACTGTGCCGATCTTCGCCGCCCTGATGCGGATTCCCTTCGTGATCATCGCGCCGCTGATCGTGATCATCTGCGTCGTCGGCGCCTATTCGGTGTCGAACTCCTATCTCGATGTCGTCATGATGCTCGGCTTCGGCATCGTCGGCTATCTCTTCAAGAAGCTGTTCTATCCGCTGGCGCCACTCGTGCTCGCGATCGTCATCGGCGACAAGGCCGAGGACGCGTTCCGGCAGTCGATGCTGATGTCGAAGGGATCGCTCGGGATATTCTTCGCCAACAAGCTGGTGACATGCCTGATCGTGGCCGGCATCGCGCTGTTGCTGTTGCCGCTCGTGCTGCAGCTTGCGCGCTTGCTGCGCAAGCCTGCGCCGTCGATCCACGAGACGACAGTCCAGAACACAGATCGAGAGACCGCGCGAGAGAAGGTGATGATATGACCGCAAAGCCGCTCATTGCGCTGGCAATGGGAGATCCCGCCGGCATCAGCCCGGAATTGACCGCAAAGCTCGTGGTGCAGGACGACATCCGCGCCCGCAGCCGGATCGCCGTGATCGGCGACCGCCGCATCTTCGACGAAGGCGCGCGCATTGCCGGCGTCAAGCCGGAACTGACCATGGTGGAGCAGGGGGCCGATCTGCGCGAGGCGGAGGGCGAGACGCTGTTCGTCGATCTCGGCCACCTCGGTCCCGGCGACATCAGGCAGGGCATCGCGAGCCTTGCCGGCGGCAGGTTCGCACTTGCCAACTACAAGCACGCGCTCGAACTCGGCCGCGACGGCCGGGTCGATGCCGTCTGCTTTACGCCGTTCAACAAGCAGGCGATGCGACTGGCCCGCGCCGAGTACGACGACGAGATCGCGTTCTCCGCAGAAGTGGTCGGACTCAAAACGCCCGCAAGCGAATTCAATGTGCTGGACCGGCTCTGGAACGCCCGCGTGACCTCTCACATCCCGCTCAAGGACGTTGCCGCGCGACTGTCCGGCGAACGCATCCATCGCGCGCTTGAGTTGACTGATGCCTGCATGCGCAATGCCGGCTTCGCCCGGCCGCGCATCGCGGTCGCCGGGCTCAACCCGCATGCCGGCGACGGCGGCAATTTCGGTCGTGAGGAGATCGATGTCATCGCGCCCGTGGTCGCGGCCGGTCAGCGCGAGGGCATTGCCGCCGAAGGGCCATTCCCCGCCGACACGGTGTTCCTGCGCGCCAAGGGCGGCGCCTTCGATGCTGTGCTGACGATGTATCACGACCAGGGTCAGATCGCGATGAAGCTGATGGGGTTCGATCGCGGCGTGACCTTGCTCGGCGGCTTTCCGTTCCCGATCTGCACACCGGCGCACGGCACTGCCTACGACATTGCCGGCCAAGGCATTGCATCAGTCGGTGCCAGCCGCGCCGCGGTGTTGCTCGCCGCGGAGATGGCCGTGCGTCGCCTCGCGTGATCCGTTGCTACTTCGGCAGCGGCATCGTCAGTTCCTTGTCGGCGGTATCCACCACGAACACGGCAAGCAGCTTTGCGGGCTCGGTATCGCTGGCATTGGCGCTGACGGCATGGCGGTCGCCGGGCTTTTCAGAGAAGTTCTCTCCCTTGCGAAAGACCCTGGCGGGCCCGTCATTGACCTGACTGCGGATCGCGCCTTCCAGGACCGTGGCGTAGATGAAAGCCGAGGGTGCGTGGATGTGGGCCGGTGAGGACCCTCCGGGACCATACTCGACCAGCACGCCCTTCATGCTCTTGCCCGGGACATTCGGCAGCGTCTGGTCGAACACGAGCGTCACCTTGGCCGTGGCTGCCGCTGTCTCGGCGGCATGGGCCGTCAGGAATGATGCGGCATAAACAGCAATTGCGATCAGCAATCTGCGCATGGAAGCCTCCTCAAAGTCTCGCAAGCCATGTTGCGAGCGACGTTTTGCCGAGCCGCGCCTCGCCGAGAGGGTTCAGCGATGTGTCGTCGATGGGAGCGCCGTAGTACGGCGCCTTTGGGTCTCCCACCACCAGTCGGGTGTCGCCGGACGCCTTCAGGCGCCGTGCGATGAATTCATTGAAGGGCGCCTTCTCAGGTCCTGCGATATCGATCGTGCCGTTGAGCGGTGGCCCCATCGCGACCTCTGCGAGGCGATCAGCCACGTCGTCGGCTGCGATCGGTTGAAACAATGCCGAGGGAACGACGATCTGGCCGTCGGCCGCGCCCATATCGCCGATGGCGCTGAGGAATTCGAAGAACTGGGTGGCGCGGACGATCGAGTAGGGGACCGGAGATGCCTTGACGATGGTCTCCTGCGCCAGCTTGGCGCGAAAATGGGCGATGTCGGGCGAGCGCTCGGTTCCGACGATCGAGAGCGCCACATGATGCTTCACGGCTGCAGCCGCCTCGGCCGCAGCGAGGTTCTTGCTTGAACGTTCGAAGAATCCGAGCACGGCGGCAGGCTCCCAGGACGGCGCGTTGGCAACGTCGACGACGACGTCCGCGCCCGCCAGCACTGCTGCGAGGCCTTCCCCGGTGACGGCGTTCACGCCTGACTTCGGCGAAGCCGCGACGGCGTCGTGGCCTTGCTGCTTGAGCTTCGCTACGAGCTTGGATCCGATCAATCCGGTCCCGCCGATCACGACGATCTTCATGGCATGTCTCCTCGGCACGTTGCGGGCGCGAGCGTTTCAGGATCGACGGCGCGCGCGTCGCGAGAGCGATGAGGCGACTCTTACCGAGGAGATGGGGCAGGCTCTTGCCTGTAACCCGCCTGCCTTGTCCAAAAATGCTGAAGATGTTTATCGATCGCCGATGGATAAAGTTGCGTATCGAAATAGTCCAACGCGCAGAGCGCCCCCCTGACGCCGCATGCGCCAGCGGCGCTCGCTAGATTGCAGCACGTCCTTCTTGTTGGCGTTCGGTTACAGACGGCATTCGCACCACGCAGCGGAGCCCGACATGGCTGGTCGAAGTATCGACCGGTTCGGCGTGGCGCGCGGCCGGGCGATAGCGGCGGCAATAGTTCGGCGCGCAGAGGTGCGAGCCGCCCTTGAGGACCTTGCGCGAAATTTGGATATCGGGGACGCGAGGGTCGTAACTAGTGTGCTCACCGCCGCCGCGGGGATTTTTAGGGATGCAGCAGGGTTTTGCAGCGTCGGCTGCGTGCTTTGATGACCACCAGTCGACGGTCCACTCCCAGACATTGCCGATCATGTCATAGAGACCGTAGCCGTTCGGCGGGAAGGCCATGACCGGCGAGGTACGCTCGTACCCATCCTCGCCGAGATTCTGGACGGGGAAGTTGCCCTGCCAGATATTGGCCATGTGCTTGCCGCCCGGCATCAGCGCATCGCCCCAGGCGTATTCCTCCGCCTCGAGGCCGCCGCGCGCGGCGAACTCCCATTCCGCCTCCGTCGGCAAGTCCTTGCCGGCCCAGTGGGCATAGGCTGCCGCATCGCTAAAGGAGACGTGAACGACCGGATGATCGTCGAGGTCCTTGAGGTTGCTGCCGGGACCATAGGGATGACGCCAGTTGGCGCCGCGCAGGAAAGTCCACCACTGGCTCCAGTCGGTGAGATCGGTGATGCGCGGCAGCGGGGAGAACACCAGCGATCCCGCGTAGAGCATCTCCGCCAGCGCGCCTGGATAGTCCTTCGGGTCGGGAACGATCTGCGCCTCGGTGACATGGCCGGTCGCGTTGACGAACTGCTTGAACTGCCGGTTGGTTACGGGCGTGCGGTCCATCCAGAAGCCGTCGACAGCGACGCGATGGCTCGGCGCTTCCTCGGGATAATGATGGTCGGATCCCATGCGAAACGTTCCGCCGGGAATGAAGACCATCTCGCCGGTCTTCAAATCATCCGGCAACCACTCGCAGTGATCCAGATCCGCTCGCAACATGGTGGAAGCTCCGATACGCGCATTCCACCCGATGTTACTGCGCCAACTCTGGCAGACTTCGACGATAGCGCTTTGCCCGGCCCATTGGACGCATTGTTCGGTCCCCTCTTTTTTGGCGCTCGGGGGAGAGAAGGACGCTGCGTTGCGTCAACATCTCTTTCCTTTGCACGCACGTTTTCGAGCACGCCGCAAATCCTTGCCGCGTGCGCTCTGCCATCCGCAGAACGCTTCCGCTCAATATCGCTAAGGTTGCAAACGGTATCCGAAGATTGGACGGCTGTGATGTGCAGTTTGTGCCAGTCTGCCCGGGCAGTTGGTGAGACCTAGTGCCCCATGTCGAAAATCCCTCAGTGCAGGGCAGTTCAGTGGCATATCTAGCAACAAACTTGCCGATGATTTGTCTCAAAACGCGAAGTCAGCCTCTCGCACCCACCTCGCGTTGTGGTGGTACTTTGCTATCGCGTGCCGCAGAATTGTCGCGCTTCAGTAACAGGGTCCGGCCATGGGGCAATTCCTTCTGGTTGATTCGCGCAAGCTGGATGGTTTCGAAGGTCTTCAGCAGGCCGTCCACGGCTCGCATGTCGATGTGATGCAACTTGGCCGCGGTCGGTTGCGCGGAACGTTGTCCCATGTCGGCATCGGCGACTTCTCGCTCAGCATTGGTGCTTTCAACGTCGGCATGCGCACGCAGCGGGTGTCCAGCGACGACAGACTGATCATCGGGATGCTGCTTGCGGCCGAAGAGCGCGTCGCCCACTGGTCGTTCGACATGCAGCTCAACGATGTGCTCGTCATTCCGCCGCGGCTCGAACATGATGGTGTTTTTCACGGCGGCTCCGCTTACGCCGCTATGCGCTTCGACCTCAACGAAGTCGCGACGCTGTTCGGCGGTGAGGCACGGCTGAGCGACCCCGACACCTGGCGCAGCCGCGGTCATTTCCGCGCGGACGTCGAGACCGGCGCGATCGCCTCGCGCCGCCTGGTCCGGATCATGTCGCACCTGCGCGACAACAAATATGGGCTGACGCCATCAACCGCCGAATTCTGGAAACGATCGATCGCCGAATGTATGGCTGCCAACGTCGCGTCGTCGCTGCCACCCGATGGCAACGGCTGGCTGCCTTCCGCGCGACGGCTGGTCCGCAAGGTCGAGGAGTTTCTCGACGACGCCGGCACGCGTCCGGTGCATGTTTCGGAAATTTGCGCGGTGCTCGGCGTATCGCGGCGTACCCTGCACCGCGCCTTTCAGGAGGTATTCGGCCTCGGTCCGGCCAGCTTCCTCAGGCACAAGCGTCTCTGCGCTGTTCACTCCATCCTGCACCAGAGCGCACCCGGCTCGACCACCGTGACAGCCGTCGCCATGCAGCAGGGCTTTTACGAACTCGGCCGGTTTTCGCAATATTACTTCGCAATGTTCGGGGAGCGTCCGTCGCAAACGCTTGGAATTACGACGCTGCAGCCAGTCGAAGACGACATCGCCAGAGCCTAGCGCTCTGGGCCCGGACCGCGACCGACGCCATGATCGCATGCATGCCGGTGTTTTGCCGGCGTGAAACGGCGAAAAAAACCGTCATGAAAACAACCAGATGGCTACTGTGCATGGGGTTGTTTTCACGGTTTTGAGTTGGATGGGCAAGCTGGCGGCTTCACGCCCCGCAGACGATCACACCATACCAGCCGAGCCCGCGATAGGTTTCGTAGCCCGGCGTGGCATGGAACGCGACCAGCGTGCCCGAGCGGTCCTGATAGAAGCCGGAGCGCTGGCCGTCCAGCGAAAGCGAGATGCGCTCGCTGAGGATGCCCTGGCCGTCCGAGGCGGCGATGATGCGAAGATTGGAATCGACCAGCAGCACGCGCGCCTTGTCGCTGTCGCCGACGCGCACGCCTTGCACGATGGCGCGGGCCTGTGCCTCCCAGTCGAAATGGATGGCGAGCACCCCGATCGGCGCGCCGTTGGCCTGGCCGCCGGCGCGGACGCTGGCGCAATAGGTCGCGACCTGGGCATTGCCCAGCAGCGGCTGGTTCTCGACATCGCCGGCGACATAGTCGTCGCCGGAGCGCAGGGTCTTGGCCTCGCGAAACCATTTGGTGTGGGCGACGTTCTGGCCGACGGTGCGAAAGCGGTCGGCGCGGCCGTTGGCGATGACGTTGCCGTCGAGGTCGCAGAGCCAGAGGTCGAGATAGACGGTGTAGGCTCCTAGGATCACGCCGAGACGCTGCGAGGCATGGGACACGGCCGCACCGTCGGGCGAGGCCGCGCAATCGACCAACGCTGAATCGGTCGCCCACCAGCGCACGTCGCAGGTCCGCTCATAGAGATTGCGGTCGATTAGTTCGATGGCGTTGAGCGAAAGGTCGACCATGCGCTCGCCGCGCGAGCGCTGGCTCATCCGGTCGATCGAGGAGACGAGATCGCCGGTCCGTTTCGTCAGCTGGCTTTCGAGCTCGCGGGCGATGGTCTCGACCTGCTGGCCGACGCCGCGGACCTCCTGCGCCACAACTGCGAAGCCCGCGCCCTGCGCGCCGGCGCGCGAGCTTTCGATCAGCGCGTTCAGCGCCAGCATCTTCATCTGGTTGGTGATCTGCTGGATCGCCTTGGTCTTGTCGACCGCGATCTGGTTGACCTCCGCCGTGAGGCGGTTGATCAGCGCGGAGATGTCGGAATCATCATCAGCGGGTTCGGTGGTGATCGGCTTGGTTTTCAGACCCAGCGCAGCGGACATCGGGGCTTCCTTGGCAATGAGGCCTGATCTGCAATGAACCCGGAACAATCACGTCAGATCGAATACAATTCTTTTTCGGAGATTCCGCCTAACGCCTGCTTAATTTGCTGTTTTGCGGAATGCTCAAATGATAGTCAGTCCGCGCAGCAAAGCGGCAATCCACCGCTTTGTGCCGCGCAGACATTGCAAATCCCGGGGGATTGCGGGCCAATCGTCCCGTCGGCCGGGCGATGCAAACCCTCGGCTCCCAGGTTCCTCAAACCGACAGCTGTTCATGACGCCGCCCGCCACCGCCTTGCCTGTCGAAGCGCCCCAGGCGTTCCTGGGAGTGGCGCGCTCGCTCACCGACAAGCTCTGGCGCGACCGGCTGGATGCGCGCGGGGCGGCGAAGGCGCTTGCCATCGTGCAGCGCCACCTATTGCCGGAACTGCTGGCGCGGGTGCTGGCGGGGCGCGGTGTCGACAGCGACGCCGTGGCAGATTTCCTCGATCCAACCATCCGCAAGCTTCTGCCCGACCCGTTCACGGTGACGGAGATGGAGGCCGCCGCGAAGCGGATCGCGGATGCCGCGGCGAACAGCGAGAAGGTCGCGATCTTCGGCGACTACGATGTCGACGGCGCCACCTCGGCGGCGCTGCTGACCTGGCATCTGCGCCATTGCGGGCTCGATCCGCTGATCCACATTCCCGACCGCATCTTCGAGGGCTATGGGCCCAACACGGAAGCCGTGCGTGCGCTGGCCGCAAAGGGCGCCACGCTGCTCGTGACCGTCGATTGCGGCACCACCAGCATCGAGCCGCTCGCCGAAGCAAAACGTCTCGGCATGTCCGTCGTCGTGATCGACCATCATCAGGCCGGCACGGAGCTGCCGGAGGTCGACGCGCTGGTCAATCCGAACCGGCTCGACGATCTCTCCGGCCTCGGCCATCTCGCCGCCGTCGGCCTCGTGCTGGTGACGCTGGTCGCGGTCAATCGCGAATTGCGCCAGCGCGGCTTCTGGAACGCGGAGATGCCCGAGCCGGATCTGCTCGGCATGCTGCATCACGTCGCGCTCGGCACGGTTGCCGATGTCGCGCCGCTGATCGGCCTCAACCGCGCTTTCGTCGCCAAGGGCCTGATCGCGATGCGGCGGCGCGACCATGTCGGCCACACCGCGCTGATGGACGTGGCGCGGCTCAACGGCCCGCCGGAGGCCTGGCATCTCGGCTTCATGCTGGGGCCGCGCATCAATGCCGGCGGCCGCATCGGCCGCGCCGATCTCGGCGTGCGGCTGCTTTTGGAGGGTGACAGCGTCGAGGCCGCGCGGATCGCCGCCGAACTCGACCGCCTCAACAGCGAGCGCCGGATCATCGAGCAGGCGGCCGAAGCGCAGGCCGAAGCCGAGGCACTCGCCTCGATCGGGCTCGAGGACAAGATCGGCGTGATCGTGACGGCCTCCGAAGGCTGGCATCCCGGCGTGGTCGGTCTCGTTGCGTCCAGGTTGAAGGAGAAGTTCTCGCGGCCCGCCTTCGCGATCGCGCTGGAGCCCGGTGGTATCGGCACCGGTTCCGGCCGCTCGATTGCCGGCGTCGATCTTGGCAAGGCAGTACGGCAGGCGGTCGCCGACGGCATTCTGCTCAAGGGCGGCGGCCACGCGATGGCTGCGGGCGTCACGCTGCGGAAGGAAAAGCTCGCCGAGTTTCGCGCCTACCTCGAGAACGCGCTGGCGCGCGACGTTGCCGAGGCGCGCCACGTCAACGAGCTCTACATCGACGGCGCGGTCTCCGCGCGCGCGGTGACGACCGAACTTGCAACGACGCTCAATCGCGCCGGCCCCTTCGGCAGCGGCAATCCGGAAGTCGTGTTGGCGCTGCCGGCGCACCAGCTCGTCTATGCCGACGAGGTGGGACAGGCACATTTGAGGCTACGCTTCAAGTCGGGCGACGGCGCCATCGTCAACGGCATCGCGTTCCGTTCGATCGGACAGAAGCTCGGCAACGCGCTCGTTGCCAATCGCGGCCAGCAATTGCATGTCGCGGGATCATTGTCGGTCGATCGCTATCAGGGCGCCGAGCGTGTGCAATTCCGCGTCATCGACGTCGCGCTACCCGACCAGGGACCATCCATGATTAGATAGGCCCGGCAAACAACAAAAAAGCTAACAGCAAAAAAGAAAAAAGGGAGTGAACATGGCAGGGCAGGTTCAGGGCAAGGTCGCGCTGGTGACCGGCGGCGCATCCGGAATTGGCGAGGCGATCGTCGAGCTGTTCGCGCGCGAGGGCGCCACCGTCATCGCCACCGACATCGACGAGCTGCGCGGCCCCGAGCTCGCCAATCGCGTCACCAAGGCCGGTGGCAAGGCGATTTTCCTGGAGCAGGACGTCACCAGCGAAGAGCGCTGGATCGAGATCACAGCCGAGATCGCGAAGCGCTTTGGCCGGCTCGATATTCTGGTCTCTAACGCAGGCATCGGCCTTGCCGTGCCCTCGATCGTCGACATGACGCTCAGCGACTGGCGCAAGCAGAACGCGATCAACCTCGACGGCGTCTTCCTCTCCGTCAAGCATTGCCTGCCCCTGATGCGCAAGACCGGCGGCGGCTCGATCGTCATGATGTCCTCGCTCGCGGGCCTGCGCGGCGCGCCCGGGCTGTCGGCCTATTCGGCGACCAAGGGCGGCGTGCGGCTGTTCGCAAAGTCGATCGCGATGGAGTGCGCGGCCGCCGGCGACGGCATTCGGGTCAACTCCGTCCATCCCGGCATCATCGACACGCCGATCTGGGGCAAGATCCCGACCGGCGCGACCGGCAACCAGGGCAACGCGCCGATCGATCCTGAGGAGCGTGCGCGCGTCGTCGCGCCGCTCGGCCGCGCCGGCCAGGCTGCGGAAATTGCCTCCGGCGTGCTGTATCTGGCCTCCGATGCCTCGCGCTACGTCACCGGCAGCGAACTCGTCATCGACGGCGGCATGAATGCCGGCGGCGTGCCGCGGCGGCAATAGCCCGCCGCGCGGGCTGCGAAGGGCAGGGTGGCGCCCGCGGGGGCTGACGCGCAGGCGTCGGACCTGTACAACGCGGGCGTCTTCCGGCCGACAGAGGTGTCCTTCCGCCATGGCGCACAGCCTTCACTCTTCGTCATCCACGCCAGCAACGTTCCGCTCGAACCGTCCGGACCTCGTGACCGACGCGATCCGCAGTGCGCGCGAGGATCTTGCCGCTTGCTTTCGGATGGCCGCGCGCAACGGCTTTGAGGAGGGCATCTGCAACCACTTCTCGGCCGTGGTGCCGGGCCATGACGATCTCTTCCTGGTCAACCCTTACGGCTACGCCTTCCGCGAGCTGACCGCGTCAAAACTGCTGATCTGCGACTTCCACGGCAACGTGCTCGACGGCGAGGGCGTGCCCGAGGCGACCGCGTTCTACATCCATGCCGAGATGCACAAGCGCCTGCCGCGCGCCAAGGTCGCCTTCCACACCCACATGCCCTACGCCACGGCGCTGTCGATGACTGAGGGCGATCCGCTGATCTGGGCCGGCCAGACCGCGCTGAAATTCTACGGTCGCACGGCCGTGGACCGCGACTACAACGGCCTCGCGCTCGACAACCGTGAAGGTGCGCGCATCGCCTCCAGCGTCGGGGATGCCGATATCATCTTCATGAAGCATCACGGCGTGATGGTGCTGGCCCCGACCATCGCGGAGGCCTGGGATGATCTCTATTATCTCGAACGCGCCGCCGAGGTGCAGGTGCTCGCGATGTCGACGGGGCGACAGGTGCTGCCGGTCGGTCCCGCCATTGCGGCCGAGACCTACAGGCAGATGCGCGAGGGCGATTCCGAATCCGCCCGGCTGCATCTCGCCGCAATCCGTCGCCAGCTCGATGCCGAGGAGCCGCAGTATAGGCACTGAGCCTGCCTACGCCCCCTGGCGCAGCTTCGCCAGCACCTTCAGCCCGCCATAGCCGTCCGCAGGCGTGATGCCCGCGCGCTGCTGAAAATCCTTGATTGCCTTCATGGTGTCGTTGCCGACACGGCCGTCGGTGCCGCCGGTGTCGAAACCGGCCTTGGTCAGGCGTGTCTGCATCTCCTGCACCTCGGCGAGCGTCAGCGCGCGCTCGGAGCCGGGGAACGGCTGGATGAAGGGCGGGCCGCCGAGGCAGCGGTCGCCGAGATGGCAGATCGCCAGCGCGTAGTTCATCGAGGGATTGTAGCTCTTTACCGCGTTGAAATTTGGCCCCAGCAGAAACGTCGGCCCGCCCGCAACCGGAGTCCATATCTGGGCCGATGCGGAGGGTTGCGGGAATGGCTGGCCGTCGGCGCGGGTGACGCCGGCCGCCTGCCAAGCCGCATAGGTTCGGCTGCCGCTCATCTCGCCCGATGCGCGCACCTCGTAGCCCCAATGCTCGCCGCGGTGCCACTTGCCGCGATTGACGAGATATTTTGCGGTCGAGCCCAGCGCGTCGTCGGGCTTGCCGAACGGCGACACCTTGCCGTCGCCATCGTAGTCGATGCCGACATTGAGCCAGACCTCCGGCATCCATTGCGAATGCCCCATCGCGCCGGCCCAGGATCCCTGCATCTGCTCCGGCGTGCTCCAGCCCTTGTCGACGATGCGTAGCGCGTTGATCAGCTCGGTCTCCCAATAGGCTTTGCGCCGCGGCTCGTTCCAGGCGAGGGCGGCGAGCGAGGGAAACACCGGCGTCATGTGGTTCTGCTGCACCAGCGGATCGCCATAGGCGGACTCGACGCCCCACAGCGCCAACAGCGTGCCGCGCTCGACGCCGAAATCGCGCTCGATGCGCGCGAGCAGCGCCTCGTTGTTCTTCAGCGCGATCTTGCCGTTGATGATGCGCCAGTCGGAGACGCGGCGGTTGATGTATTGCCAGACCTGCTCATGGAATTCGGGCTGGTTGCGCATCTGCTTGAACACGCTCATGTCAGGCTCGACGCGCGCCATCGCGCGCTGCCAGGTCGCGGCCGAGATGCCTTTCGCCAAGGCACGGGCGCGAAAGCCCTCGCGCCATTCCTCGAAGCCCGGAGGCGCGGCCAGGATGCGTGTTGGGAATGCGATGAGTGCGGCTGCGCCAAGCGTGGATCGAAGCAGGGCGCGACGGCTGCGAGAGGCTATGGAATCAGCGTGTTTCATGAACCCATTCTAGCGGGAAACATGGCGGCTGTGACCCAGTTCCTGGAACTGCAGGAACGCGGGTCTCGCGTTCCCCGGAACAAACTGTCGCACTCCCGCATTCCCCCAGCACCAATTTGAGGAGGAGAAGATGAGGAAATATCTGTTTGCCGCCGCCATGGTCACCGCCATCGCCGCGCCTGCTTTTGCCGACGAAGTCGGCGTTCACGTTGGTCCGGTCGGTGCCGGCGTGACGGTCGGACAGTCTCACGAATATCGTGAGCGGGACCGCGATCGCGATCGCACCACCGTCATTAGGGAGCGTGAACCCGCCGACCGCACCACGGTGATCAAGAAGGAAGATGAATTCGGCAATCGCAGCAAGACCGTGATTCATCACGATAACGACTGACGGAGCGGGGGGGCCGGCCCCCCCCCCCCGCCCCCCCCCCGCCCCCGCCCCCGGGGGGGGCGGGGGGGGGGGTTTTTTTTTAAAACCGCGGGGGGGAGCCCAGAAAGTAGAAAGAAACACCGGCGGG
>NZ_JBVVPS010000006.1:151766-244093 GCF_055811355.1 Bradyrhizobium sp. WSM4873 | reverse complement strand
CGCCCCCCCCCCCCCCCCCCCCCTCGTTTAAAAACCACTATCATTAAAGCCCAAACCCACCAAACACCTTTAACCAACACTAAACCCACCGCGGGCGGGGGCCCCCGCCCACCCGCGGGGCCCCTCCGTAGCACGCAGTCCGCTCATCGACGATTCGGGGTGGAATGAAGATACGCGCGCATGCGGAAAGCCATGTCGTCGAACTCGACGACGGATCGCAATGGCAGATCTTTCCCGGCGATCTCGCGACCACGCTGAGCTGGCAGCCCGAAACCGATCTGCACCTGGAGCGAAGCTGTGACCGGGTGTGTTCGCATGAGCTGGTGAACGACGCCGATCAAAGCCGCGTGCGAGTGATCGCAGCGGGCGAGACCTAGCCTGATGGCGAGGTTAAGAAAGTGTTGAAGGGTGGGTAGGGCCCGCCTGCAAGGGGCGGATATCCCCAGTTTTGAGCCTGTCACTTTGCGGTCGGTTTGCTTCCGTCTGCGCACAATGCGTGAATGCAGGAGCTGTTCGACATCATCCGCGCCAATCCCTGGCCGTTCGGCGCCGGGTTGTTCGTCGTGATCCTGATGATCATCGCGGAGAACTTTGGGCGAGGTATTCAAGGCGACGGCGCGGTCAGTGACTTCTCGGATTCGGACGCTGGCGGCTGCGGCGACGGAGGAGGCGACTAGGGCGGTCAGCGGCAAGCGCGCTTCGCCTAGTCCTCCTGCAAATCGGCGGCGATGCCTGCGAGCCAGCGGCGAATGCTTGCTTCGGCCTTGGCATCGAGCCCGGCAGCGAGGCGCTTCTCCAACGCAATCACCCGTTCCCGGCACGCCTTCAAGAGCGTCGCGCCGCGCGGCGTCAGCGTCCATTGCTGGATGCGGCCGTGGACGGGATGGGGCGTCATCACAATCGCGCCGTCACGTTCGAGATTGCGGATGATGACGCCGGTGGTCTGGGGCGTCAGAAAGGTGAGGCGTGCAACGTCGGCGCCCGAGAGGCCCGGATAGGCATTGAGCATGGTCAGCACCGCGAATTGCGGGGAGGTGACCCCGAGATCGGCTAGCGACCGCTCCATCGTCAGACGAACTGCGGCGTGGGCCTGCCGCAGCAGATAGCCGAGATAGCCTTGCTCGCCGCGCTTGCCTTCCCCTGGGGCCGGGACGCGCACCGTCGGGGCAGCCGGGGATGCCTTCCGCTGCGGTTGCGATCTCGTGATTTCAGGCGGCTTGCGCATAATATAAGTGCTCTTATAATGTGTCAGCACTCTTACAATACCACGAGGTAAACGGCAATGTCACACGCCCGCAGCGAATACGAGGATTTCAAGAAGATCGCGCCCGATGCGTATGAGCTGGTGCTGGCGCTCGGCCAGGTCGCGGCCAAGGCCGGCCTCGACAAGCAGCTTCTTGAGCTGGTCAAGCTGCGGGCATCGCAGATCAACGGCTGCGCCTTCTGCCTGCAGCATCACATCCTGCTTTCGGAGCGAATCGGCGTGCCCGTCGACAAGCTCAATTTGGTCGTGGTCTGGCGCGAGGCGCCGATCTTTTCCGCGCGCGAGCGTGCCGCGCTGGCCTGGACCGAGGCGCTGACCTGCCTTCCTGACGGAGTCGGCGAAGACGTGTACGCCGAGGCGAGCCGAGAATTCTCGGAGACCGAGCTGACATACCTGACCTCGGCGGTCGCCTCGATCAACGTCTGGAACCGTTTTGGCGCGGCGTTTCGCTGGACGCCGGCGAAGCGGCCGGTCGCAGCGAATGCAGCGGCATCCTGATTGTAACGAAGGGAGATCATGATGACAGCAATGAGTTTGCCCACCACACCGCGCCCGGCGCCATCGCGCTCGATGGCGATCGCCGTCGTCGGAGGGCTCGCCTGCGCACTTGCAATCGGCAAGGCGCTGCCGGTAACGATGGACACCATATCGGGCGCACTCTCGCCGCTCTGCGCCACAGCCGCCGAAAGCTCGCCGCTCGACAAGGTCGAACCGATCGGCTCATACGCGCTGCCGAACGTACCGGGCAAGCGCGTCACCATCGTGCGCGTGTTCTACGGTCCCGGCGGGTTCTCGCGGCCGCATCGTCACGCGGGATCCGTCACCGCCTACATCACTAAGGGCGAGATCCGCTCCCAGCTCGGCGGCGGCCCGGTCGAGACGTTCGGCGTCGGCCAGTCCTTCTTTGAGCCGCCCGGCTCGACGCATCTGGTCTCGGCCAATGCCAGCACCACGGAGCCGGCGGAACTGATTGCGGTTTTCGTGGCGGACGAGGGTGCGCAACTCACGACGCTGTTGGAGTAGCTGGCACTCACAATCCGAAGCCGCTTTTGTTCAGGTCGGCTGCGATCGCTTCAGACGTTTCCATAGCGGCGCAAGACCGTATGTGACGGCCGGTATCGCAACCGCGCCGACAACGAGGCCAACGACGCCCGAGATGGCTGCCTCGACCGACCATTCGACGATGCCGGCAATGGAGGGAAGGAAATGCGCGGCGGCCTCGGCCGCGGCATGGACCGTATGGCCGATCACTGGTGGGCCATATTGTTCGATGCCGTGCAGGATGATGCCGCCGCCGACCCAGATCATGGCGGCGGTGCCGATCGTGCTCAGCACCGCAAGGATGGCCGGCATGCCGCGGACGAGCGCGCGTCCAAGCAAGCGGGTTGCGCCGCCAATGACTGAGGCGCCGCTATACCGCGCAAGGGCCAGGCCGACATCGTCCGCCTTCACGATCAAGGCGACCACGCCATAGACACCAACTGTGATGAAAATGGCGACGAGCGCCAGCACGAGCGCCTGCGTCCAGATGTTGCCCGCCGGGACGGCTGCCAGCGTGATCGCCATGATCTCCGCTGACAGGATGAAATCCGTCTTAATGGCGCTCGCGACCTTCTCGTCCTCAAGCGACCGTGCATTCGATGCCGTCGCCTGGCGCTGAGTTTCGTGGTCGTGCGCATGATGCGGCATCACGGCCTCAAGCACCTTCTCGGCCCCCTCGTAGCAGAGAAAGGCGCCGCCCAGCATGAGCAGCGGCGTGACTGCGGCGGGAAGGAAATAACCAAGCAACAAAGCGATGGGCAGCAGGATCAGCAATTTGTTGCGGAGCGACCCAACCGCAATCTTGCCTACGATCGGCAGTTCGCGTTTCGAGGCAAAGCCGAGCACGTAGTTGGGCGTGACGGCTGCATCATCGATGACCACGCCAGCCGCCTTTGCTCCCGCCTTGGCCGTCTGGCCCGCGACATCATCGAGCGAGGCTGCCGCCACCTTTGCGATCGCTGCGATATCGTCGAGAAGACCAATCAGTCCGACACTCATCAACCCAGTTCCTTCGGCCTTCCAGCGGGCGGCGTGTGCGACAACACGCTTTTGCGCTGCCTGGCATTGGAAGGAGCAAGCCGTCAATTCTCCTCGCCGCCCGATCCCTCGCGCAGGTCCGGCTTGAGCACGTCCTCCGGCAGCGCATGCGCCACGGGCTGTGGCGTGCCGGCGATCTCCGGGCCGACCTCGCGGCCCCGGGCGCGGATCAGGCGCTCGTACGCCGAGACCAGCGTGACGTATGGACTGACCCAGATCCAGCCGTCGCGGGTGAACACCTGGACGTCGAAATGCAGGTGCATCGAGGTGCCGGCGGGATGGTCGAGATAATTCGAGACCACGCCGATCTTCTCGCCCTCCGATACGATGCGGCCATTGAGCAGGCCATCGGCGTTCAGCGCCTGCGGGTTCATATGCATGTAGCGGAAACGGATGTGCTCGGTCCTGCTGTTGATTTGCAGCGTCACGGCCTGGTCCTTGGAAGCGCGTATGACCCTCGCATCGCGCACGGCGACGACGGCGCGCTGCCTGGGATCGCAGGCTTGGCGGCCGTCACCGGGCGGTGGGCACTCGGCCGCGCGGATGTCCTCGCCCTGATGGCCATAACCGCCGCCGCATTGCCAGACCTCGAAACTGCGGGATTCGCAGAAATTGTCGCGCCAGGGGTAAGCGGTCGTGCTCTCCATCTTGTCGCGCTTGGCATAGGATTGCGAGTGTACGAACGCGGGCGCCTTCTCGAGAGGAAAGCGGATCTGGGCGTAGGCCATCACGTCGGGATGGCCGCCCTGCTTGCGATAGCCGGTGTTCGGGATGATGTCGCCGCTCGGCCGGTAGGTGAAATCAGGGGAACGTGCCGCGGGACGATCGAGAATGTTGGAAGCGATGTCCGTCAGCGGCCGCATGCGCTGGCCGCCGGCCAGGCGCAGCGCCTTCAGGAAGCGCTCGGCGACTGGATAGGCCTCCTTGCAGGCAAGCCGCCGCGGCTTGGCGACGCTGTCGAGGCATTGGATCGACACCACATAGGCGACGCCGAAACGGGTGAAAGCGTAGCGCACATAGCCTTCCCGGATGAACTTGCGCAGGTCGGGGTAGAGCGCTGCGAGCGGTTTGACCGGCTCGCCCTTGCCGCCCGAGGGATCGGCAATGTCATAGACGAGCGCCGAGCCCGTGATCTGCACCTCGACCGGCCTTGCGAAGACCCGGCTCGGCATGCCGTCGCCGGTACCAGGCTCGAACGAAAAGGTCGCGCTGTAGCCGGCGGGCCCGGCATCGAACAGGTCGACGGAATTGAAGTCGGCCTGGTAGCGCGAGAGCGCGACGGTCGCCGGCGCGCCATTGCGTCGTGCTTCGAAATACGCAGCAGCGTCGAACGGCAGCAACACGGGCACGGAGCTGCGAGCGATGCCGGTGAAGAATTGCGAGGAGATCGCATTGAGCTGAACCAGCGCCGGCATCGCGCGCGGATCGTAGCGCGGCACCGAACGACGGGGTGCGAAGATGAAATCCTGGGCGGTCCGGGGATGGACGTTGATTTCGGTGCGGAGCTGGTCGAGCGCCGCGCGCCAATCGACGCGCAACGCCGTGAGCGAGGGGCTGCGGAATTCATCCGCAGCCAGCGGAGAGGCAATAAGGAGCGAAAGCGACGCCAGAACTTGCGAGACGAAGCGGAAACCTTTCCAAACCACTGTCTCGCCCCCCGGCGGCACCTGTTGCGCTCGCTTTGGCCTCGTCAGTCCTTGGCGCGCTCGGAGTAGGAGCCGTCTTCGGTCATCACGACGATTCGGGTGCCGACTGCGATGTGCGGCGGCACCGTGGTGCGAACGCCGTTCGAGAGCACAGCGGGCTTGTAGGACGAGGAGGCGGTCTGGCCCTTGGTCACGGGCTCGGTCTCGACCACTTCCAGCGTCACGCGCTGCGGCAGGGCGATCGATACCGGATTGGAGCCGTGCAGCGACAACTTGACCGTCATGCTCTCCTGAAGATAGGCCGCGGCGTCGCCGATCACGTCCTTGGACACCTGGACCTGGTCATAGGTCTCCGGGTTCATGAAGTGATAGCCGTCACCATCTTCATACAGGAAGGTGTAGTTGCGCTCTTCGATCGTGGCCTTCTCGACCTGGTCGGTGGTCTTGTAGCGCTCGGAGATCTTTACCCCGTCCGAGATTCGGCGCATTTCGATCTGGCTGACCGGGGTGCCCTTGCCGGGATGGATGTTCTCGGCGGTCACGACGACATATAGCTTGCCGTCTTGCTCGATCACGTTGCCCTTGCGAATAGAACTGGCGATGACTCTCAAAGCTGTATTTCCTGCTTGCTTGGCCCGGCTCGGGCCAGGACGTGGTCAAATTGATGGGGGACCTGGGGCCCCAAATCAGACCGCGGCACCCGTTTCGGGCCGCAACATACTGGTTTTGCCGTTGGATGCCAGCATTTTGCTGGCCTGCGGGACGGCCGGTTGATGGCTGGGGACAAGCCAATGTCGCCGTTCTGGTCCCCATCCCGGCATCTCGACCGCCGGCCCTTCCTGCAGGCCAGGGGAGCCATCACCGGGGCTCTACGGGGATTTTTCGCCGAGCAGGGCTTCGTCGAGGTCGAAACCTCCGTTCTCCAGGTCTCCCCAGGCAACGAGACCCACCTGCATGCCCCCCGGACGGAGATCATGCGCCCCGACGGCAGCCGTGTGAGCCGATATTTGCGGACCTCGCCGGAATTCGCCTGCAAGAAGCTGCTGGCGGCCGGGGAGACCCGGATTTTCGAGTTCGCCCGGGTGTTCCGGGACCGCGAGCGCGGCGACCTGCATTTGCCCGAATTCACCATGCTGGAATGGTACCGGGCAGGCGCCCCCTATGACGCCATCATGGCCGACTGCGTCGTCCTCATCGCCCGCGCGGCCCAGGCAACCGGTATCGGCACCTTCGCCTTCCGCGGCAGGACCGCCGATCCATTCGCCGAACCTGAGCTTGTGACGGTCGCGGGCGCCTTCCAGCAGTTTGCGGGAATCGACCTGCTTGCGACCATTTCCGGCGGCGAGGGCGACCGCGCCGCGCTCGCCCGGGCAGCTGCCGGCAACGTCCGTGTGGCCGAGGACGACACCTGGTCCGACATCTTCAGCAAGGTTCTGGTCGAGCATGTCGAGCCGCATCTGGGGCAGGGGCGTTTGACCATTCTGTTCGAATACCCATCTCCAGAGGCGGCACTGGCGCGCGTGAAGGCGGGCGATCCCCGCGTTGCCGAGCGGTTCGAGGTCTATGCCTGCGGTGTCGAGCTCGCCAACGGTTTTGGCGAACTGACCGACACCGAGGAGCAGCGCAAGCGCTTCACGCAATCCATGGCGGAGAAGCAGCGCCGCTACGGCGAAGCCTATCCGCTGGACGATGACTTTCTGGCCGCGGTCGCGGCGATGCCGGAGGCGAGCGGCGTCGCGCTCGGCTTCGACCGGCTGGTGATGCTGGCGAGCGGCGCGTCGCGAATTGATCAGGTAGTGTGGACGCCGCCTGCAAATGAAACCTTAAGCGAGACATGACGAAGAGCAATCTTGCACGCACATTGCGCGAGCCGGCCGAACTTGTGGCCGAGCAACTGGCGCCGGCCACAGCGCTGCCGGCACTCGATCGCGTTGCCGCACGCTATGCGGTCGCGATCACGCCGGCGCTGGTCGATCTGATCGACAGGTCCGATCCCGACGATCCCATCGCGCGGCAATTCGTTCCGACTACCGCGGAGCTCGAGATGCAGCCGGGCGAGAACGCAGATCCGATCGGCGATCATGCGCACTCGCCGGTTCCCGGGATCGTGCATCGCTATCCCGACCGTGTGCTGTTCAAGCTCGTTCACGTCTGCGCGGTCTATTGCCGCTTCTGCTTCCGCCGCGAGATGGTCGGACCGGGCAAGGAGAACGCGCTCTCGGACGGCGCCTATCGCGCGGCGATCGACTATATCCGCGCGCACAGCGAGATCTGGGAGGTGATCCTGACGGGGGGCGATCCCCTGATGCTGTCACCGCGGCGGATGAGCGAGATCATGGCGGATCTTGCCGGCATCGATCACGTCAAGATCATCCGCCTTCACACCCGCGTGCCGGTGGCCGAGCCCGCGCGCATCAGCGACGAGATGGTTGCTGCGCTTAAGGCCGAAGGCGCCACCACCTGGGTGGCGCTGCATGCCAACCATGCGCGCGAACTGGCGGGGCCGGCGCGTGCCGCCTGCGCGCGGCTGGTCGATGCCGGAATTCCCATGGTGAGCCAGTCTGTGCTGTTGCGCGGCGTCAATGACAATTTGGCCGCCCTGTCGGATTTGATGAGAGCTTTCGTCGAATGCCGGATCAAGCCTTATTACCTGCATCACGGCGATCTCGCGCCCGGCACGGCGCATCTGCGAACGACACTCGCCGAGGGGCAGGATTTGATGCGGCAGCTGCGCGGACGGGTGTCGGGACTGTGTCAGCCCGACTATGTCATCGACATTCCCGGCGGCGCCGGCAAGTCGCCGGTGGGGCCGAATTACGTGTTGCCGATGCAAAATACCGCACCTGATGCGCGTGATGCAGATCAAGAAACGCGCTATCGTATCGTGGATTATTGCGGCGACGTTCACCTCTATCCGCCCGAGACCTGAATGGTGGTGATGGAGATGCCGGCTTGAGGAATGGAGGGAGAGACATGAAGAAGATCATGGTGGCAGTATCGCTCGTGGTCTTGCTCGGCGGCGCGGCGGTTGCGCAGACCGGCAGCCCCAAGGGATCGACAGCCGGGGGCGCGACCTCCGGATCTACGCCGTTGGCACCTGTGGGCCATCGCCAGCCGCGTGTCGCCGATGTGCCCAGCGAAAAGAACCTGAGCGACCCGAACGATCCCCTCAGCAAGGAAAATCAGGCGCTCGACAAGAAGATCAAGAGCATCTGCCGCGGCTGCTAGGGCCGGGAAAGCGGGCAGGGTGCGACAGCCTCACCCCGCCCGCGATCGTTCGGTCAGGCGGAGCGCTCGTGCAGCCCTGCGCCCTTGGTGTTGCGCCGGATCTCGACCGCGTCAGCGAGATGCTTGAGCACGGTTGCCGTGGTCGCCCAGTCGATGCATCCGTCCGTGATGCTCTGGCCATAAATGAGCGGCTTGCCCGCCACCACGTCCTGGCGTCCGGCGACGAGGTTGCTTTCGACCATCACCCCCACAATGCGGTTCTCGCCGCCGGAAATCTGCTTGGCGATGTCGGCCGTCACGAGCGGCTGGTTTTCCGGCTTCTTGCTCGAATTGGCGTGGCTCGCATCCACCATCACGAGCGGTGCGACGCTCGCTTTCGCCAGATCGTTGCAGGCCGCTGCGACGCTTGCCGCATCGTAGTTCGGCTTGCTGCCGCCGCGCAGGATGATGTGACAATCCTCATTGCCCGCGGTTGAGGCGATCGCCGAGCGGCCGAGCTTGGTCACCGCCATGAAATGATGCGGATTCGAGGCCGACTTCACCGCGTCCGCCGCGATCCGCACATTGCCGTCGGTGCCGTTCTTGAATCCGACCGGGCAGGACAGCCCTGAGGCCAGCTCGCGATGGATCTGGCTTTCGGTCGTGCGCGCGCCGATCGCGGCCCAGGACACGAGGTCCGCAATGTACTGCGGCGTCGTCATGTCGAGGAATTCGGTGCCGGCGGGCAGGCCGAGATTATTCACCGCCGAGAGCACGTTGCGCGCCAGCCGCAGGCCCTTGTTGATGTCGAAGCTGCCGTCCAGATCAGGATCGTTGATCAGGCCCTTCCAGCCGACCGTGGTGCGCGGCTTCTCGAAATAAACCCGCATCACGATCTCGAGTTGGTCGGCAAGCTCTTCGCGCAAGCTCGCGAGGCGCTCGGCGTATTCGAGCGCAGCCCTGGGATCATGCACCGAGCACGGGCCGACCACGACCAGAAGCCGGTCGTCCTGGCCATTGAGGATCGCATGGATGGCGTTGCGTGCGGCCATCACCACGCGCGTCGCGGTGAGCGTGCGCGGGACTTCCCGCATCACCTCTTCGGGCGTGCTCAGTTCTTTCAGTTCGCGGATACGAAGATCGTCGGTCGTGCTCAGCACGGCGGGCTCCTGTCATTTTGAGACCCTGCCGGCCAATAAAAAAGCCGCCAGGTCTGGCGGCTTGTCCGGACGTTTGCTGCAATGTTTCAGATTGAGCGCGATCCTCCTGCCGCCAGCGAGCTGTCGTAGCTAAAGTACCAAAAATAGCTGGTGACGAGGGTGATCATGGCCCGTCATATAGCGTGCGATCGGCGGCTTGTCACCCCCCAATAGACGTGACGGCCACGCGGCGCCTCAACTGTTGCTTTTGCGTGCCGCCAGCGCCATGCCGATCAGGGTGGCGCCGCCGAACAGCAGGTTGATGCCGACGAGGATGCCGATCGCCCATTCCGCCGAGCTCGGCAATCCCGTGATCACCATGAACGAGATCGCGATGTCGACGAGGCCCGAGATCAGGAGCCACGACCAGCGGCCACCCGGCTCGCGGCGGTGCTCCAGCGCGTACATGATGGTGGCGACGCCCTCGGCGAGGAAATAGGCGCCGAGCACGATGGTTAGCGTCAGCACGGCCTGCATCGGTCGCGCCAGCAGCAGCATGCCTGCGAGCACGGCGAGCGCGGCCGAGATCAGCGACCACCAGAAGCCGGGCGTGCTGCGCGCCCAATAGGTCGCGATCAATCCGCCGATGCCGCTGATCAGGAACATCCAGCCGAGGAAGATCGCAATCGCAAGGCTGGCGAGCGGCGGCAGGATCAGCGCGGCAACGCCGAGCACCGCGAGCAGAATGCCTTCGAACAGGAAGGCCTTCCAATGTGCCTTGACCGTCCGGCTCATGGCGGATTGCAGCCGGGAAAACTCCTCAGGCGATGTCATGGGCGGGCTCCGGATCGAGAGGTGTGTGCTCAATCTAGTCTAGTACGCACACACTGCGCTTGCCATCCCGCGGCTCAGCCGCCGCCGTGCGCCGACGAAAAACCTTCGCCGCTGGTGCGGATGCGGTTGCGGCCGAGAACATAGATCGCAGTCGTGACGATCAGAAGGGCGAGGCCGAGCAGGATCGAGACCAGGCCAATCGGGATCAGGGCCAGCGTCAGATTGCGCTCGGGGTTGATGAGCCAGTGATGGATTGAGGTCAGCACGAAGGCGAGCCCGAGAAAGCCGACGCCGCCACCGGCAAGCAGCAGCGCCCACATCCGGCGGAGCTGGCTGAGCCGCTCGCGCGCGACGTCGGTCCGGGGCGCGTGATGGCGCGCGACGCGCCGCACCAGTCGGATGGCGAAGGCGATTGAGCTGAAGCCGATCAGCAGGCTCGCGCCGCCCAACCACATCCGCAGCGTCGGATCGAGATCCGGCATGCGCTGGAGTGTGAGCAGCGGGAAGTCGAACGCCGAATGCAGGGCGAGCGGGCCTGCGAAGATCAGCAGCCGGCTGGAGAGACGGGCCCAGTCGCGGTGATGGCGGTTCGCACCCAGCGCCGTGCCGGCGCGCGCGATGGTCAGATAGGCGCCGGCGATGATGCCGAGCGCGCCGTGGAACGGAACGGTCAGCACGCTGCGCAAGGCTGCCAGCGAGCGCCACATCTCGGCGTGCTGGACGAGATAGGCGAGGTTCTCGTAGGCGGCGAAGCCCAGGCCGACCGCGGCGCCATAGACCACGCTGTCCATCGGATTGGCGAAGGTCCGCCGCTTCGTCGAGGCGACCAGCACGATGGCGATCACCTTGACCGCTTCTTCCGGAAGCGCGACGCCGAATATCGAATGCATGGCCAGCGCCGCCCACGGGTTGTCCGGGGCCGCGACCATCTTGGCGAAAGGGGCGCGGGCCAAGCCCAGCAGCGAAATGCTGGCCGCGCCGAGCAGGAACGCGGTCCAGACCTGGGCCGGCGGTCCCGGGCGTTCCTCGGCGGCAATGACAAGCCACAGCATCAGCAGCGCCGGGGCGATGGCGGCCGTTCCGATGACGGTGGGTAACGCTTCAATCAGGTACATCGGCGCCGAAAATAGGTTCCCTTGATCCGCTTATCTACATTCAGCGATGCGACCTTGTGTCATGCGCTTGCTGTCGCGTCTCTTAACAAGCGTGACAGCCTGCGTTCATCAGGACAGTCGCCGAGGCGTAGAATGCGGAGCGCAATCAATCGCATGACAGAACCACTTCGTTTCCCATGACAACGGTCGCGGGCCCGTCATCGGATCGCGATTGGCAAGTCAGATCAAGGCAATGTGCAGGTTTCTTCGATTCACGATGCACGTGTCGCCGCGGCAAGTCCAGAGCCGGGATTGCCCCGTCCGGGCTACGAACGGCCTGGCGGACCGGCCTAGTCACGCTTCGTCGCGCGGGAGGATGACGCGATCCGGCGGGCCCGGGCCTGCTCCAGCTCCCAGAAGGCGCGTATGAGGCACGTGCCGAGGCAGAGCACGATGAGCAACAGCAGGAAGGCCTGATCGACGGCGGGAATGTGACTCATGGCAATGATAAAGCAACGCCCGTGCCACGCGTTCCCGTCACGTGGCCTGCCGCGGCCCGCCATCTGCGACGGCTGCCGATCGCAGCCCGCTTTGACCGTCTCAATGCGTGGTGATCGGCGGCGGTGCGTCGGGCGCGACGTCGAAGGCGCCGAGATGGAATTCCTCGCCGATGGATGCGTCCGGCTCGGCACGCTGCGCCATCAGCGTGAACGCGGCCTGCGGGTATTGCTTCCAGATATCGAGATCGCCGGCGGTGATGGTGAGCCAGCCGAACGTGTACATGTAGCGTCCGGGCTCGGTGACCCGGCCGACCCTGTCCCAGGTAATCTTGTCCACTCTGATCTTATCGACTGTAATTTTCTCGACTGCCATTCGGTCCCCCGATCGCAAGTCTGCAGATGATGCCCGGCACGAGGCGCGGACCTCCAAAAAGTGACCCCGGAATGGGGCTGCCATAGGGCGGCGCGGCCGGAGGATCAGGCCGATTGCAGCATGGGCGAGCGGACGATCAGCCGGACGACGTCATCCCGCGACTGCTTTTCCGCGAATTTGACCGCAAACCCGTTTTCGAATTTGCGGATCACGCGCCCGACGCAAGCGCCGACCGCAAGCGGAGTTCCCACTGGCGGATCGTATTCGGAGGAAATCGCGACACCGGCCGTGGAGACGTCGATGATGAAGCAGGCATGGGTGCTGCCATCGGCGAGCGTCAGGAAGGTGTGCGCGACCTGCGGAACGAAGCGCGCGTCACGCCGCAGCTCCTGGACGCTGGCGTCCTTCTGCTTCTTCTCCAGCCAGGTCAGCTTTTCCGACATCCAGGCGCGGCGTGCCCGCGTCATCTCGAGCTCCATCAGGAAGCCTGATTTCAGCGTCGCGCTGATGGTGCACTGGAATTCGCCGAAGTCCTGGAAGTAGGAGGTCACGCGCTCGCCGACCTTTCCGACCACGGGAACGTCGACCATCATGCGGAACGGTGAAACGCGGCTGGTGCGGCAGGCGAAGGTACGGAGCTTGCCCTCGCAATCGTACCAGCGCGGCAGCGAGTAGCTGCCGCTCACGGTGACTTGCACGGCACGCTGTCTGAGGAACTCTGCGACGGACATGGGCGCCAATCGTGTTTCGGAGGTTTTCCGTAATTCCACGGTAGCAATCAAATTCTAAGCAAATGATACCGGCGCTCACGAGCAGGGGTAAATTTTTGGTAAATACGCCGATCGCGACGGGCGGCATAGCGCCGCGATTATCAGGCCCGTGACCTCACGATCGCGTCATCCGAGCAGCACCAGCAGAGCCAGCACGCCAAGGGCCATGACGAGCTTGATCGTCGCGCAGGCGAGGCTGCTCGGTCGCCTCTCAAATCCGAACCACGGCAATGCATGCTGCATCGCGCGCGTTGCGAATGCTTCGACGATGGCGAACAAAAGAGCGATTCCGGCGAGGAAGGACCATGATGCGTCCGGAAGCATCCATATCGCGAGCCACGCGGGAACGGACGCTTTCAGCGACGCCAGCAGCGCGAACCATCCGAACAGGGATACGAAGGCCTTGATGATTTCGGGCCCAATCGTGCCAGGCTCGAGACGGACGCCAATCTCTCCAAGAGCGAGTTCGATGCGCTCGCCATCGCTGAAGAAGAGGAAAGCGCCAACGTAGAGCGGAACGCGCGACTGAAACAGCAGCGCGATGATGCCAAACAGGACGGCGTAGCCGTAGGCGTCAGCGAGAATGTTCGTGCCGGCCCTATGCGAAGGCTCCGACGCAGCCGGTGCCCGAGGCAGCGATCTGGCGCGTGCCATGTGCTCCAGCATTCTGGCGCGGCGCTCCGGCACGTAAGCCGCCGTACGGTGGATCCATGGCGGCGGCGCCGGCAAGGCAATCCCGGCCTGGTCGTCCGAGGGAGATTTATGCTGCGCCATGGGCCTGCATCCGGTTCCGTCTGGACATTGGTCGGAGGCGAGGGGCAGGGAGGTTCATGCGGGGCGGCAGATTTCGCCGCGTCATCCAAACGCTCGGATGATGGCGCTCCCTAGCGGAATCGAACCGCTCTCTCCACCGTGAAAGGGTGGCGTCCTAACCGATAGACGAAGGGAGCAAACCCAGGGCCCCGCCGCTTTTCGCGGCACGGCCGCTGGCCGCCCGAGTCATGCCCGGCGGCTGCAGCGGGCGAACCTATAATGGCCTTTGGCGCCCTGGGCAAGCCGTTCGGGAACGGTCTTTTGGCACCGGTGGATAGCATCCCGCCCCAGGATCAGTCGGGGCGAATTCAACGGTTTCTTAGGTTCCCTAGGCTAGCGCTGGGCTGGGAGATTTGAGCCGATGCCACCGCCCAAGAAGCGCGCAGCACGCAAGTCGCTGTCGCAGCATGCCTGGATCACGCTCGACGGCGGGTTCGCGGCGCGGCAATGCCTGGTCCAGGACATCTCCGCCACGGGCGCCAAGATCACGCTGGACGAGGATGCCAGCCAGCTTCCTGGCGTGATCCGGATGGCGTTCGCGCGCGATGCGCGGACCGGGCGGAGCTGCCAGGTGGTTTGGCGCCGCGGCAAATCAGCCGGCATCAAGTTCATCTGATCCCCGGGCGAAGCGACCCCCGATGGCGCGCGACGCTGGTCCGGGTTAGAACGGCCCGCATGCGTGCGCCGCTCCTCATCCTGATCTCATTGCTGACGACGTCCGCGGCCGCGGCGGAAGCCTTGCGTCTGCCGCCTGCTGAGCGTCCACAGGCCGGCAAGGCCTTGCCGCTGAAGGGTGCCGGCGGAAGCGCGAAAGCGAGCTCCTGCGCCGCCTATGGCCGCGGCTTCCATCTGGTCGAGAGCACCGGCACCTGCGTCAAGATCGGCGGCTCGATCAGCATCGAGACCACGGTCAGGCGCTGAGGCCCCATGCCACCGGACATCATGCGGCCCGAGATCATCGTCCCGTTCGTGATGTATTGCGCGCTGCTGTGGTGGGTCGGCCGCGGCCTGAGCTGGACCGCCCGGCTCGCCACCGCGGCCGTGACGCTCGTGCTGATTTTCTGCGTGCTGCTGTTCGAGCGCGGCTGGCCCTAACAAAAAAACGCGAAAACAACCCCATGCACAGTAGCCGCCACCTTCCGGCGGCACGCGGCGAAATGCCGATTCATCGTGCTCTCAACGAGATTTAAGCCGCGTCACCGCTCACGACATCGGCGGTGCCACAAATTGCGCAAAACCGGGCCGTTTGCCGAGCTCGGCGAGCCAGCGCGTCAGATGCGGCTGCGCGGGCCGGGTGATGCCCTCGACGCCGAGCCAGCGCCGCGCATAGGCGCCGATCGCGATGTCGGCGAGGGTGAACGCATCGCCGTCCATGAACGGACGCGTGGAGAGCAGACGGTCGGCGATGGCCCAGACCTCGGCGGCGGCATCCGCATCCTTCTGCAGCTGGATCATGTCGCGCTCGGCGGGCGGCGTGCGCACGAGACCCCAGAACACCGGGCGGTCGACCGGCTGCACCATCGACAGCGTCCAGTCGAGCCAGCGGTCGACGCTGGCGCGCAGCTTCGGCGCCTCGGGATAGATTTGCGTGCCGCGCCCGTGCGCGAGGCAGAGATAACGCATGATCGAATTGGATTCCCATAACGTGAAGTCACCCTCGACCAGCGTCGGGATCCGCGCATTGGGGTTCATCGCGAGATAGTCGGCCTCGCGGGTCTTGCCGAACGCCATGCCGGCGTCGATGCGCTCGCAAGCCAGGCCAAGCTCGGTGAGGCACCACAGCACTTTCTGCACGTTGACCGAATTGGCGCGGCCCCAGATCGTCAGCTTTTGGTCCGGCACGTCATCCTCCCCAGGCTTTTTCTTGGTGTCGTAGCCCGGATGGAGCAAAGCGCAATCCGGGGTGCTTCGGCAGCGTCAGTCCCGGATGACGCGTGCGCTCCATCCAGGCTGCAAGCGCTGGTGATAGCGGAATCCAGTGCGGCGAGCGACGCGCGATTGCGCCGATCCTCTCATGCAAAAAGGTCCGCATGCAAAAAGCCCCGCCTGAGGCGGAGCTTTCATTGCAAGGCAAAGCTGGTCAGGCGATCAGCGGCCGAAGAACAGCCACAGCAAGATGATCACCGGGATCGGCACACCCAACATCCACAACAAAATTCCGCGTCCCATCGCGTCCTCCTCCAATTGCATTGTCAGGGAGAGAACGCTGCTGGCGCGGGCTTGTTCCAGCGGCGAACCTACCAATGGCCGGTGTTGGGCATCGACGACCACGGCTCCTGCGGCGGCTTCGGGTCGCCCTTCTGCAAGATCTCGATCGAGTGCAGATCCGGCGAGCGGACGAAGGCCATGTTGCCGTCGCGCGGCGGACGGTTGATGGTGACGCCGGCCTTCATGAGCTTCTCGCAAGTGGCGTAGATGTCGTCGACCTCATAGGCGAGATGCCCGAAGAAGCGATCCTCGCCATATTTTTCCTCGTCCCAATTCCAGGTGAGCTCGACCAGCGGGGCGCCGCGCGTCTGCGGCTGCTTCTTCAGCGCCTCGAGATCGTCCGACGAGCACAGGAACACCAGCGTGAAACGTCCCTTGTCGTTCTCGATCCGCCGCACCTCCTTCAGCCCCAGCGCATCCTGGTAAAACTTCAGCGCGACATCGAGATTGCGCACGCGCAGCATGGTGTGAAGGTATCGCATGGTTGTTGCTCCCTTGAACGGATGGGGTTTTGCTTTGGGCCGACACGGCGGGGGTAGGAGATAGCAGGAAATTGGGGGGAAGGGCAGGGGGCGGGTGCACGTGTGCGTGAGGGCAGAAGCGTTTTGGATAGCTTTCGGTTTGCTTTGTCGGCGCTATTCCGACTTCCTCAATCGGTGATAGTAGTACATCCACACAGCGGTCGTATCGGGTCTGAAATGTCAGCTTCGGAATGGGAGAAATACAAACTATCCGGCTCGTACCTCGAGTTGGCAACAGTGAGGCACATTGTTCATCTTCCCGTCGCACGAAGAATAATCGAAGACGGAAAGATTAAGTCCGGTCTAGTTTTCGATAAGAGCCGCCTCAACAAGTCACGGATCAGCGTGACTTGGCTGTCGGCGAATGACTGGCATAAAGGATCTCTGTACGGAACGGTCGAGTTTCAGTTTTCTTGGGAGAAGCTGGTCAAGCACAGGAAAATATACTGGGTAACCGCCATGGCCAATATTCTAGGCGAGCTTCTGTTCGCACTGATCCGCTCGATTGTTGCTGGATGGGCGTATGCGCTCTGGGTCAAACTAGCGACATGGCTCGAGCCGAAAATCCAGCGGCGTTGGGTGAAGGTTGCCGTAGGAGGTCTCCTCGGCCTGGCAGCCTTTTTTATGATTCCGATACTGATGGGGCTGTTGGGCCTTTGAAGACAATGAAATCTGTTCTCATCCCCGCACTGGCAATCGGGGCACTCGTCTCGACGGTGCTGCTCGTCATGGAGCAGCTCACCGACTACTCCATCGCTGTGATGGCATGGGAGATGCCGGGCATCTCCGCAGCTTACCTTTTCTGGGGAGCGGTCGGTAGTTCCGTTTTCCTGGGCGTCGCCATCACTTGGGCCGTGAATGGCATCGTTTACGGGGCGCCCGCCTTCGTTGTCCTTACGGTCGTCAAGCTGGCAATTCGCGGTTCGCCGAAGTGACCTGACAATGACGGTGATGCCAGATATTTACTTCTCGAGCCCGGCCTTCTGTCGCATCGTGTCGATCAGCTCTGACGCCTCCGCCTTGGTCAGATCCTCCTTGGGGAGGGGCTTGTGCGCCTGCTCGGCGAGGGTCTTGAGGTAGGATTCCAGGGCGCCGGTCATCGGGTCGTCCCCGGAGACCCAATCCATCGGATGAACAGTTGCGCGGATGCGATAGAGTGCCCGCAACTGCGCGGGTGCACCTCATCAGTTGCCGCGCGGAAATCTATCACGATTGAACCCCGGCGAAACGCGGCGCGACCAACCGCCATGCTGCAAAGCCTGCCGGGCATCGGAATTGGCTTCGCGGCCTATGTGCCAAGACACTAAAGAGGAACGTCGTGAAGGCGATCACACTGCTCGCGGTGGCGGCCATGCTGCTGGTGGAAATCTTCGGGTCAAAGGCGAGCGTCGGCGGCTCGATGAGCTTCATGCTGGTCTTTGTGCTCGTGGTGCTGGCTGTCGCGATCTACGAGGCGTGGTCGAACCAGCGCGGCGCGATGGGATGGATCGTCAATTTGTTCGCCTCAGTCATTGGCGGGCTGGTCGCGGTTGCCCTGATCGGAATGGCCATGGACGCGATGCTGCCGCACCTTCACCTCGAAGGTTCGCTCGCGTCCTCGCGGAATCCCCTGAAATACGTCCTGGTCGCAGCCATTGCGATCTGCATGGTGCTGGGATCGTGGCTGCCGCTATGGGCCGTCAACCGGCTTCGTCACTGACGGGCATCCGGCGTCGCGCTCCCTAGCGCTTTGCTTCCTGCTTGCCCCGCCTGATTTCCTCTGCCTCGTCCACCAGCTTCAAGGCGGCGCCGTCGTAGCTCAGCTTCAGCCCACGGCCGACGGTCCATATCCATCCTTCCCGAGCGTCCCTGGTTGGCTGGGCATTGAACTGGTCGGATATCGATTTGACGACCGCGTCCTCTGGGCCCGGATTGTTCAACTCCGCAGTGACGCGCCGGATGGGATGTTTGGGGTCGACTTCGTCGCTGGAGATCGTGACCTTGGCGCCATCGACCGCGCATTCGAGGACGTAGGAATCGCGAAGCTGACGGCAGCGGTAGCGACGTTGCGTGATGAGCTTGTTGGTCTCGTCGAATGTCATGCCGGGCGAAAAGCCGAGAATGTCGGACTTCTTCACGAGTGCCAGAGACGAAGGCTTCAGAAAGCCGGGCTGTACCGACACGAGAACGGCAGCAGCAACAACGATCAAGCCGGCGACAACAATGGCAATCTTCATCAGCCCCTCATAATAAACGTCCGACGATACAGCAGCCGGCGCGTTCTACCAGCTATTGCCCTGCATGGTTCGAACCGCCCGCTGTCCTTGTAGGATCGCAGCTTCGGAAGATCGCATGGGCACGGATCGGCTGGTCATGAACGTAGAAAACCGCCCCTGACATGACCAGGGGCGGCTCTCACCAAACGGGTTTTCGAACGCGATCTAGTGACCGGTACCGGGCTTCGTCGTTTTTGGCGGCTTGCCGTCTTCGATCCGGCCTTCGTTGCGCAGGTCTCGACCTTCCTGAGCCTTCTTCTGGCTCTCGGGGGACTTGCCGTGTTCGTTCATCTCTTCTTTGATGAACCCGGCGCCTTCCTTCACTTTGCCTTCAACGCTCATGACGATCTCCCTTGCTGGAGATGGGGCAACTCGCGGCGAGAGCTGACCGTTCCGGTGCGCGCACGATTGTGAGGCGTGCATTCGCGACAGGTTCCAAAAAGACCCTTGTCATGAAAGACCCTTGTCATGAAATGGCCGCGCCGCCTTGTGGGAAGCGACGCGGCCGGGGAGCAGCCGTACAGGAAACCGGCTTACTTCATGTTGCTGCGGGTCTTGGTGCCGCCCTGGTCGCTGCCGGGGCCGGAGCCGCCCTGGCCGGAGGCGTCGGGCTTCACCATTCCGCCCTTGCCCATGCCGTCATGGCTCATGCCGGTCGTGCCCTTGGTCATGGTGCCCTTGTCCGTGTTGGTCATGCCGGGCTTCTGCATGTTGTCGGTCTGCGCGGCGGGGCCCGTCTGGTTCTGCGCAAGGGCAGAGCCGCACATGAGGCTGAGGGCGGCGGTCGCAATGATGAACTTCTTCATCTCAAACTCCTGGTTGGTTGTGTGGGCCAACGGGAGCGCAGAAGCCGTGTTCCTAGAACAGGGTGTTCCGGAGTGCAAAAATTCTCGTCTGCGCGCGAACCGCGATCGATTTCGCTTGAAAACGCTCTAAGCCGCAAGCCGCTGGTCGGCCGGGCCCGTCAGGTGCTTGAGCACTTCCGCATGCTCCAGGTCGGGAACCGCAATGGCCGTGTGGCTGTAGCTCGTATGGGTTCGTGATTTCGAGATCCTGTCCAGGATCTCGCCGCCCTTGATGACGTGAAGGCCCATGCCCTCTCCGGTCGGGAAGATTGCGAGCACCACGTCATAGGCGGTGATGACGGCGCGAAGCGCTTCGGCCTTGTCTTCGGCAATTTCGACGAACACGCGAACATCGGCCGCGAGTTCACGCAGCTCGTTAAAATCCAGCACTGTGGGTTACTCCAACGCAACGATACTGAGAGGAGCTTGGAGGCGTTAGGTTACCGAAGTCTCAACGGCGCATGCCCGGTCACAGGTTTATCGACCAGGCGCCCTCGCGAGGCGATAGACAAGCGAGCATTGCCGCCTGCTCGGCAATGCGCCGGCACGGAAAGAACGTCTGGAACGGGGAGGGACGAAGCGCGCCTCATACCCCTAAGGGCGTCACACGATGCGCGCGTGACTTATGCGCGCTTTACTTGGCGTATCCCTGGGAGCGGAGCCACGCGATCTTGCGGTCGCCGTTGATCCAGTCGTCGGCATCTGCCTTGCTGGTGAAGCCCTTGATCTCGCGCTGTTCGCTGTCCGGGTAATCCGCCAGGATTTTCCAGTCGTTGTCTGCAATGCGGACGGTTTTGAAGGTCACTTTTGTTTTTGCCATGCCGCATTATGCAGGAGATGGCCGGAAAAGAGAACCTGCCTTGTGACGGTCACCGGCGTGGCCCGGGCGCAGACCTCGGGGGCCAGCCTGATCGGCATTGCGCGGCCCGGTCCCCGAAAAGGCGAAAGCCCCGCCTGGGGGAAGCGGGGCTCTCTGATGGGGGTGAAGCTTGGGGACTTCAAAGAGTTAGACGCTTCAGGGAGAAAATGGTTCAACGCGAAAAGGGCGCAGGCTGCGGCATCTTTCCCATGCCGTCCGGCCCTCCGCAGAACCCCCTGCTTGCGTTTTGGGCGTCGATGGGTTCTAAGCCCCGTCACTTCATGAAAGTTGGCATGAATCAGAAGCGCGTTGCGCGGTTGGACCGCGTCCTGAGCAAAGCCTGCTCGCGCGCACAGAAGGAAATTCAGACATGGCGAAGATGACCAAGACTCAGTTGATCGATGCAATTGCCGAGGGCACGCAGCTGTCGAAGAACGACGTGAAGTCGGTCATCGAGTACATGGCGACGGTCGGCTACAAGGAGCTCAACGAGTCCGGCGAGTTCGTCATTCCCGGCTTCGTGAAGATGTCGGTGGTGAACAAGCCGGCGACCGAAGCCCGCATGGGCGTCAACCCCTTCACCAAGGAGCCGATGCAGTTCGCCGCGAAGCCGGCGAGCAAGTCGGTGAAGGCCTCGCCGCTGAAGGTGGCCAAGGACTCCGTCTAAGGGCTCGCGTTTTCGTTGCGGTGGCTTCTTTTTCGGAGTGCCGCAATGACTGCTTGCTTGTGCTGAACCAATAAGGAACTCTCTTAAGGAACTCTAGGGCGTCGTCAGGCTTTGCTTCCGAAAGGGAGAAATCACATGACTGGTCTCAGCGAAGAAGAGATTCGAAACCGGGCCTATCACCTCTGGAAGGAGGCCGGCGAGCCCGCGGGCACGATGGACACCTTCTGGTACGAGGCTGAAAAGGAGCTTCTCGCCGAGCGGACCAAGCAAGGCGAGGTGCCGCCCGGCATGACCGACAATCTGCCGGTCTGACTGCGCTGGTCTAAGAGGCGGACAGAAGCGAGCGTCGACAATTCTCAAAGCAGCCACCCGGCGTAACGCCCGGTGGCTGTTTTGCTGTTCGGGCCATTGCTTGGATGGCGGCCGCCTCAAAGAAAAACCCCGGACTTGGGGACCGGGGCTCTTCAAGCTGGTCGGCCGCGTCGCGACATTCCGCCAGCACCACAGAATTCGGCCTGACAACGCAGGCCGGGAAAATTCGTTCCGGCCGCTAGTCCGGCGACACGGATACGTCGATGATCGCCGGCGTATCGACCTGACGCTCGCGCCAGACGACGAGATCGCATTTGGGATTGAGCCACTGATATTCGGAGCCGCGCGCCTTCAGGTGCGCGAGCGCTGCATCATGTGCGGCGGTCTGGTCCGGCGCTTCGACCATGATCTCCACGGTCTCCTCGATCTGACGCACCACCTCGACGGCGTAGTATTTTCTGGTCACGGTCCCTCGCTCCGGAATGACTAACGGGGAGGGCGATGGCGCGTTCCCCAAAAGAAAACCCCCCGCGCTTTCGCACGGGGTCTTCTTGGCTGGCGGCGATGGGATTTCAGCGCCTGGCCGCCGCGCCGTGAGTCGAACTTAAGGTTGAAACCTAAAAAGCCAACCGCGGGCGCGCGGAAGGCTCAAGGCGATCTGCCCGGCGAATTTCGCGAGGAGGGGGATGGACTTTTTGTTCCTATTTTGTTCTAGTGCGCATCTCTTTTGGCCGCGACATTGTTTTGGAGGTGCCCATGACTGTCGAGAAACAACGCGAAGTAATCAGGCTCTGGAATCAGCTCAGGAAGCTCGATGGGCCGGCCGCGGAAGAACTCCGCATCCAGATCCTCGAATGCTTTTCGGAGAAGGATCTATCGAAGGACACGGCGAAGCGAGCGGCGTGATGAGCGTCGCGCTATGTCGATGACAACAGGCAATCGCGTCCGCCTTCACCGGTCGTTAGGAATCGATTTTCGCTGATTTCTCGACTCCGATTCGTTCCTTGCGAACGAAATGGAGTCGGATGCAGAACAAGCCGTGGCTTCTGTGTCGATGCGGGACACGCCCTTCCTGACCAAGCCGGCGTGATGCTTCGCACAGTCCCGTCCGCCTGTCCCTCGCTACGAGATGAGGCGAGCGAGACGCGACATGGATGCGTGCTGATTGCTCGAGATGTTCGCCGAGATCGCAAAAGTTTTTTAGTGCGACCGGCACCCGCGCTTGCGCAAAGACAGGCCATCGGTGCCGCAGGTGCCACCGCGGTCGAAATCCGAAGACGCGATGTGAGCGCGCGATCGTTGGCGACGGCGCTCGTTCGTGTGCAAACGAAGTCTTAAGACTTGCCTCGCGCCGATTTCTGCGATTCCGATTCGTTCTTCGAGAACGAAAGGCAGGTGAAGCTGGAACAAAGCCGGACGGCGGATCCACAGATCCACAGCCTCCGCATCGCGCGAGCTTGAAGCGGCATGGCGGGTCCTGAAGACGCTTCCGCGAACTCCTAACGTAAGCTTGCCGCGAAGCCGATAACCCTATTCGGTTAGGTTAAAAGCCCAATCGCGTTGCGCTTGCCGCTGCTTGGGATAGGTGTGTTTGGCGAAGACTGGAAGCAACTTTGCCAAGAACGAATTCATGACGCCTTTTTCAGAACCGAGCTTTTATCAGGGCGACCGCCACACTTATCGGCGCGTCGCCATCGTCGGCACGCTCTTCTGTCTGGCTTTCGTGGTGATCAGCGTCTCGCTGCGGCCACAGCTCGAGGACACGCGTGTCGCGGTCAAGGCCGACAGGCTGATGCGCACGGCGGGCCAGGCGTCGCACGCGAATTAGCGGTCGCCGCCAGAGATCTGATGGTCGGCGGAACTGCCGGGGCACGCGGGGCCGCGTGAGGCGAGCGCCACGAAACCGGCATAGCCGGACAGGTTGAGCAAGACTTCGAGCCAGACGGGCATGTCGGCCTCTTTTCTCCTTGAAGGCTACGCCAACGTGCGCGCGAAGCGCATGTTCCCGGACAGGACGGACCCGCGCCTCAAAGCGGGGTGGTGGGGTCGAGCCGCCGGCCGAGGGCCCCTACGGACTCGCTGGACGGCTGTTCCTTGAGGAACTCGGCAATCGCCCGCGCCAGTTCGCCGTCGCTCATCGGCGTCGGCGGCGGGCGCAGCGTGCCGACACCGAAACTGCGGACGATCTCGTCGTAATGCTGATCGCCGGATCTGGGAACGAGCCTGCGGATACGGGCCAGCAATCTGGATATCGGCACTTCATCCTCCTAGGCGCTCCCCGCTGGCAGCAATGGTGGTGCGTTGCCAATTTGCTGTCGTAAAACTGAAAACCCCGCCAGCATTTGTGATGCTGACGGGGTCTTTGTGCTGTTGCCTCAACCCGACGGCAGAGGCTTCCGCACTTCAACAAACAATTCGCGGAAGGCACGCCTGTTCCATGCGTGGCCGGATTTATTCCGAGCTCGGTTCCACAGGCTTGCGCGCAACCATCGCAACGCGCCGGCGTTGTCTGTGCGAGATACGAAGGAGGACATTTATGATCAGGAAGACACTGGCAGTTCTGGCTACCGTTGCGGCCGTCGGCGTGACCGCGGTCGCGGCGCCTGCGCCCGCTGAGGCGCGCGGTCGCGGCATCGGTCCGGGCCTCGCATTCGGCCTCGCCGCCGGCGCCATCACTGCGGGCGCTGTCGCCGCGTCCCATCCTTATGGCTACGGCTACGGCCCGGGGTATGGCTACTATGGCCGCCCCGCCTACGCTTACGGCCCTGGTCCCTACGCCTATTACGGCGATGGACCGTACTACCGCCGCCACCATTATTACCGTCACTGGTAACGGCTGAACAAACGAAAGAGCCCGGAGCAACGCTCCGGGCTCTTTTCATGCCTGGTGATCTGGTGTCGTTACGGCCAGAGCGAGGGCCGTTCCACCTTGCGCGCGTTGTCGAGCGTCGACACGAAATACTCGTCCCGCTCGCGTTTGAATTTTTCCTGGGTGGCACGGAAGGCGGCGACACGGGCGGCGATCTCTTCGCGTTCGCGGATTTTACGCTGTTCGTCCTCGGTCATTTCAAATCCCCTCTGCACGTGAGTATGTGTCCTACTGAACCCAAGCACTGCCGCCGCAATCACATTGAGTCGCATCAACATATGCATTGGCGCTTCTGATTGGGGCGTCAATGGGGAGGAGGCATTGCAGGATTGTGATAAGCGAGGGTCGGAAAAAATTGCCGACCGCGTCTTGCGCGGCAGTGGATAACAGCGTCAATAATCTTGTCGCTTGCACATGTTGCAGCTAGCGCAAAAACAAATCAGCAAAACTGATCAGCCAAGCCAATCGGCAAAGCAAAACGGGAGGCCGCGTTGATTGCATCGGATCTTCGCAGCGGCGTCGAGCGTCTCGGCGACATGATCGCCGAAGCCAAACGGATCGTGCCGTTCACCGGCGCCGGCATCTCGACCGAATGCGGCATCCCCGACTTCCGCTCGCCGGGCGGAATTTGGACGCGCTACCGCCCGATCCCATTCGACGAGTTCGTCGCCAGCCGGGAGGCGCGCGACGAATCCTGGCGCCGGCGCTTCGCGATGGAGGAGGTGTTTGCGGCGGCGAGGCCCGGTCGCGGCCATCGCGCGCTCGCCTCGCTCTACCGTGCGGGCAAGGTTCCCGCGATCATCACCCAGAACATCGACAATCTGCACCAGGCCTCCGGCGTCGCGAGCGACCACGTCATCGAACTTCACGGCAACACCACGTATGCGCGCTGCATCGGATGCGGTCAGGCCTATCCGCTCGACTGGGTGAAGCGCCGCATGGACGCGGAGGGCGCCGCACCCAACTGTACCGTATGCGACGAGCCGGTGAAGACCGCCACGATCTCCTTCGGCCAGATGATGCCCGAGGACGAAATGCAGCGCGCGACCGCGCTGTCGCAAGCCTGCGACCTCTTCATCGCGATCGGTTCCTCGCTGGTGGTGTGGCCGGCCGCTGGCTTTCCGATGATGGCGAAGGAATCAGGTGCGCGCCTGGTGATCGTCAATCGCGAGCCTACCGAGCAGGACGACATCGCCGACCTCGTGATCCGCCATGACATCGGCGAAACGCTCGGGCCCTTTGTCGGAAATTGAGGCAGCAATTTGATTCGCGGCTGTGCAAGCTGTTCATAGGTTCCGGCGAATCTCTTTTTTGTCTATGCGTCGCAACCGGGAGTGTTATCTTTTGAGTCGAAAGATTCGCGTCGCGTCGAGTTGAGAAGATTCTCTAAAGACGCGTGATTCGGCGCCGCCATTCAGGCGGGTTGCATGGCATGTGTGGGGTCCGGGGTTATGGGGTCGTCGGACGGATTTGAGTCCAAGAAGGTCGGAGTTCCCGCGGTGGGCGAACACGGCGGTGGCGGTCGCGACAGCGCACTCAGTCCGTTCACCGGACTTGGTGAGAGCAGCGCCAACCTCGTCGAGGTTCACGGCGTCATCAAATGGTTCGACGCATCAAAGGGCTACGGCTTCATCGTTCCCGACAATGGCTGGCCCGACGTGCTCCTGCACGTTACCGTGCTTAGGCGCGACGGCTTCCAGACCGCCTACGAGGGCGCCCGCATCGTCGTCGAGTGCATCCAACGGGCCAAGGGCTACCAGGCGTTCCGCGTCGTCTCGATGGACGAGTCGACTGCGATCCATCCGGCACAGATGCTGCCGCCACGCACCCATGTCACGGTGACGGCGACCAGCGGACTGGAGCGGGCCCAGGTCAAGTGGTTCAACCGGCTGCGCGGTTTCGGCTTTCTGACCTGCGGCGAGGGTACGCCTGACATCTTCGTGCACATGGAGACGCTGCGCCGCTTCGGCATGACCGAGTTGCGGCCCGGCCAGTATGTCCTGGTCCGCTTCGGGCCCGGCTCCAAAGGCATGATGGCGGCCGAGATCCATCCCGAGACGGGATCGCCGGTCTCGTCCCACTGATCCAATTCCCGCGATCGTGAGCAGAGGCGTGCTGGCTGGCCGGCGCGCCTCTGGCTTTTCCGGCGACCGCCACGTAAGGACTGGTCCAGTCCCACGCCTCGAGAGCCATCCATGAATTTCGATCGAAAGGCCGTCTTTGCCGTTGCGAAGGGCTGGCTCACCGCCATCCTCGTCATCGCCAGCTGCGCTGTCGCGAGCGCGCCCGTCCGCGCTGCCAGCTTCCAGCCGCTCGAGATCGTCACCAGGAACGGCGTGCAGGTGTTCTCGGTCGAAATTGCGACGACGGAGGAAGAGAAGCAGACCGGCCTGATGTACCGGAAAGAACTGGCGGACGGCAAAGGCATGCTGTTCGACTTCAATCCCGAGCAGGAGGTGTCGATGTGGATGAAGAACACCTACGTCTCGCTCGACATGATCTTCATTCGCGCCGACGGCCGTATCCTGCGCATCGCCGAAAATACCGAGCCGATGTCGACAAAGATCATCTCATCCAAGGGGCCCGCGCGGGCTGTTCTGGAGGTGGTGGCGGGGACGGCGCAAAAATATGGGATCCGCGCCGGCGACCGCGTCGGCCACCCGCTGTTCGGCAGCAAGTAGGCGGGCCAGGGGCCTATTGGCAGGGCTATTTGCCCCGTCCTGGCGGTCTTTTGGGAAGCTTGCCAGTGCCGTTGGGAGGCTTGCTGGCGCTTTGGGAAGCGTGTATCGACGGGGCTCGCCGGACATTCGGGGTATAGCGCAGCCTGGTAGCGCGGCAGTTTTGGGTACTGCAGGTCGTTGGTTCGAATCCAGCTGCCCCGACCATATTTGAAATAACGTAATAAAATCAAGAGCCTAGGCGAATTCAACCAAACGAAAATGGTGCAATTCGTAACAGTCAGTCGAGACAGTTTGCCGGGGTAGAGGGCACATTGTCGCCACAATTATCCCGCAAGGTTATGTCGATCTAAGGCAAGTTCGCGCAATATTCGATCGCGCTACGCGCCGCACAGCACACAGAGAATCCGTTCAATCGCTCGCCTAACCAGCGGGCCAAACGCTCTGTGTTGCTCCTTTGTCGATCGCCTCCCGCCTCAAATCGATTCTCGGTATCGAGACCAAGACCTCCTCCGGCATCTCCTCGCCGGAGCCGTGGCTGCTCGACCTCTTTGGCGCGAACCCGACCCTTGCTGGCGTGGTTGTGACGCCGACCAGTTCCATGACCTCTGCGCCGGTGGCGTGCGCTGTGCGCTCAATTTCGGAAGCGGCCGGCAGCTTGCCTCTGCACGTCTACCGGAAGCTTGAGGGCGGCGGCAAAGAGAAGGCTCCCGATCATCCGCTCTACAACCTGTTGCACGATGCGCCGAACGGCTGGACCCCGGCTGCGCTGTTCCGCACCCAGATCATGGCCGACGCGCTGTTGCAGCCGCATGGCGGCTTCGCGCTCATTAATCGGGTTGACGGTGGCAAGCCTGCCGAACTGATCCGGCTCGATCCGCAAACCCAATCCGTGGCCGTCGATACCAGCGATGTAGAACCGACCTACAAGCTCAACGGTCGAGAGATGGACGGCGCGGACCTGATCCATATCCCGACGCCGGCATATGATGCACGTAAGGGCCTTGTCGGCGAAGGCCGCAACGCCATTGCGCTCGCCCTGGTCCTTGAGCGTCACGCCTCGCGCCTGTTCGGCAACGCCGCGCGTCCTTCTGGCGTGCTGAGCCTCAAGGGCACCGTTACAGAAGTCACGCTCAAGGCCGCGAAAGCCGCGTGGCAGGCATCACAGGGCGGGGATAACTCCGGCGGCACGGCCGTTCTTCCAACCGATGCCGCTTGGCAACCCCTCACGTTCAATTCCGTCGATAGCCAGTTCCTGGAAATGCGAACGTATGCGGTGGCGGAGATCGCGCGCCTATTCCGGGTGCCGTTGCACATGCTGATGCAGGTCGATCGCGCCCAGCCGCGATCCACTGAATCGATTGGCCAAGAATTCCTCTCTCAAGCTCTGCTGCCCCGGCTCAAGTCTTTCGAGCAAGAGCTAGAGCTGAAGCTTCTGACGCCGGCAGAACGCGATCAGTTCGCCATCGAATTCAACATCGACGGCTTCGCCCGCGCCGACTTGCTTGCGCGTGCCCAAGCCCTGAGCGCGACTGTGTCGGCGCGCATCCTTAACCCGAATGAAGCTCGCCAGATCGGCTTTGGTTTGCCGGCCTATGAGGGCGGCGACGTGTTCGAAAACTTCAATACGTCATCCGCACATGCCGGCGGCAAGCTCAACACCAACGATCAAGAGGCCGCCTAATGCCTGATCTGTCCTACGACGCATTCTTTGGCGACGGCGAGCACAAGTTCCACCTGACCAAGCCCATGATCCATGAGCTTGAGAAGCAGTGCGGCCCGATCGGCGCGCTCAGCAACCGCATGTTCGCGCGATCGTTCAGTCAGGCCGATCTTACCGAGACAATCCGCCTCGCTCTGATCGGCGGCGGCATCACACCCAAGCGTGCCCATGAGCTGATCGTTGCCTATGTGGACGGCCGGCCGCTGATCGAAACATACGAACTCGCCGCGAAGATCCTGGAGCGGACGCTGTTCGGCAATCCCCATGAGAAGGAAACAATCGAGTGACTTTCGCCACCGGCACCCCCATCAGCGACGCCAATGCACTACCTGTCATGGTTGCTGGCGACGGCACCCGCGTCGACTACAGCGCAAACGTCATCATTCCAAGCGGGCAGAGCTTATCTCCGGCGATTGATTTGGCCGGCCATGTGTTGTCGCGCATCGAGCTTCCGAGCACTTGGACCGCCGCCGGGCTTACATTTCAGGTCAGCACAGATGGCGTGACCTATCGCGACCTCTGGGACGAGAGCAGCGAAGTCACGTATCAGGCCGGCGCCAATCGCGCCATCCACCTCAGTTCATTCGGCTGGTGGACCATTCGCTACCTGAAGATTCGCAGCGGCACCTCCGCCGCACCCGTCAATCAAGCGGCTGACCGGGCCATCGCGATTTACAGCGGCTACAAGGCGTCGTGATGGACCGCCTAGAGGTCAAAGCAACGCTCAGCGTCAGCGATGAAGGTGAAATCACCGGCATCGCTTGGCCGTTCAATGCCGGCCCGGACAGCTATGGCGACCTCATTCAAAAGGGCGCCTTCAATATCGCTGTCACCGACATGCCGATCCTTTTCAACCACGACCCCAGCGACCTCATCGGCACCTGGACGGAAGTGAAAGAGACGGACGAAGGCCTGATGGTGAAAGGCAAGCTCCACATGGACCGGCCGCGCGCCCGTTCTGTGCTCGCCATGATCCGGGGCCAGCTCGCCAGCGGCCTGAGCATCGGCTTCCGCACCAAAACCGCGATCAAGCAAGGCGCCCGGCGCCTCATCACCGCGCTCGACGTGTTCGAAACGTCAATCGTGCGCAACCCCGCCCATCCCCGTGCCCGGGTCACCGGCACGAAATCCGACGACGCGGCGCGTGCCGTGGCCGATCTCATCAAGCGTTTCACGGCGACGCTGAAATCCTAGGAGCTATGGACCACCCGATGAAGACTTCGAATGCACTGGAATTCAAGGACACCGGCGAAGCCGACGATCCGATTGCCTCCGTCGCCAAGGAACTGGCGGAACTGAAGGCGGCCCTCGAAACGAAGGCGGCCAACGACAACACCAAGCTGACCAAGCGCCTGGACCGCATCGAGGCCAAGGTCAATCGGCCCGGCAACCGTGCGGCGAACGACAATGAGCCGAAGGTCGAAACCAAGGCGTTCGAGTCGTTCCTTCGCGGCGGCGCCGACAAGATGGACGATCTCGAAAAGAAGTCGCTCGTCGTCAGCAACAACACTGCAATTGCCCCGCCGGAATTCGGCAACGAGATCCTGAAGCTTCTGCGCCAGTTCTCGCCAATCCGTCAGTATGCGAACGTCCGGACCATCGGCGCCGGTCAGGTTAAGTATCCCCGGCGCACCGGCAGCCCGGCCGCTGTGATCGTCGGCGAAACCGAGGACCGCACCGGTAGCGAGCCGTCCTATGAGCAGATCGGCATCACTCCGTATGAGTATGCGACCTATACCGACATTTCCAACTGGCTCTTGGAAGACAACGCCTACGGTATCGAGGGCGAACTTCAGTCGGAATTCGGCGAGGCGTTCGGCATTGGCGAGGGCACGCACTTCGTCAAGGGCAATGGCACGACCCAGCCCATGGGATTGCTTAGTGCAACCGGCATCACCACCGTCATTACGGGTAACGCCACCAACTTCCCGGCCTCCACGCCGGCCGACGTGCTGATCAGCATGTTCCACAAGCTTCCCGGCGCGCATGCCCAGAATGGTGTGTGGCTCATGAACCGGAACACGCTCGGTGCTATCCGCCTTTGGAAGGACGGCATGGGCCGTTATCTGGTCCTGGACCCGATCTCGGACGGCGCGCCGACCACGCTACTGGGCCGGCCGATCGTTGAAGCGGTCGATATGCCCGACATCGCGGCCAATGCCGTCCCGGTCATGTTCGGCGACCTCAAGGGTTACCGCATCGTCGATCGCGTCGGCATTTCCATCCTTCGCGACCCCTACACGCTGGCGACCAAGGGCCAAGTCCGCTTCCACGCGCGCAAGCGCGTCGGCGCCGACGTGACGCATCCTGATCGCTTCGTGAAGCTCAAGGTCTCCGCGACCTAAGAGGACATGAACATGCGGCTCGCAGCGAATTTTACCCTCCAGCTTGGTGACAGGTCATTTGACCTGAAGCCAACGCTGCGGGCCGCATTCCATCTTCAGCAGAAGTATGGCTTCCCGGCACTTTACCAAGCCGTCGCCGAAGGCAGTTTCACCGCCATCATGGACCTGATCACCGCGACCAGTGACACCGTTCCGGCAGCGTCCATCCGCAGCATCCTGGATGCGCGCGAACAGCTCCTCGAATTCGTCCTGATCTTGAGCGGCGCTGATACCAACGACGACAAGCCGGCATCGGGTAGGCCCATGCCGTTCGATGAATTCTTTACCCGTCTGTTCCAGCTCGGCACCGGTTGGCTTGGTTGGACGCCGGAAGCGACATGGAGCGCAACTCCGGCTGAAATCCTCAACGCACGCGAAGGCCGCATGGAAATGCTCCAGGCTCTCTTTGGTGGCAAGCGTGAGGAAGAGCCCGGCGGTCTCGGCAGCGTCCGCGACAAGCTCAACGCCATTGGCGACCTCAACGTCCATTCTTTGGGGGCACGCTAATGCCCTACAAATGTGGTCGCGTCTGTGCTTGCGGGCGAGTGGTCTCCGGCTTCGATCTTTGCCCATGCCAGAACCAACGCCGCAAGGAAGCCGACAAGCGCAGGTCCAACGCCAACGATCGCGGCTATGACAGCCGCTGGTCAAAGGCCCGTCGCACCTTCCTGGACAAACATCCGCATTGCGCCATGTGCGGCAAGCCTGCCGTTGTGGTCGATCATGTCAAGCCGCACCGTGGCGACCGCACCTTGTTCTGGGACAAGGGCAACTGGCAGCCGCTCTGCACCCATCACCACAACAGCACCAAGCAGTCTCTCGAAAGGTCAAAGTAGTCCTATGCGTCTGATCGAATTCAATGGTGAAGCTCGCCCGCTTTTTGATTGGGCACAGCGCACCGGTATCAGCCCAGACACACTCGCCAAGCGGCTGAAACTGGGCTGGTCCGTGGAAGAGGCCTTGATGACGCCCGTTGGCAAGCAGGGCCGAAAGCCCAAGCCGACGCTTGCGCCGTCCCTCGCTGCTGCCTTGCCGGCGCTTCGCGATTGGCAGCGCGATATGCATGCCGCACACCGACAGATGACGCGCTCAGTGCGCGCGTTCGTGCGCCAGATGGAAGAGCAGATGGCAGAGCTACGCCATGGCCTCGACCAGCATATGGCCGCACAGCGCGACGAAGCGCACCGCAATGCTGCGGCCTCATACACCCGGGGGGTGGGTCAAAAGGCTCAAGAAATCGTCCGCGACCGGTGCCTCCGGGTCGCGCAAGAGAGCGTCTAATTGGAGTTTTTCTGACTATGCCCGGCATCACCCTGGACCAAGCTAAGGCCCACCTGAACGTCACGATCGAAACCGACGACACGTTGCTTTCCGACAAGCTCGCGGCGGCAAAGACGTGGGTTGGCGCCTATACAGCCTCGAATGTGGACGCGGACGGCACTCCCGCGCCGGTGAATGAAGCCGTGCTGCAAATGACGGCGCACCTCTATCAGAACCGGGAAGCCAGCTTGGTCGGGGTCACCGCCCAGGAACTGCCGTTCGGCTTCCTGGATTTGTTGGCCCCTTACCGCGCGTTTTGCTTCTGAAATGGCCATTTCTGACCCCTCTCTTGCTCTTCAAAAGGCCATCCGCGCCCGCGTTGTTGCGAGCCCGGAATTGATGGCCCTGGTCCAGGCTGAGCACGTCCTGGACGCCAATGGCCGGCCAGAGATCATGCCGGCCGTCTACGTCGGCGAAGGACAGACCATCTTTCGGCGCTGGGACGCGACGACGCATGCCACGCTGCACGTTTGGTTCCAAGAGCCCGGCTTGGTCCAGTGCAAAGAGGCTGTCTCCGCCATCGTCGCCGCGTTGCGGATCGACGCCCAGGCCGATGGCGTGCTGCCGATCGATGGTTTCACCGTTCACGACATGCAGGCCACCCAAACCCGCTATATGCGCGACCCGCACGGCTCCTATAGCCATGGCCTGGTCACCGTCGCCGCGATCGTGAAGGCGAGGGCAGGATGAGGGCCGGCAACCTCGACCGCGTCATTGAAATCCAGCGCCGCACCACCGGCCTGGACCTCTACGGCACGCCAATAGAGACCTGGACGACGTTCGCCACCATGCGGGCGCAACTACTCAAGAATGCCACCGATGATCGGGAGGGGGAGCGCGGCCACACCACCGACGCGGTGCTGACCTTCCGTATGTATTACTTCGCGAGCCTCAGCCTCAATGACCGGCTGCTCTATGAGGGGCAGCAATATGAGATCACGGGTATCGCCGAGATCGGCCGGCGCGTCGGAATGGACGTTACCTGCGAGCGGGTTGGTTCATGATTCCGTCAGTGAGGAAGGGCCAAATGTTTCTCCTGTTCTCGGCGGAGGATTTGATATTTTTTGGCCTCACTTTTTCCGAGCGCGATCAATCTTTCTCGGTAAGCCTCGAACTCAGCCAGTGCCTCAGTGAACCGCTTCTGCGCATCTTCCAATTCGTCGTGCAAAGTTGTGAGTGCGGTTTCTGCCTCCCTCCTATCCTGGTGCATGGCCGGCGTTCTCGTAAGGTGATCTCGCGACGCGTTAAAGGTCCATTCTTTCTGGATCACTCGGGATGCACTAGCCCGCAACTTGAACAACTCGAGTGCCAGCTCGCGCTTTGTTGCGTCCGGGGTGGTAGGCAGTGCATCTACCACTTGCGGGATAAAGTCCGCCAGCCTGTCTTTGTCAAAGCCTCGCTCACCAAGTTCCGTCAAAAGCTTCTTTCCGCTCGCCTCCCTTTCAAGTGCAACCGAAATGCGTCCGAGCAAGAACGCTGCCTCCCGCAGACCAGGAAGCTCCTTTTCCAATCTGTCCTGTTCTCTTCCCCTCGCAGCCAGCCGCAATTGCCGCGTCACATTCATTGTCGCCACAAGCAGCCCGAGACCAGTAATTGTGCCGCCGATGGCGCCTCCAATCAAAGTTTGCCACCGCCAAATGCCTTCGAGGCTGATCGGCGCAAGAGCCATCACTCCCGCCAAGAGCGCGATGAACAGCAGGAGAGAAAAGGCAAAAAGGTCGTAGCGTTGAATCATCTCGCTAACCTGCCGTCTGTTGCAGGGTCTGTCGAGGGGGTTGCCGCATGAAGGGGAGAAAACCACAGCTTGCCGCTGACGCCAACGCGCTGGACGCGTCGACCAAGCCGCCGTCCTGGCTGAGCAAGCACGCCAAGGCCGAATGGCGCCGCGTGATGCCGGAGCTGGCAAAGCGCAGAATCCTCACAATCGCGGACCTGGGCTCGCTGGAGAGCTATTGCGTTGCCATGGGCAGGGTCCGCCAGTTGGAAGCGCTCTTGCGCGCCGAGATCGACCTGAAGCTGCTACGCGCCCAGGACAAGAGCATGGTGACGGCCCGCCAGCTCGCGGCCGAACTCGGCTTGACTCCTGTTTCCCGGTCGCGACCGGCCGTGCGAGAGAACGACAACGAAGGCGACGATGACAATCCGCTCGCCCTCTAAGGACACCTATCCGCATTGGATTTTCGACGACACGCCCATTCCGGACCCGTTCGGCTATGGCGAGCGCGCGGTCGAATTCCTCCGGCGCTTGAAGCATCCCAAATCGACGCTGCCCCGGAAGCAATTCCAGCTGGACCCGTGGCAGGAACGTATCGTCCGCGCGATCTACGGGCCGCGCGACAGCGCGGGCAACCGGATCATCTCGCGCGTCGTGATTTTGATCGCCAAAGGGAACCGAAAAACGTCTCTGTCGGCAGCGCTAGCGCTGCTTCATACGATCGGCCCGGAGCGAGTCTCCGGCGGCGAGGTCATCTTTGCTGCGAGTGATCGGAAGCAGGCCGGCATCGCGTTCAAAGAGGCTCGCGGCATCATCAAGGCAGACCCGAAACACCTTGTTCCGGCGACGAAAATCTATGACGCCTTCAACAGCGCCAAGAAGATCAGCTTTCCCGACGACAGCACCGAATTGGAGGTGATCTCTTCCGACGCGCCGTCTCAGGACGGGCGGACACCTTCATTCGTGCTCGCGGACGAAATTCATGTGTGGCGAGGCACTGCGCTTTGGACCGTCTTGGCCAACGGCCTAGACAAAATCGACAACAGCTTGCTTGTGATCGCCACTACGGCCGGTCGCGGACAGGACAACATCGCCTATGAGGTAATCGAGCGTGCCCGCAAAATCGCGCGCGGCGATATTGTTGACCCGACTTGGCTGCCGGTGTTGCTCGAATCTCCCCCGGACGTTGACTACACCAGTGAGGACGCCTGGCGCCGCGTCAATCCCGGCAGCGCCCATGGTTATCCGTCCATCGCGGGCTTCCGGCGGCATGTTGCGACCGCAAAGGACAGTCCGACCGAGCGCGACAGCCTGTTGCAATACAAGCTCAATGTCTGGCTCGATCATTCGACCTCGCCGTTTGTCGACATGGTGACCTATGACAAGGGCGCCGCGCCGATCGACTATGAAGCTTTGCGGGGCGCGCCGTGCTGGGTTGGCGTCGATATGTCCAAGACCACCGACCTTTCGTCCGTCGTGGCGTGCTTCCGGGATGGCGACACCTACACGGTGCTGCCGCACTTCTTTTGCCCGGAGGCAGATATCCGTAAGCGGGGCGACCTGGACGGTGTGAATTATGCCGCCTGGGCCAAAGACGGCTTCATCACCGCCACGCCCGGGAACGTTATCGATAACGCGGCTGTCGCGGACTACATCCGCTCGCTCGCGGAGCGTTTCCAGTTGCAAGAGATCGGCTTTGACGTGGCGTTCGCACAAGGCGTCATGGCGCCCTTGGTCGACGAAGGTTATCCGGTCGTCACCATCCGCCAAGGATGGGTGACGCAAAGTCCAGCGCTTAACGTGCTGGAGCGCGCGATCATCGGCGGCAACTTCCGCCACGGCGGGCATCCGGTATTGCGCTGGAACTTCGCGAACGTGGCAATTCACAAAGACGCCAACGACAACCGGATCATTCACAAGAGCAAATCAACCGATCGCATTGACGGCGCGGCGGCAACCTGGATGGCCGTATCGCGTGCGGCTGCCGGTGAAAGCAACCGCTCGCTCTACGATCTCCCGAACGCTGCCGAATTGCTGAGCTGGTAACATGGCCGATACCGACGACCTCGACGCCTATCTGGAATCATTGCCGGGCAAGTTGACGGAGCATCTCGGCGACGTGTTGCGCGAACAGGCCTTCCGCTTGTCGGACGCGCAGCGCGAAGCATTGCGAGGGCTCGAACAGTCGCCAGAGACTGGCGCGCTGGAAGCGTCCTGCACCGTGGCCCAGGGCGACAATGATCTCGAATACCTAGTGCAGGCCGGCGGCGACATGACGACCAAGGAAGTCCGCGAGGGCAGCGGCGAACCCTATGACTACGCGCTCGGCTTCGAGTTCGGGACAAGCCATCAGCCCGCGCGCCCGTTCTTTTACTCCACCTATAACGCCATGCGTGCCGACATGCAGCAGGCGATCGACGAAGCTGTAAATGAGGTTTTAAATGACTGACACTTCCCGCGAGATCACCTGGGCCGGCGGCACCCATACCTTTGACCTGGGGCATCCCTGGGTCCGGCGCGTCATGAGCTATCGCGGCCCGGCGCCGGCCGCAGCTTTGGCGCGCTTCGAGGCGGGCAGCTACAGTCCAGAGGACGTAGAGCGCCTGATCGAACTGGGGTTGATCGGCGGAGGTATGCCCGAACGCGATGTTGACGCGCTGCTCGATACCCATGTCCGCGGCAAACCTCTGGCGCCGAACGTGATGCTCGCGAGCGCCGTTCTGTCCGCGCTGTTTGTGGGTGCCGACAATGGCTAGTCTCACGATCCCGGTTAGGCTCAACCTCGACCAGTTGAAGGAACAGCTGCGGCAAACGTCGTCGCTCACCGGGACCGCTACGCGACAGATCGCAAAGCAGTTCCTCGACATGAATAAGGACCTCGCCAAGGAAGCGATCTTTGCGACAATGGCGCGCGGCGCTCTCGATCTCGCCGGCAAGGTCGCGCTGGCGGTGGGCGCCTATAAGCTCATGACGGCCGCGATCAGCGGCGCCCGCGAGCAGATGCAACAAATGGTCGATATCGCCGACAAGGCCCAGAACCTTGGCGTGTCGCCAGCATTCTTGCAGGCCTTCACCAACGAAGCACACAAGCTCAAGGTTGAGGCCGGCGAGCTCGAAACCGCGCTCGACCATGCTTTCCAGGCCACCAAGGATCGCACGCCGATCGACGTTGGCGAGTGGAGCGTCGGCGAAGAGAAGATCACCGACGTTGAGAAGGCTTTGCGCGTCTACAACGAGACCCTTGTCAAAACGGCCGGCCAACGGCTCCAGGGCTTGGTTCTGTTCCGGGACGCTCAGACGCAAGAGGACAAGGTCAAGGCGGTCCTAGCCGCCATGGTGCAGCTCGACCAGATCGGGCAGCATGCCGCTAGCCTGGACCTGGGCGAGAAGATGTTCGGCGCCCAAATCATCGATCGTATGCGGCAAGGCAAAACATCCGCCGAAAGCATGCTGGCGACAATCCAAGAGGCTAGCGTCGACGCGGACGGCATTTTCAGCAACGTCCTGGTTGAGCGCGCGAAGGAAGTTGATGACCAGCTGAAGCTTGCCCATCAGCGCCTCTCGACCGCGTTGAAGCCGTCCTGGGATGACCTCGCCAGCGTCATGATGGATATCAAGGGTGCCTGGGCCGACGTGATCGGCTACATCGCCAAGGCGGTGGAGCTGTCTAACAAGCTCCCGCGCATCCCCGGCATGCCTGCCAGCTCGACCGACCTGGAGGCCAAGCGGGACGCGCTCGCCCAGGTCAACGCCCGCCTTAACGGCACTGGCGGCGGGCTTCTCGGCAGCGTCAACCTCCCGCCCTTGGCCATTCCCGGTATCGGTCAGGTTTACGCCGGCACTACGGCCGACCTGGAAGCCCACCGCGAAAGGCTGCAAAAGGAAATCGCGGCACTCACGGCCGGACAAGATCAGTCCGGCCCCGCTGTCCCCGGCCAATCGCGCGGCACCGGCCCGGCGCCGTCCAAGGTCAGCACCGGCAGCAACGTGGACAAGCTCGGCTCAGCCGCTGACAGCATTGAAAAGCGCATCGCCGCATTGCAGGCAGAGGCAGCCGCGCTCGACCTGACTACCTCCGCACGCGAGCGCGCCAAGGTGGCGGCACAGCTTGAGACCGTGGCCATGCAGGCCAACGCCGCCGCCGGCAAGGGCGAAGGCGTCGTTACGAAAGAACAGCGCACTCGTATCGAGGAAGTCACCGAGGCCTACGGTAAGGCCACCGAGGCGATCGAAAAGGCGACGGTTGCCCAATCGATCCGACGTGGTCGGCAGACCTCGCTCCTGGATCCACAGGACGTGCAGATCGCCGAACAGCTCAGGGGTCTCTATCCCGATGTTGCAACGGCGCTCAATAGCGTTGAAGCATCGGCCATGCGGACCAATGAGGCCATGCGTTCGGTCGGCAGCACCATGAGCAGCAGCCTCACCACCGGCCTTGCGGACATCCTGGACGGCACCAAGAGCGTGTCGGCGGGTTTTGCCGACATGGCTAGGTCGATCGTCCGCGCGCTCGAAGAGGCCATGATCAAAATGCTGATCGTGCAGCCGATCATGCGGACCCTAGCGGGCGGCCCTGGCTTTGCCGACGGCGGCCTGGTCGGCGGCGCCGCGCCGGTCGCCAAGGCAGACGGCGGATACATCGCCGGACCAGGAAGCGGAACGTCCGATAGCATCCCGGCGCGGCTCAGCAATGGCGAATTCGTTGTGCGGGCCTCCGCGACCGCGAAGCACCGCGCCGTCCTGGAGGCAATCAATGCCGATCGCATTCCGCGCTTCGCCGATGGCGGACTGGTCGGCAACGCCGGCAGCAGCGGGGCGCCTATGATCGCCCCCTCGAATGTGATCGCGCCGCAGATCAGCGTCTCCGTGCAGGGAAGTCCCGGTCAGTCGTCGCAGGACCATCAACGCATGGGCGAGACCATCGCCCAGGCGGCCCAGCACCAAATCAAGACCCTGATCGCCCAGGAACTCCGGACCCAGCGGCGCCCCGGCGGCGTGCTGAGATAGGGCGCGTAACCCGGAAGCGCGACGCTATATCGTCAGATTGAAACCCAAATGCGAAAGCCACCCGGCGGCGAACCCGGATGGCTTTCTGGAGGACCCGAACGTGCCGTTGCAGAGAACGTCCAAGCAAGATCAGTATAGCGCTGCCAACTCCATTCCGCAGGACAACCGACCTCAAATCCGGTCGAAAAAAGTCCCCCAGCGGGTCCGCCAGTCTGCCTTCAAAGACAAGAAAATCCTCGCAAAAATAGCCGCTTTCCGCGTTCCTGCCGAGTTGCTGGCCGGCGAGACTTCAGTTGCGCACCCCACACCCTCGACACTCTCTATCGACAGCTCTGTAACACCCACCAACGACAACATACCCGTGTGGGCTCTTACTGGTGACGTGGTCAAAGCGGTGGCAGCGACAGCGGCCCTCCAGATCGCAGACAGGCCCGCCTATCCGTTCGTCTTCAATCTGACTCACGAAGCCGAGGCGAAGGCGCTGACTCACCCACGGGGCTTCCTAGAGTCTCTGAAGCGGTCTTTCGACAAACAGCTCGCGAGGGCTGGCATCCGGCTTCCATATTGGTTTGCGATCGACATCACCGACGAGGGTCGCCTGCATATTCAGGGCGCCTATGGTGCGATCGTCGAGAGTGACATCCTCAAGGAGGTCATGTGGAAGGCCTGGGGCAAATGGAAGGCCATGCCCCAATTCCAAATCAAGATGGCGTGGCGGCGCTGCGACGACGGCTGGGCAACCTACTGCATGCGCAGGCATCGCCGGGTAGCTAAACTCATTGGCCAGACCTTCACCATGACCCGGCCGTTACAGCAGGAGGCCGAATTGACCTATAGGGAGATCCGCCGGATTATGCGCGGCGTGCATTCGTTTCGGTTGCACATCAATTTGGTAGAGGAAGCCGGCCTTGGGTAGGCTATCAGTTGCGGCAATCACTCTTCTCACCTTCGCCGGAACGGCGTTCGCTGAGCAAAAACGCGACATTCGCGGATTCGTCACGGGCATGTCCGAGGCGGAAGTTAATGCGCGAATAGACTTGAAGCGATGCAGGGGGCCTACTGAGATCACATGCCCGCAGCCGGACGATGCGGAGCTTACCTTTGTATTCACCCGCGGTGCCAAACGGTTGTTTCGCTTTCGGCTCTTCGTGCGGCGCGCCAACCCGGACTTGGACCAGGTCCGCGCATTCGTCGAGCAAACGTATTCAGTGAAGTTCCCGGGAGTCGAATCCAAGGTGCAAATCCCGGGCACATCTGATTGGCTGTCTTCGTCCTCGGGCTCTGCGGGTTTCTCTGTGACCATCGAAAACCGGGAAATTATGCGCGAGAACGGGCTCCGCGAGGACCAATTGCTCGATGAACAGAGGCTCGCGAGGCCGCTTCCCAAATTGTGAGACCGTGGTCCGCGGGTGCGCCGGGCCTGGGGTGAGGCACCGGAACGGGGTCGGCAGTTCCAGATCAAGATCGTCCCGTTACGCGACGATGGCTGGGCAACCTACGCCACGCGCAACCTACGCCGGGTATCGGGCAAGATCGGCCCAGCCTTCACCATCACCCGGTCGCTACAGCAGGATGCGCAATGGACTTACAGCGAGGTTCGGCGAATCATGCGAAGGGAAGCTCGTTAGGGCTGCAAGGTCGGGGAGTAACGGGAATGAGATGGGTGCTGTTATTTGTCGGTCTGTTCGTCGGATTTGTGGGCGGCGCCGGAACCGTCATCTACCTCCAAACGAGAGTGACGGCGGGCGAGACGGGAGAGATGGCGATCCACTTCGACAAGAAAATGTATTACGATACTGACGCGTTCGTTGTCGTCTCAGGAACCTTGACCGGCCCGGATATGGCCTATCCCAACAACACATACAACGTAACTTGCTATCAGGAGGTCAAGCAATGCTGGTCGTCCAATGTTGAAGCCATCGGCGAGAAGCAGATTGGACGGCTAGGGCCACCATCAGAATTCGACATTCGGTCGTGGACAAAGAATGAAATCGTGGCTGGGGATGACTCGCAGTTTGGCTGCGTGAAGACAACGATTACGATCTCCCGAACGTCCAAGATGTTGCTTTGGGTAGAGGAGCCGGTCAACCAGACGAAGCCCTTTTGCAAGAACGCAAAAAACGAGATCAGAAAAATGACGATCGAAGACTCTCCAAGCTGGAAGCGTCTAAACAAATCTTGAGATCGCGGACTGTAAGCGGGCGCTTACACGCAAGTTTATTTTCGGCTGCGGCATCAACGTGCGCAGTGTCAGCAATGACTTGCACGTCCATTTGGTGCTCTTGCCGGCGACTCGCAAATCGCGCATTTCGATTCCCGTGCATCACCAACGCAGGGCTTCCAGATGACCATTGCCGACGACCGTTACTTCCAACTCGTGCGCTCGCTCACCGACCTCAATGCCGGTTCCGACGACTACGTCGTGCTGGGGCGCAACTGGGTGGAGACCCAGGTTCAGGTCGCGTTGTGCGCGGCCGACATCTATCCGGCATCGAGCGACGAACAAAACGATTGAATGTGATCTTTCCGTAACACTGCGACAAAAGGGGTCAATTCTTCCTCGCGCAATCCTATTTTTCGTGCGCTACGTGAATAGCCCTCCGCAACCAACAGAGAGGGTAAATGCTCACCCAAGCGCAATTGAAGGCACTTCTCCATTACGATCCCAATACAGGGGTCTTTAGGTGGCGAGTGGATAACGACCGAACGAGGGCTGGCGACATTGCCGGTTCACGTAGGAAATACTCCCACGTGATCACGATCGCTCGAAAGTGCTATCAGGCTCACCATCTCGCTTGGTTTTATATGACTGGTGAGTGGCATATCGGCCGTATGGCGCATGCGAACGGCAACAACGCGGACAATCGATGGAGCAATCTGGTTGCTAAGGACGATCGTTCTTTGAGGCGTTCACGTTACTACAGCACTGCCGAAGATGGGCGGGACGTCTACTCTCACTTAGTGGCGTCTGAGTTTGGCGAATTGGGGAGCGCCTGATGGACATCACACGCCGCGAGGGAGAGGGAGTCAGGGACTTCGAGCAGATCATGCGAGAGCTTAAGGACCGCATCGACGATCATAGTGGACCTGCTGTTGCCCGCGGACATCACGATGAACTTGGTTGGGTGATCTTAGTGAAGGACGGACACGAAGCCGTGCTGATCTCGGAGAACCCCTTCGTGGACTTTATAGACGAAGGTTAGTCTCGATTGTCTTGCCCTCAATCATCCCTCGCGCTTAGATTGCGCGGGGGATTTTTCATGCGACAGCTCTTGATTCTACTGACCGCGTTGGTCTTGGCCGGTTGCGGCGCTACAATGTCCAGCCGCTACGAACCGCCGATCGTCGACATGGTCGGAGTCGATCAGCAGAAATGGGCCAAGGATCAGGCCGAGTGCATTCAAGCCAAGAAGGACCACGGCTTCGTCGGCGACGGCTACATGGTCTCGAAGTGTATGGAGCAGAGGGGCTACAACATCATCGCCTGGAAGGGCTGAGATGCAGCAGACGGCAATGGATCTGGTGACGCTACTCGGTGGCGGCGCCGCAATCGTATTAGCGGCCGTAGGCGTGGCCTACTGGTGCTTCAAACTCTTCAGTGACAAGTGGCTTACGGGCAAATTCAACGAGCGCTTGGAAGCCTACAAGCATAGGCAGCAACGCGAGCTGGAAGAGCTGAAGTTCAAAATCAACGCCCTTATGGACCGGACCACGAAGCTTCATCAACGTGAATTCGACGTTCTCCCGGAAGCATGGGGCAAGCTAGTTGAGGCGGTGGGACACGTTAGATCTGTGACGTCCGCCTTCCAGCAATATCCCGACCTAAATCGCATGACACCTGACCACTTATCCGAATTCCTGGACCAATGTCCGCTTGAGAACTGGCAAAGGGAACAGATTAAGCAGGCGTCGGACAAAACGAAGCGCTACCAACAGGACATCGATTGGCACAAGCTGAACGAAGCACGCAAGATTCACGTGGAATTCTACGTCTATCTCCGCAAAAACGGAATCTTCATTCGCGAGGAGATCAGATCTGAGTTCGATGCGATTTCTGACTTGATCCACAATGCTGTCGTTGAACAGGAAATGCACCTAGCACACAACGTCTACGGCCCAGATTCGCGTAAAGCGCGGGTGAAGCTGTCGACTGATGCGGACACCATGTTGAAGGGTCTGGAAACTAGGGTTCAGGCGCGTCTGTGGGACGGTCAAGCTGCGACGTCGATAGTGCTATAAGCGGATAGCCAATTGCCTCGATCATCGTCACGCGATCCCGCAACGGACCTTCCGGCATGATGCCGTATCTGCCCGTTGTCGTTGATTTGGTATGACCGAGCAACGGCCCGAACTGTTCGTCCAGATACCCCGCGCGCCGGAACGCATCGGCAGCGCCATGTCGGAATGAATGGAAGTTGTGCCGCTTGTCGCTCTTGGCGCCGATCCGCTTGAAGTAGCCTGCGAAGAACCGCGAGGGTGTGCGCGAGAAAAAGCCTCGCGTGTCGGGCTTCAACTCCGGGAAAAGCTGTTGCTCGCCCCGCGCGACCATCCTGGCGTGGTGTTTGAGCAGACCCAGCTTGATCAGCTCGCTATGTATTGGAACGACGCGTTCTGAACCGCCGGTCTTTGTGCTCTTTAGCCGCGAGCCCTCGCGCGTGACGTGGAGCACCCAGACGCCATGAATCTGGCGAACGTCCGCCGTCAACAGTTGCGCGAGCTCGCCTAGGCGCGCGCCAGTGTATGCCGCGATCCATGGCAGCCAATAACGCCAATCCCTGATCTCGACGTCGCCCGGCTTGTGCTCCTGGTCGTCGCCAGCACACCGCGTCATCAACGGCGACGTGAAGATCTTGCGCAACTGGTCGTCCGAATAGGGGAAGACCTTCTGCTCTTGCTTGTCGACGCTGAGGAACATTCCCCGCATGCAGTCCTGCTCAATAAACTCGTGATTGAACAGCCACTCGCAGAAGCCCGCGATCGCGGACAGATAGCGATTCAACGTGTTCGCGCTGATCGTTGGCTTACCGACCGTCTTGTTCGCCTCGATGATCTTGCGGAAGGTCATCCCTTGGAATTCTGTGATCTTGAGCGCCTTCACAGGCCAAGAGGCGAGGGCATGCTTCCAATCGCGAACGGACCTCCTGGTGATCGCCGAGACATGTGACATGTCGCCAATGAACTCAAAGAACAGGCCGACGATCACCCGGTTCTGTGTCCAGGTGTCCAGGCTTATCGACGCCTTCTTCTCGCGCTCGAAGCGGTCATACAGCTCCCACAGGCTTTCGCCTGGGGCCGCCTTCTTACGGCCGGCAGTAGGATCGGGCGGCGCGATCGTGGCGTCGGTAGGGACACCCGACCAGTTGCCCCGGTCGCGTTCCTCCGCACGTTCCAGCATCTGGATCTCGGCGCGCTGGAGACGCTGGCAGAGATCGCGGTAGGCGGCGGAACCTCTCTCGATCAACAGCCGGTCCCGCTGGATCACGTCATCGGCCGCCCATTCGATCGGGCCGGTTTCGCCTACGGCGAGGTGCTTTCGGAGCTGGGCCAGTTTGATAGCGCGCCGATCGCGGGCGAGGGCAGGGGCGTCTTTCATGACCAGGACATCGAGCGCGGCGTTCAGCTGCACTAGTGGATCACCGGACCATGCGACCGAGCCGGCCGCGATATCGTCCGCGAGCTGATCCTTGGCTTGCCGCACCATAGCCGTCGTGGGCGTTGCGGCGCGCTCGCGCTGGTCGTGATCCAAGAGGTTCTCGTAATGCCGCCAGACCGCCGTCTGGAGGTCGCCGGGCGTTGGTTCCTGGCGCTGGGCAAGCTCCTCGAATCGCGCCCTATACTTCGCCAAAATCGGGAGCGCGGCGAGGCGCGCGGCCTTCGGATCCCGCACACCGGTCGACTTCCAGATCTCTTTCTTGCCGACGATGGGCTGGAGTTTTTTGGGGACCGCCAGACGCACGTAGTAGACCGCCGAACCACCCCGGCGCTGAATATTTGATGCTAGTCCCATGGCCCCTCGCGACAAAGAGTCGTAACAGTTGACGGGGCTATAAGTAGCTATCAAGCCATTGAGATTCAATCAGTTATTGAATTTGTTGGATTCTTCGTCGGGGCAGAACCAGTCCAGCTGCCCCGACCAGTCCCGAGGTGGGTCGGAACCGCGCCTCAGATCAACAGCCATTCGGCGAGGCGCCGGGCGAGAGCGCAGCCGCCGAGCATGGCGCCCGTTCGGTGCCGATCCCCCAGGGCTGCCAAAGCATCGTAACCCTCGGCGCTCATTCTCTGCGCGACGCGACTTCCGCGCGATTTTTCAAGGCATTGGGCGGGTCGGGCGGCGCGGAAATCGCAAGGCTTTGTCGAACCTTTGAGCGTCGCCATAGACACATAGGTGTTGGGGGATTTCAGCGCCCAATGCCTAACGGACGCCGCCAAGCGATGATATTCCGCTTGCGCGGCGTCGCGCTTTTCCAACCGTCAGTTCGTCGCGTACCAGCCGAACGGAAACGGCAGGAATGGCCAGGCCAGCTGATTGTCGTTGGCGACCTTCCGTGGCTCTTGCTCCGGCATCTTCGCGGGCAGAGCAGGCGGCGTCGATCGCAGCGCCAAGCGCAGACATGCACATTGCAAATTCATCGTGGTGGCCCCCGCCCGTCAATAGTCTTCAAAAATTCGCGTCAGCCTGGAAATCACCGCGCGTCCTCAAAACGACGCGCTCATTCTCAAATCGCACACAGTCTAGGAAAATCGGCGACCGCTTTCAACCAATCTTGCCGCGCGCTCACAGGAAGTAAGGTTGATCGGTTAGGTTAAGGGCGAGCGGTTGTTGCGGCCGCCTCCGTGACTGTTATCAGATCGATCCGGCTTGCGATGGCTGCCTGAAATTCGTGCTCACACGGCATCACAGTTCGTCGCAGCGCTCGTATCCCGTGAGTTCTGCATCATGTCTTTCGATCGCAACGTCCGAAACATCGGTCCGCAGGCGAGCTGGACCGAGATCTGGCACCTCTGGACCGTATTCGTGCCGCGCCGCTCGATCAACGGCCAGCTGGTTTACGGCAAGGTCTGGCGCCGCCACGACGGCCGCGACTGGATCTACAAGAAGTTTACCGAGTACGACAACGAAGCGGCGGCCTGAAGCGGCGTCACTGTCGTCCGGCGCGGTATCGCTGCTGTCGCTCAAGCGGCCTTTGCCGCCGCAGGCTTGGGCGGCGGCGGCTTCAGCGGCTTGTCCTGCCTCTTCGACCAGGAGATATAATAAGCCACGGTCGTCATGATCGCGATGCCGGCGACGCTGACGAAGATTTGCGCGAACAGCGAGCCCGAGCTCATCGACAGCTCGAAATGACCGACGAACGACAGGAACACGCCGACGCAGAACACGGCGAGCGACTGCTGGCCGCACACGATGATGGGATCGAACCCTTTCCATTCCAGGCCCGGCCAGTCCTTCGGCACGAAGCGGATCACCAGGATCACGATCACGACGAAATGGATGAAGCGGTAGGGCGCGAGGTTGGTCTTGTCGTTTGGATTGAACGTCGAGAACAGCCATTCCGGGAACATGCCGCCGAGGGTCGGGAAACGGCCAGCCATGGTCATGACCAGCGCGAACAGCATGTAACCGAGACAGAGCCAGAGCGTGACCGGCGCATTGATCAGCGCCATCGAGCGCCGCGCGCCGCCCATGGCGCACCAGGCGCCGAACACGAACAGCACCTGCCAGCAATAGGGGTTGAAGTACCATTGTCCGGCCGGATAGGCATTCAGGTTCAAGCCGAAATGGCGCGCGGTCAGCCACAGCACGATGGACAATGCCATCGTCAGGTCCGGCTTGCGCAGCATGAACCAGAGCACCGGCGGAAACAGCCCCATCAGCACGATGTAGAGTGGCAGCACGTCGAGATTGAGCGGCTTGAAGCGCAGGAACAGGCCCTGGCGCAGCGTCTCGGTGGCGTTATCGACCAGGCCGGCGACGTTGAACTCGTTGATCATCTCGGAATCGCCGAAGCGCAGCGCCAGATAGCTGATCGAGGCGATGTAGATCACGAACAGGATGATGTGGGCGACGTAGAGCTGCCAGACCCGCTTGGTCAACCTCGTGGCGCCGACCAGGAAGCCGCGCTCGAGCATCATCCGCGCATATACGAAGGAGGCGGTGTAGCCGGAGATGAAGACGAACAGATCGGCGGCGTCGGAAAAGCCGTAATTGCGGGTGGTGATCCAGTTCACCACGTTGTCGGGGATATGGTCGAGGAAGATCGCCCAGTTCGCAATGCCGCGAAACAGGTCGAGCCTGAGGTCACGGCCCTTCTCGGGGAGCGTGGCGTTGATGTTCAGGAAGGACATGCGACGGGAGCTTTCGGAGGGGACGGACAGGGAGAGGTCAACGAAGCAGGGCCGCCGGGCGAGATCCCGGGGCGGAAGGCGGGTACGCAATTGTCACGATGCAGCATAATGATTATACCGGTCGGCGAGGCATCCCGGGGGCCGGAATCACCGATCAGTTCCCAAAAGGTGTCTCTATACTATGCCCGCGGTTTCCACCAACTGCTACCGTGACGCATCGAAATCGAACGAAAAGACGAACAAGAGGCCCGGACCATCAATGACCGCACGCATTTTCAAGCCGGCCAAGAACGCGATGCAATCCGGCCGGTCGAAGACCAAGGAATGGCAGCTCGACTACGAGCCCGAGCAGCCGCGCGCGGTCGAGCCGCTGATGGGCTGGACCTCGTCCGGCGACATGAAGCAGCAGATCACGCTGCACTTCCACAGCAAGGAAGAGGCGGTCGCCTATTGCGAGCGCAAGGGCATCGCCTACCAGGTGATCGAGCCGAAGGAATCGGTGCGCCGTCCGGTCGCCTATGCGGACAATTTCTCGTTCCGCCGCGGCGAGCCCTGGACGCATTGAGAGCGGGCCACGCGTCGAGACTCGCGTCATGCCCAGGCTTGCCGTCTTCGCTGAAGCTTCGGCGGCCCAACACCGAATGCCCGGCGGAGCCGGGTCCCGGGCATCCACGTTTAGCCCCCGTAAGAGCCTGCGGCTGGCCGGAATAAGCTCGGACAACCACGCGAGTTCTTCCCATCGTCCTGGCCTTGGCAGCCATTCCGCCCCGTGCTTCGCTGCCGCGTAAGACAGGCTCATGACGAGGTGGGGTATGGCCGGGCGTGACCAGCTCGACGGCGTCGATCTGAAAATACTCTCCGAGCTGCAGCAGGACGGGCGGGTTCGCAACAACGAGCTGGCGCTGCGCGTCGGGGTGTCCGGGCCCAACTGCGTGAGGCGGCTGAAGTCGCTGTTCAGCCGCGGCGTGATCCGGGCGGTGCGCGCCGTCATCGACGAGCGGCTGCTCGGCTACGAGGTGGTGTCGTTCGTCTCGATCCAGCTCGGCAGCCAGGCCCAGCCGGTGCTGGCCGCGTTCGAGAGCTCGATCGCGGCGATCCCGCGCATCCAGCAGTGCTGGCGAATTTCGGGCGATACCGACTATCTTCTCAAATGCGTGGCGCCGAGCGTCGAGAGCATGCGCCAGCAGCTGCTGCATTTCGCCGCGATGCCGAACGTGAAGAACGTCCGCAGCTTCCCGGTGCTGGGCGTGGCCAAGGACGTGCCGCTGCCGTTGCAGGAGATCGCAGCGGCAGGATAGTTCGGCGGCGACGGGTCCCGAAACGTAGCCGCACAACGACATCCAAACATCCGACGGCCCGGGGGGTGATTCCCTTACTGCGATACAGGTTCGGATAAGGCGGATATAAGGGTAAGTAACTCACCTAACTGTGACATGTGATTTGCGAAGTCCTGCAATGCGCCGAGTCGTGATTGCCGGTTCCCGGCGCCGGCCTACATGCGAGCTGTGAACCTCAGCCTGCGTCGCATGCCGAGGCCTCTTTTGTGGGACCCTGAAGCAGGAAAAGACAACATGACCTCGACCTCGAAGACGTTCGTCGCATCCGCTGCGACGCTGTTTGCATCTGCGTTTCTCATGATGACCGCGCCGGCTGCCCAGGCAGAAGACTACTGCATCACCAATGGCGCCCAGGCCGCGCATGGTTGCGGCTATCCGACGATGGAGGCCTGCCGGGCCGCGGCCGGCGGCATCGGCGGCTCGTGCTCGCAGAGCGGCGGCGCGAAGACGTCGGCCGACGCGCTGGCCTTCCAGCCGAAGCAGACCCAGTCGCGCACCAAGCTGCGCCCGGGCGGGCAGACCAACTCGAACTGATGGAGTTTCGAAATGTTGCGGCCTCCGAGTTGGATCTCGGAGGCCGCAACGGCATGACAGCCCGCGCGTCAGCGATACCTGCCGCGAAACTCGCGCGGAGAGGCGCCGGCCCAGGTACGGAAGGCGCGGGAAAAGCTCTTCTCACTGCGGAAGCCGGCGATTTCCGCGATCCGCTTGATCGGGCTGCGACCGCGCATCAGCTCCTGCTTCGCAAGCTCGAATTTTGCTTCTTCCTTGAGATCGCGCAGCGAGGTCGCTTCCTCGCGCAGGCGCCGATGCATGGTGCGGGTGGAGAGTGCCAGCTCGCGCGCGACATCCTCGGCTCCGAGACTGCGTCCGCGCGCATTGCGGAGCACGCGGCGAACGCGCTCGACCAGCAGTCGGTCGCGCCGATAGGGGAGCACTGTCAGCCGCAGCGCGCCCTTGAGCATGTTGTCGAGGTCCGCCGCGCTACGGGTGAGCGGCAGCGACAGATAATGCTTATCGAAGACGATGGAAGCACGGTCCGCATCGAAGCGGATGTTTCGGCAAAAGATGGTTGGATAGACCGAGACGTGGCCGGGCTCGGGGTGCGGAAATTCCGCGGCGCGGAGCGCGATCCTGGAATCCACGGCCCAGCAGGAAAAGCCAAGAACATAGCGAAGCAGGGTGACCAGGCAGAATTCGCGTAGAGATCCGAGGTCGCGCAGTTCGCGGATGGACACAACCGCGGTCTCCTTGCCGACGGCGAGATCGAGCAGCACGTCCTCGGTGAGCAGACGATGGTGCCGGCACCTGCGCTTGAGCGCGACCTCCAGCGTCGGGGCGGTGATCGAGGCGCGGCACAGCATGCCGTAGGTGCCGAAGGGCAGCCGCCGCGAGAACCAGCCGAGCGCCTCGTCATCGAGCTCGCGCATGGCATGGCCCGCCAGCGCCTCGAACTGGCCAGCGGTGACCCGCCCATTCGGAGAATTGACAAGGTCTGGCGTTACCTGACCCCGGCTCAGCGCCTCGGTCGGATCGCGGCCGTAACGTTCGTACGCAGCAACGACCCCGCGGACGAAGGCGGCTGGGGTCACCGCGCGGCGCGGGATCGCGGTTGCGACCTGAAAAGGCATCGGGAGTCCTCTGGGAAAATCCTCGCCAAATTTGGCGGAAAATGCAACCTTTTCGACGGCAGAAGGGCTCCGATGCCGCTAGGTTCGGTCCCCAAAATACGGAGGAATCGCCTTGAATATCCCGAGCATCGATTTCGATCTGGGCGAAGACATCAGCATGCTGCGCGACACGCTACGCGCCTTCGTGGAGGCGGAGATCGCCCCGCGTGCCGCCGATATCGAGAAAGCCAATCTGTTTCCGGCAGACCTCTGGAAGCGCCTCGGCGACCTCGGCCTGCTCGGCATGACCGCGCCGGAGCAATATGGCGGCTCCAACATGGGCTATCTCGCCCATATCGTCGCCATGGAGGAGATTTCGCGCGGCTCGGCCGCGGTGGGCCTTTCCTACGGCGCCCACTCCAATCTCTGCGTCAACCAGATCCGCCGCAACGGCAATGATGCGCAGCGCGAGCGCTATCTGCCAAAGCTGATCTCCGGCGAGTATGTCGGCGCGCTCGCGATGTCCGAGCCCGGCGCCGGCTCAGACGTCGTCTCGATGAAGCTGCGCGCCGACAAGCGTGGCGACCGCTACGTGCTCAACGGCTCGAAGATGTGGATCACCAATGGCGGCGATGCCGACGTGCTGGTGGTCTATGCCAAGACCGACCCGGAAGCGGGCCCGCGCGGCATGACCGCCTTCCTGGTCGAGAAGGGGGCCAAGGGCTTCAGCCATGGCCAGCATCTCGACAAGCTCGGCATGCGCGGCTCCAACACTTATCCGCTGTTCTTCGACGAATGCGAGGTGCCGGAGGAGAACGTGCTTGGCAAGGTCGGTGAGGGCGTCAGGGTGTTGATGTCCGGCCTCGACTATGAGCGCACCGTCCTCTCGGGCGGCCCGCTCGGGATCATGGCGGCCTGCATGGATGCGGTGGTGCCCTACATGCACGAGCGCAAGCAGTTCGGCCAGCCGATCGGCGACTTCCAGCTGATGCAGGGCAAGCTCGCCGACATGTACGCGACCTGGCAGGCCACGCGCGCCTACGTCTATGCGGTGGGGCGTGCCTGCGACCGCGCCGATCACGCGCGCAGCTTGCGCAAGGACGCCGCCGCTGCGATCCTCTATTCCGCCGAGAAGGCGACGTGGATGGCGGGCGAGGCGATCCAGGCGTTGGGTGGGGTCGGCTACACCTCCGAATTTCCGGTCGGGCGTCTGTGGCGCGATGCAAAGCTCTATGAGATCGGCGCCGGCACCTCGGAGGTCCGGCGCATGCTGATCGGGCGCGAATTGATGGCCGAGACGGCTTAAAACCTTCACGCAATTGGAATCAACATGCCGCTCCATTCCAGCATCGATACGTCTTCATCGGACTTTGCGCGCAATTCCGAGGCCATGCGCACTCTCGTCGCGGATTTACGCGAAAAGCTGAGCCTGGTCGCGGGCGGCGGCGGCGAGGTCTCGCGCAACCGCCACACGTCGCGCGGCAAGATGCTGGCGCGCGAACGCGTCGACCTGCTGGTCGATCCCGGCACCGCGTTCATGGAGCTGTCGCCGCTCGCGGCCTATGGCCTCTATGGTGGCGACGTGCATTCGGCGAGCGTCGTCACCGGGGTGGGGCGCATCTCGGGCCGCGAATGCGTGATCGTCGCCAACGACGCCACCATCAAGGGCGGTACCTATTATCCCATGACCGTGAAGAAGCATTTGCGTGCGCAGGACGTGGCGCGCCAGAACAATCTTCCCTGCGTCTACATGGTCGATTCCGGCGGCGCCTTCCTGCCGCTGCAAGACGAGATATTTCCGGACGAGCGTCACTTTGGCCGCATCTTCTACAACCAGGCGCAGATGTCGTCGCAAGGGATCCCGCAGATCGCCATCGTGATGGGTTCCTGCACGGCCGGCGGCGCCTATGTCCCCGCGATGTCGGACGAGAGTATCATCGTGCGCAATCAAGGCACCATCTTCCTCGGCGGACCGCCGCTGGTGAAGGCCGCCACGGGCGAAGTGGTGACTGCAGAGGAGCTCGGCGGCGCCGACGTGCATTCGCGGCAGTCGGGCGTGACCGATCATTACGCCCAGAACGACGCGCACGCGATCGGCATCGCCCGCCGCATCGTCGGCACGCTGAAGCCATCCGTGCGACCGAACCTCAACATGCATCCGCCGCGTGATCCCCTGTTCGCTGCAGAAGAGATCTACGGTGTGGTGCCGGTCGACGGGCGCAAGCCGTTCGACGTGCGCGACATCATCGCACGCGTGGTCGACGGCTCCGAATTCGACGAGTTCAAGAAACTCTACGGCACGACGCTGGTCTGCGGCTTCGCCCATATCTGGGGTTTTCCGGTCGGCATCATTGCCAACAACGGCATCCTGTTCAGCGAGAGCTCGCTGAAGGGGGCGCATTTCATCGAGCTGTGCTGCCAGCGCGGCATTCCGCTGGTGTTCCTGCAGAACATCACCGGCTTCATGGTCGGCAAGAAATACGAGGCCGGCGGCATCGCCCGGGACGGCGCCAAGCTGGTGACTGCCGTCGCGACAGCGTCGGTGCCGAAATTTACCGTCGTGATCGGCGGCTCTTACGGCGCGGGCAATTACGGCATGTGCGGCCGCGCCTACTCGCCGCGCTTCCTGTGGATGTGGCCGAACGCCCGCATCTCGGTGATGGGCGGCGAGCAGGCCTCGATGGTGCTGAGCCAGGTCCGCCGCGACAATATCGAGGCCAAGGGCGACAGCTGGTCGAAAGAAGACGAAGATAAATTCCGCGAGCCGATCCGCGCGCAATATGAGAGCCAGGGGCACCCGTATTACGCGACCGCGCGGCTCTGGGACGACGGCGTGATCGACCCGGCCGATACAAGGCTGGTGCTCGGCCTCGGCCTCTCGGCGGCGTCGAATGCGCCGATCGAGCCGACGAAATTCGGCCTGTTCAGGATGTGATGCGATGGATCGCTCAAAGCTCTACCGCCGTTTTCGCACCCTCCTGATCGCCAACCGCGGCGAGATCGCCTGTCGCGTCATCCGCACCGCGCGCGCCATGGGCCTGCGCACGGTCGCGGTCTACTCCGAAGCGGACCGCGATGCGATGCATGTCGCGCTCGCCGACGAGGCCGTGCTGCTCGGGCCCGCACGTGCCCGCGACAGCTATCTCAATCCCGAACGGCTGATCGAGGCCTCGCGCAAGACCGGCGCGGAGGCGATCCATCCCGGCTACGGCTTCCTGTCGGAGAATGCCGAATTTGCCCAAGCGTGTTTCGACGCCGGCATGGTCTTCGTCGGCCCCACCGCCGCGATGATGACCGCCATGGGCTCGAAGTCGGGATCGAAGGCACTGATGGAAAAGGCCGGCGTACCGCTGGTGCCCGGTTATCACGGCGAGGCCCAGGACGATGCGACGCTGGCGAAGGCGACCGAGAAGGTCGGTTTCCCCATTCTGGTGAAGGCGTCCGCCGGCGGCGGCGGACGTGGCATGCGCATCGTTCGCTCCGCGGATGAACTCGCGCCTGCGATCGTCAGCGCGAAGCGCGAGGCCAAGGCGGCGTTCGGCGACGACCGCATGCTGATCGAAAAATATGTCGACAATCCCCGCCATATCGAGGTGCAGATCATCGGCGACAGCCACGGCAATCTCTTGTCGCTGTTCGAGCGTGAATGCACGCTGCAGCGCCGCCACCAAAAGGTGATCGAGGAGGCGCCGTCGCCGACGCTCAATGCGGCCCAGCGCGAGACGGTCTGTGCCGCCGCGCGAAAGGCGGCCGGAGCCGTCAATTATGTCGGAGCCGGCACGATCGAGTTCGTCTCCGACGGCAAGGACGTGTTCTTCATCGAGATGAACACCCGCCTCCAGGTCGAGCATCCCGTGACCGAGCTGATCACCGGGATCGACCTCGTCGAATGGCAGCTCCGCGTCGCCTTCGGCGAGGCGCTCCCGATGAAACAGGACGAGATCAAGCTTCAAGGCCACGCCGTGGAGGCGCGGGTCTATGCGGAGAATCCGACCAAGAACTTCATGCCGTCGGTGGGCAAGATATCAACCTGGCGTCTGCCCGCTGAAACGGGGGGGCTGCGCATCGACTCCGGCTATCGGGAAGGCGATGCGGTCTCGCCGTACTACGATGCGATGCTGGCGAAGATGATCGCCTGGGCGCCGACGCGGGATGTCGCGATCGAGCGGCTGAACCGCGGGCTGGAAGAGTCCGACGTCCGCGGCATCGTCACCAACATCCCGTTCCTGTCGGCGCTGATGACGCATCCGAAGGTGCGGGCGAACGCGATCGACACCGGGTTCATCGAGCGCGAGCTGGCGGTCCTGACGCAGGCCTCGCCGGCGCCCGGCGAGCTCGAGCTGTGTGCCGCGGTGGCCGCTGTGATCAACGACGAGCGGCAGGCTGCGCAGGCGGAGGCGAATTCGCCCTGGCAAACGTTTGGCTGGATGCCGGTCGGCCGCCGCCAGCGCGGCTTTGCTTTCCGCGTTGGCCACGGACCCGAGCAGAAGGTCGCTCTAAACTATGGCAGCGGCCCGTCGACGCTGATGATCGGCGAGCGCGAGCTGGCGTTCGCGATCGTGACGAAGGACGGCGGCTTCGACCTGACGCTCGACGGCGTCAAAACGTCGGTCGCTGCCGTGATCGACGGCCATGAGCTATATCTGCGCACGCGCAACGGGCGATTCGACCTGCATTGGGTCGATCCGTTCGGTGGCGAGACCGAGGAGCAGGCCGGCGCGGACAAGATCGCGGCGCCCTTGCCGGGCACGGTCGTCGCCGTGCTGGCGGAGGAGGGTGCCAAGCTCGAGAAGGGCGCGCCGATCCTGACCCTGGAAGTGATGAAGATGGAGCAGACCTTGCGTGCGCCCTATGCCGGCGTGCTGAAGTCCATCAAATGCAAGGTCGGCGACATCGTCCAGGAGGGCGTCGAGCTCGCCGTGGTCAAGCCTTCCGGAGAATGAGATGAGCGATCAGGTCCGCATCATCGAAATGGGGCCGCGCGATGGCCTGCAGAACGAGAAGACGGCGGTCAGCGTCGAGGCCCGGATTGCCTTCATCGAGGCGCTGGTCGCCGCCGGCCTGAATACAGTCGAGGTCGGCGCCTTCGTCTCGCCCAAGGCGATCCCGCAGATGGCGAGCTCGGACGCTGTGCTGCGCGGCGTCAGCCACCTGACCGGCCCCGAATTCCACGTGCTGGTGCCGAACGAGAAGGGCTATGACGCCGCGCGCGCCGCCGGCGCCGAGACCGTCTCGGTGTTCGCCGCAGCCTCCGAGGGCTTTTCGCGGGCCAACATCAACTGCACGGTCGCGGAGTCCATCGAACGGTTCAAGCCGGTGCTGGCGCGCGCCAAGGCTGATGGTGTCAAGGTACGCGGCTATATCTCGTGCGTGCTCGGCTGTCCGTTCGACGGCGAGATCAAGCCGAAGGCGGTGGCCGATCTCGCCACCACTCTGTGGGAGCTCGGCTGCTACGAAATCTCGCTCGGCGACACCATCGGCGTCGGCACGCCCGAAAAGGCCAAAGAGATGCTGCGGGCGGTCAGCGCCAACATCCCTCCCGCCAATCTCGCGATGCATTTCCACGACACTTACGGCCAGGCGCTCGCCAATCTCTATGCGGGGATGGAGGAAGGCGTCCGCGTCATCGACGCCGCCGCCGGCGGCCTCGGCGGCTGTCCCTACGCGCCGGGTGCGACCGGCAACGTCGCGACCGAGGATGTCGTCTACATGCTCGAGGGCATGGGCGTCAGGACCGGCGTCGATATGGACCGGTTGCTGGCGGCAATCAACGAGATGAGCGGCGTGCTGGGCAAGCCGCCGGTGAGCCGCGTGGCGTCCGCGCTGAACGCCAAGCGGAAGCGCGTCGCGATCTAGGCCTATGCTGCCTTCAGCCCGACATCCGGCAGGCGCGGCCGGGTCCTGAGCGCCTTGACCATCATCGCTTCGACCTCGGCCTTCTCCTGCGGCAGCAGAGCGAGGCGGGGCGGGCGGGTCAGCGCGGTGCCGCGGCCCATGATGTGCTCGCACAGCTTGATGCACTGGACGAGGTCCGGGCGCGCGTCGAGATGCAGCAGCGGCATGAACCATTCGTAGAGCGGCATCGCCTCGGCAAGGCGGCCCGCCTTGGCCAGGCGAAACAGCGTTTCGCCCTCGCGCGGGAAGGCGTTGGACATGCCGGAGACCCACCCCACGGCGCCCATGGCGATGCTCTCGACGATGACATCGTCGAGGCCGGCGAACAGCACGAAGCGATCGCCGACCATGTTCCTGGTGTCGATGAAGCGCCGAGTATCTCCGGAGGAATCCTTGAAGCAGACGACGGTCTCGACATCGGCGAGCGTAGCCAGGATGTCGGGGGTGACGTCGTTCTTGTAGATCGGCGGATTGTTGTAGAGCATCACGGGCAGATCGGTCGCGCTGGCGACGGCGCGGAAGTGAGCGGCGGTCTCGTGCGGCTTGGACGAATAGACCAGGGCCGGCATCACCATCACGCCGTCGATGCCGACGCGCGCTGCCTCCTTCGCGGTTTCGACCGCGAAGGCCGTGGTGAATTCGGCGATGCCGCACAACACGGGCACGCGGCCGGCCGCGACGGACTTCGCGGTCTCCATGATCGCGATCTTCTCCTTGCGCTCCAGCGAGGTGTTCTCGCCAACCGAGCCGCAGACGATCAGGCCGGAGACGCCGTCACGGATCAGCCCGTCCATCACCTTGGCGGTCGCGTCGATGTCGAGCGAGAGATCGTCGTGGAATTGCGTGGTGACGGCCGGGAAGACGCCTTCCCAGGAAACGCGGCGGCTCATGGTTCGACTCCGAGTGGATTTGGCCGGCGGGGGGCTGGATCCGCCGGGTGTTTTGAAAGGGGATAGCGGGGTGGGTTTAGAGCGTGGCGCCGACCTTGCGCAGCTCGGCCAGGACGGGTGCCTTCGGCAGCCAGATCTTATCGAACTCGGCAATGACAGCTTCGGTATCGCCGGCCGGCACCTGGCGGATCGGGATCGGCGCGTTCTTGAAGTTTTCGATCAGCGTCGGCTCGTTCGAGGCGAGCTCGTCGATCTGCGCGTCCAGCGTCGACTTGACGGTCTTGGCGATCAGCTCGCGGTCGGCGGCGGGAAGCGACTGCCAGACCCGGCCCGAGACCACTGCGGCCATCGGCATGAAGACGGCGTTCATCTGCAGGATCACTTTCGACACCTTGTCGAAGCGCTGGTTCCAGGAGAATTCAAGGTCGGCTTCGAGGCCGTCGACCTGACCGTTGGCCATCGCATCGAACACCTGCGGCGTCGGGATCGGCGTTGGTGCCGCGCCCAGAGAGGAATAGAAATCGCGATAGACCGGCGTCGGATTGATCCGCAGCTTCATGCCTTTGATGTCAGCAAGCGAAGTCAGATCCTTGGAGGAGAATACCGCCCGCATGCCCGTGATGCCCCAGCCTAACCCGATCGTCCCGGTCTCCTGCGGCAGCACCTCGAACAGCTTGACCGCCGCCGGATGCCGCACGAATTTCGCGACCGCAGGGGTCGAGCGGACGATGTAGGGCGCGTTGATCGCGGCGATATGCGGCACGCGCGAGCCGAGCTCCGCGGCCTGGATGAAGCCCATGTCGAGGGCGCCGGACTGCAATTGCTGCATCATCGCGGGTTCGTTGCCGAGCTGGCCGGAGTGGAACACGGTCAGGGTCAGGCGGCCGTTGGTGGCGGCCTTGAGGTCTTCACCGAATTTGAGCGCAGCCTTGTTCCAGGAATGGCCGTTGGGCGTGATCAGGCCGAGACGGAATTCCTTGGCCTGGGCGAGCGCCAGCGACGGCGTAAACACCGATGCGGCGGCGCTGGCAGCGAGAAAGCGGCGGCGTGAAAGCGGCATGGTCGGGCTTCCTTTTGGACGTGCCTATTTGATGAGGATCAGCGAAAGCGACGGATAGAGCGAGAGCAGCACCAGCAGGACGCAGGAGATGACGAAGAACGGCAGCGTCACCATGAACATCTTGCCGGGCTTGGCGCCGGTGACGGCGGCCGCGACGAAGAAGCAGAGCCCGACCGGCGGCGACAACAGGCCGAGCACGAGGTTGATCACCACCACGACGCCGAAATGCCTGGGATCGATGTGATAGACGTCGGTTGCGACCGGCAGCAGGATCGGCACCGTCATGATCAGGCCGGGAATGCCGTCGATGACAGTGCCGATCACCAGCAGGATCACATTGCAGATCAGCATGAAGCTGACCGGGTCCTTGGCGGCCGTCTGGATCCAGGCGGCGGTTTCCTGCGGCACCTTGCCGAAGATCAGCACCCAGGAGAACACCGCCGCGGCGGCCACCAGGAACAGCACGATCGCCGAATAGATCGCGCTACGCAGCATCATTTGCGGCAGCTGCGAGAATTCGAACTCCCTGGTCCAGAACTTTCCGACCAGGGCTGCGGCAACGGCGCCGACGGCGGCGGATTCCGTCGCGTTGGCGAGGCCGCCGAGGATGGTGCCGACGATGACGATCGGGATCAGGAGGGTGGGCGAGGTCCGCAGGATCGTCATGACGCGCTGGCGCGGCGTCTGATAGTCCGCGCGCGGATAGTTATAGACGTATCCCATCAGTGCGATGACAACGCAGAACATCACGGTGAGGATGACGCCCGGCACGATGCCGGCGATCAGCATGTCGCTGACCGAGACCTGCGCGAGCACGCTGTAGACCACGAACATCACCGAGGGCGGGATGATCGGGCCGAGCATGCCGCCATAGGCGGTCAGTCCCGCCGCAAACGTCTTGTCGTAGCCCTTCTTCTCCATCTCCGGCACCATGATCTGGGCCATGATCGCGACCTGCGCGGTCGCAGATCCCAGGATTGAGGAGATGAACATGTTGGCGAGGATGTTGACGTAGGCGAGCCCGCCCTTGAGCGAGCCGACGAAGGCCATCGCCATGTCGACGATGCGGCGCGTGATGCCGCCGCCGTTCATGATCTCGCCGATGAGGATGAAGAGCGGGATCGCGATCAGGCCGTAGCTGTCGACGCCGCCGAACAGCTGGAGCGGATAGGACTGGAACAGCACCGGATTGCCGGACGCCGCGATGTAGACCAGGCCGGCGAGGCACAGGCAGAGGCCGATCGGCACGCCGACCAGCATGATCGCGAGGAAGGCTGCCGACGTGATCATCAGTTGACCCCGTCGAGTTCGGAAAGGGCAAAGCCCTTCGGGGGCGTGCGCGGGACCAGTTCGAGATCTTCCAGCAAATTGGCGAGACCATGCACGGTCATCGAGACCGCGAAGATCGGCAGCGTCAGATAGAGCACCCAGGTGGGCCAATTCAGGGTCTGAGTATGCTCCGTGTAGAGGAAATTGAAGGTTTCGGCGGCGAGCTTGCGCCCGTCGAAACCGGCGCGGGCAAGGCCAATCGGGTCCATCCAGAGCACGCAGGTGATGATCAGGGCGAGGCCGAACACGACGACGAGGCCAGTCGAGATCACCTTCGCGATCTTCTGGGCGGGGAGCGAAAGACGTTCCGTCAGCATCGTGACCGCGAAATCGAGCCGCAGCCGCGTCATTGCGGAGGCGCCGACGAATGTCAGCCAGACCACGCAATAGACCGCGGACTCGTCGATCCAGTAGATCGGGAAATGCGAGTAGCGGGTGACGACGTTGACCAGGATCAGGGCGGTGAGCAGGTACATCAGGCCCATCAATGCGATCCGCTCGACGGCGAGCAGGGCGCTGGAGGCGCGGACGACCATGCGTCGAACGCTGAACGCGCGCGTGGCCGGCATCGTCTGCTCGATCATGAAGAGGCCCCATTGCCCGCAAGATTTATCGTGCGATGATCGAATGTATAATTTATACATTTTGGCTGTCAAATGGAATCGCGGGCTGCGTCGAAGGCGTGCACGCGTTTTTTTGCGGGGACGCGATGACCTCAACATGCAAGACAGGGACCGTTCCGGCCGGCCGAGTCGGGGAGGGACGGAAGATCGGATGAAAGCGCCTCTGAAACATCGCACCCTGTCGGCTGCGATCGTCGACCAACTCCGGCAGGCAATCCTCGACGGGACCTATCCGGCCGGATCGCAACTGCGCCAGGATGCGCTTGGCGAGGCCTATGGCGTCAGCCGTATCCCCGTGCGCGAGGCGCTGTTTCAGCTCGAAGCGGAAGGTTTGGTGCGGATCGTTCCGCAGAAGGGCGCCATCGTCTCCGAGCTGTCACTGGACGAGATCAACGACGTCTTCGACCTCCGCCGTATCCTGGAGCCGCGGCTGCTGGCGCACTCGGCTCCCCGATTCACAACGGAGGATTTCGCCGGGCTCGACGACATCCATAAAAGCTTTGAGAAGGCGATTAAGGCGCGCAATGTCAGCGAATGGGGTCAGCTCAACGCCGACTTCCATATGGCGCTCTATGTCCATGCCCCGCAGCCCCGCACCCGGGCGATCGTGCTGTCACTGCTCCAGACCAGCGACCGCTACACGCGCCTGCAGCTCTCCAACACCAAGGCGATGGGGATCGCCGAGAAGGAGCACGCCCATCTGATCGCGCTCTGTCGCGCGCAAAAAGTCGAGGAGGCCTGCCGGTTTTTGGAGCGGCACATCGAAGCCGTGCGCAAGGATCTATTGCAGGTGGTGGCGATCGCGCCGCGGTCGCGGCGCAAAGAGAAATCGTAGGGTGGGTTAGCGAAGCGTAACCCACCACTTTTCTGACCGCATTGACGAGAGGAGGTGGATTGCGCCTTCGGCGAATCCACCTTACGGGAGGAGTTTCACCTGCTCCCGTCCGGCCCCATCACCAGGTCCGGCAGCCCGGTCGAGATGCCCGGCACAAAGCACAGCAGCAGCACCGCGAGCATCATCAAGAGCACGAAAGGAAGCGTGCCCCAGATCACCTCGCGCAGGGGAATGTCCGGCGCGACGTTGCGAATGACGAAGATGTTGAGGCCGACGGGTGGATGGATCAGCCCCATCTCCATCACGATGGTCATGACGACGCCGAACCAGATGATGTCGAAATTGGCGGCGCGGAGCGGCGGCAGGATGATCGGCGCGGTCATGAGAATAATCGAGACCGGCGGCAGGAAGAAGCCGAGCACGACGACCATGACGAGGATCGCGAACAAGAGGCCCCAGCGCGGCAGATGCATCGCGACGACGGATTCGGCGGCGGATTGCGAGATGTGCAGATAGCTCATCACGTAGGAATAGAGCAGCGACATGCCGATGATCATCATCAGCATGGTCGATTCCCGGATCGTCGATTTCAGGATCGGCGCGAGGTCGCTCGGCCGCCACACGCTGTAGATCGCCGCGATCAATGCCAGCGCCAAGAGGCCGCCAAGGCCGGCAGTCTCCGACGGCGTGGCGTAGCCGCCATAGAGCGCGATCATGACGCCGGTGAGCAGCAGCACGAAGGGGATCACGCGCGGCAGCACGCTGAAGCGTTCCGCGAGCGTGTATTCGTCGCGGGCGAGGATCGCAGCTTCCGGGCCGCCGTTCTTGTAGATCGCTTCGGCCGCGGCATATTCCTGGCGGAAGCGGATCACGGCGTAGACGCCGAACAGCGAGACCAGCAGCAGGCCGGGTCCGATGCCGGCGAGGAACAGCCGTCCCAGTGATTTTTCGGCGGCGACCGCAAACAGGATCATGGTGATCGACGGCGGCAGCAGAATGCCGAGCGTGCCGCCGGCGGCGATGATCCCGGCGGCAAAGCCGCCGGAATAGCCGCGCTTGCGCATCTCGGGGATGCCGGCCGAGCCGATTGCCGAGCAGGTCGCGGGCGAGGAGCCCGCCATCGCCGCAAACAGCGCGCAGGCGAACACATTGGCGACGCCGAGGCCGCCCGGGACGCGGTGCAGCCAGGCGTGCAGGGCCGAGTAGAGATCCTGGCCGGCGCGCGACTTGCCGATCGCGGCGCCCTTCAGGATGAAGAGCGGAATCGACAGCAGCGTGATCGAGGCCATTTCCTCGTAGACGTTCTGCGTCACCGTATCGAGAGAGGCGGCGGGCATGTAGATGCCCATGAACACGACCGCGACCGCGCCGAGCGCGAACGCGATCGGCATGCCCGAAAACATCACGACCAGCGTCGCGATCCCGTAGGCGAGGCCGATACCGAAAACGCTCATGAACGCCTGGCTCCAGCGAAAGGCAGCGCAAGCTGCACGAGGATCTGGACGCAGAGCAGGCTCATGCCGAACGCCATCAGCGAATAGGGGATGGCCAGCGGCGGCGACCACATCGAGTTCGAGACCTGGCCGTCGACATAGGCTTCATGCGCCAGCGTCCAGGACTTCCAGGCGAAGAAAGCGCAGAACAGAAGCGTCACCGCGTCGACCAGCCAAAGCCTGATCCGGTTCGCCAGCGGCGAGAGCAGGCCGACGAAGGCCTCGATGCCGATGTGACCGCGGTTCTGCTGCACGTAGGCGGCGGTCATGAAGGTGGCGCCGACCAGCAGGAACACCGCCGCCTCGTCCTGCCAGTAATTGGCGGCCTTGAACAAGGCGCGGCTGAGCACGCTGTAGCTCAGGATGGCGCAGGCCGCGATCAGTGCGATCGCGGCGAACACGACGATGATGTTGTTGAGGATGGCGAGACCGCGATCGATCGCCGCCGCAAGGCTGGTCCTTGCGGCGGCGTTGGCCTGGTCGTCACGATCCGGAAGCGGACCGTGGCTCATGCGGCGACGTCGGTCGCGAGCTTGAGCAGGTTGGCCGAGGTCGCGGTCTTGGCGCCGTAGTCCTTCCATGCGGTGTCGCGGGCGATGTCACGCCACTTGCCGACGGTCGCGGCATCGAGCACCGAGACCTTGGCGCCGGCCTTCTCGTAGACCTTGGCGACCTCGACGTCGTCATCCTGCGCGCCCTTGCGGCCGAAGGCTTCGAGCTCGGTGCCGACCGCGAGCAGAACGTCCTGCTGGTTCTTCGGCAGCTTGTCGAAGATCGCCTTCGACATCATCAGCGGCTCGAGCATGAACCAGTAGGACGCGCCTGCGCCCGAGGTCAGCGACTTCGCGACCTCTTCGAGGCGGAACGAGATCAGGCTGGTCGAGGAGGTGATGCCGGCATCGCAGGCACCCGTCTGCATCGCTGCGTAGATTTCGTTCGAGGGCACCGACAGCACCGAGGCGCCGGCGGTCTGCAGCACCATATCCATCTCGCGCGAGCCGCCGCGCACCTTGAGACCCTTGGCATCTTCGGGGGCAACGATCGGCTTGGAGCGGCTGGCGACGCCGCCGGCCTGCCACACCCAGCTGAGCAGGATGATGCCCTTGTCGGCGAGGAAGTCGGTCAAGGCCTTGCCGACCGGCTCCTTCTTCCAGCGCATGCCCTGGTCGTAGGTGGTGACGAGGCCCGGCATCAGGCCGATATTGGTTTCCGGCAATTCGCCGCCGGCATAGGGCATCGGGTAGAGGCTGATGTCGAGCGCGCCCTTGCGCATCGCGGAGAACTGCGCGTTGGTCTTGATCAGCGAGGAGTTCGGATAGATTTCGGCGGCGATGTCGCCATTGCTGCGCTTGGCGACTTCGGCGGCGAACATGCGGCAGAGCCGGTCGCGGAAGTCGCCCTTGTCGACGGTGCCGCCCGGAAATTGATGCGAGATTTTCAGCGTGGTCGCGGCATGCGCGGTGCCGGTGCCGAAACGGAGAATGGCGGGTGCGGCGACGGCGGTCGCAATCAGGTGGCGGCGCGTAAGCATGGCGTGATTCCCTTGGACGGTTCTTGGGACGGTTCTTTGGAGGGCTATTGTTTGCCGTGATTTTGGGCTGGTCTTCGAGATCGTGCTGAGGCTCATCCTAGCCGGTCTTTCAGACAATGTTCTCTAGTCTGATAGTTCGAGACCGAATGCCGCGGCAAGTGTCGGTCATGCTGCGTTGCACACTCCCCGATCTCCTGCATCCGCCAAACAAGGGACGGCGGCGGGCGCGCAGAAATTTATCGGCGGTGGCGTAACAACGCCCCGTGGCAATCCGTCGAGATCAGATAGCGGCGTCCGTCGCTGACAAACATCATCTCAAAGGGAAGACCAGTCATGACCATTCGTACCCGCATCGCGCTCGGCGTTTCGGCGGCCGTTCTCTCGCTCGGCCTCGCGCTGTCGCCGGCCGCCTTTGCCCAGGACAAGATGGGCAAGGACGACGGCATGATGAAAAAGGACACGATGTCCAAGGACGGCATGAAGAAGGACACCATGTCCAAGGACGACGGCATGAAGAAGGACACGATGTCGAAGGACGGGATGAAGAAAGACGACGGGATGATGAAGAAGCACTGAGCTTCCATCGTCGAGGAGGCGCTTGCGACAGGCAGACGCGCGCCAAAAATCCGGGGGCGGTCACGTAGACCGCCCCCCAGAGTGTTGTTTCAGTCCAAATTCAATTGAACGTGACTTGCGAGCGCTAGACTTGCGAGCGTCAGACTTGCGAACGTTACTTGCGCTTCGCCTTGCGGGCGGCGTAGCGGGCGTCTCGCTTGGCCTTTTGATCGGCCTCGGCTTCGGCCGCCTTCGCGACGGCTTCTTCGGCTTCGCGGGCGATCCGCGCAGCCTCGAGCGCGGCAGCCTCTTCTTGCAGGCGCTTCTGCTCGGCCTTTTCCGCCTCTCGCGCAGCTTTTGCCTCGGCGCGCTTGGCCGCAAGGGCCTCGCGCTCCGCACGCTTCGCCACAACCGCGGGATCATCCGGCCCCGGCTGCGACTTGAATTTGTTCAAAAGGTTCTTGCGTGCTTCCTGTGCCGCCTTTTGTCGGTCGGAGAAGCCTGGCTCCCTAAATCCACTCATCGGCGAACCTTGTCATCCTCGCTTTCGATCCTACATCACTGCCTGTTGGTACGTCGGCTGGGCATAGCGGGCGCCGCGCGACGCAGATGCGTGTACATCGGCGCGCGCCGTGATGCCACCTATAATCGCAGCCGATCAGGTAGACGAAAATCGCCGCCCCGACGATCTCTCGTAGCCCCGAAAAACTGCCGAATTGTGATGTCCCTCATAAGGGGGCACCAGGGCGGTGCCTAGCGTCCGCCCAGTATGAGACGCGGAGCACGGGTATGACGATCTCACGACTGAGCCTGAAGGCGCTCGCAATCGCCGTTGTGGTGGCAGCCCTGGCCGGTGCCACGCTGCTCCTGGCCCGGCCGCAGCCGATCGAAAGTGCCGTCCTGGGCACAGATTGGGAATGCACCCAGACCGCGTTTGTGCTTACGACCTGCGCACCGCGGGTCCAGCAGGCGATCCCGGCGGCCGAAACCTCGCGCAAGGAAGCGATCCGGCCGACCCGAGGCTAGGAAGCTTGGCGGGATGTGACCTCACGCCGCGGAGGTGATAAAGCCCGCTCGCCCCCGTGATCGGTCAGCCATGCCCAAGCCCGAAGCCAAGCCCGAACCTAAGCCCGAACCGGGCGCGAAGGCCAAATCCACTCCAAAACCTCAATCCGGTGACAACCGTCGCGGCGCCATCGCCGGCTTGATCATCGCCATCGTGATCCTCGGTGTCGGCTGGTGGCTCGCCCGCGATCTCACCTCCGCGAGCAAGATGCAGGACTGCCTGATGTCCGGGCGAAGCAACTGCAACGTGATCGAGCCGGCCCGCTAGAAGCGCTCCAGCGGGGCTCCCGCTGACGAAAAAATGTCGTGATCTTAATCATTTGTAACGGGACTTAGCCGACCAAAGCAGGTCAGTCATGTCAGCCGGCGTCAGCTCAGCGCGAGCCGAATCATCTATCGCGGCAGGCATCACGGCCATTGACGGCAATCGAGAGAGTAGGGGGCAAGCGCGCATGAGTGCGTCCAGTCGCATCAAGATCATCATTCCCTTGGTTTCGGCGATGTCATTGCTCGCCGTCCCGGCGCAGGCTCAGGACGCCAGACCGCCGAGAGACGCCGCCCAGCCATCGGCCGGGCCAGGCGCCGGCGCGCCGCCTCAGAACATGCGAAAGGGGCCGCCGCCGCAGCAGGCTGCCCGGCCTGCGCCACAGGCCGGCGTCCAGCCCTACGCCGGCGGTCTTGGTCATGCAGGTCCGGGTCCAAACCTTGCTCTCGCGAGTCCAGGTCCTGCGCCGCGTAATGCCGGCGGTCCGCCGCCCGGACGCAATTACGCCAGGGGTCCCGCACCGGCGCGCGACTGGGGCGGACACACCTATCGCGGCCATCTCGCCTGGGATGGCGGACGCTGGCGCCACGAAGTCCACAACGGCCGCTCCGGCTGGTGGTGGGATGTAGGCGGCGCGCGGTATTATTATCCGCAGCGGATGGAGGGGCCTCCGGCCTACATCTCGGAGGACTATTACGATGACGTGCCTGTGGCCTACGCCCCGCCGCCGGTCGCCTATGAACCGCCGCCGCCTCCGCCGCCGGCCGATCCTGGTGCGAGCGCGCTTGGTGGCGCTATCGTGGGCGGCGTGCTGGGCGGCCTGATATCGGGCAACGCCTCGGGTGCGGCCGCAGGCGCTGTGATCGGCGGTGCCACCGGGGCGATCGCCGGCGCGACGGCTGCTTCGCGCCCCGGCTACTATCTGGCCCAGGGCAACTGCTACTACCGCTATCCGAGCGGCCAGTATGTGCAGGCTGACCCCCGGGCGTGCTACTGAGCACGCCAGGCGAGAGCTGAAGCGAAGAGGGGGGCGAAAAGTCCGCCTCTTTTCGTTTTGGCGTTGGCCGTCAGCTGGCCGGAAATTGATTCGAGGGCGATCACCCCGCGCGTCAGGACACCAGCCAGCTGAAGAACGCGATCGCGGCCCAGACCAGACCTGCGATCCAGGCCAGCATCACGATACCGATGGTCGCAAGATAAGCGATGCCGAGCGGGTCGGATCTTTCGCGTCGCGGCGGGACGGCAATTTCGGCTGCGGCTTCTTGTGTCATGACGGGAATATCTCCCAAGCCTTCTCGCTCTCTGGGAGCGCTGAGGACTGTTTAGCGGAGACGCCGGGCGCCGGCTGTGACGCACTTCACAGATCGGTGCGCATCGAGCCCACAATCGGGGCGGGTCGCTCGAAACATGCGTGAGTTGGATCGCGTCGCAAATCCGTGTCGGGAGGCGTTAACCCCGCAATCATACGGGCGAAATTGCCACGCGCATGTCCAGATCGTCCGGCTAGAATTGGCTTCATGTGTACCAAGTACGATCCACAGCATGAAGCCGAGGCGGCGATGAAGCGCGCCGTGGCGGCCGAAGGTCCTGACCGGCAACGTCTCATCGAGCTGGCCCTGGCCTGGCATCAACTCGCCCGCGACCGGCGCGAAGAGCGGACGGACTGAGGCCACGCTCTTACGACATTACCCCTATTCACAGAAAAACCCCGTGCTCGGGGGGACGAGCACGGGGTTCTCGAGAGCCGATCGGGGCTGGCAAATCGGCGCCACTTGATAGCGAACGCGCTGATCGCAGGTTCGTTCCGCGCCCTTCAATTCTTTTCGCGCGAGAACGCCGCCATCGACGCCCATCGGCTGCGGCCCGTGCTCGTGACGCTCGACGCTTGACGCGAGCCGCCGAAACGCGGCGTTAAGACTCGTTCGGACGACGATTTTCCGATCGCGATTCGTTTCGGGGAACGAAGCGGAGCAGGACCGTGAACAAACAAAAGTCCCGAGGCGACTTGCTGGCTCAGGCTGCTTCCGACTTCGGCACCGCGTCGGCATTGACCGAAAGCTTGACGACATCGCCTTCGACGGCACCCACATATTTCGTGTCGATGTAGTGATGATGGTCCTTGTGACCTTCCGGGCTGTCCTTCCGCGTCAGTTTGATGCGGTTGCCCTCGACTCGATCGACGGTGCCGACATGGGCGCCGTCCTTGCCGATGATCTTCATGTGCTCTCTGATCTCGCTCATGCTGTTCTCCTTGTGCAGTGTCAACGGCGAGGACCGGTCTTCGTTGCAAGGAGGAGCGGGGCCGACTGTCTGGAGCCAATGCGTTCGCCGAACGTTGAAAGGCAGTCGCAATTGCCAAGATCCGCATCAAGACCCTTATCAAGATCCGCATGGAGACCACCGAGGCCTATCTCGAACGAAAGCACAGGGAAATCGGGCTGCTGAACGATTGCCTGAGGAGCCCGCTGCATTTGGCTCGTCCGCAGTCGGTCGACGAGGTCGTGGACTCCAAGTTTCAGCTCGCCGCCGCGCTACGCGCGGAACATGCGCTGCAGGACTGGAAGGCGACGGAAACGGCCTGGTCGCACGCGGCGTCTCCCAGCAGCGGTCCGTTCGTGTTCAGCTACGATTATCAGCGCGCTGACCTCAAGGTACGCGGTCCCTCGTTCTATGAACTCGAGCGGGGCTGCGGGAGCGAGGCGGTCTATACCGCCTCCGGCATGGCCGCGATTTCCGCGCTGCTGCTCGCGTCCGCACGAATCACCGGCAAGGCAGATGTCGTGGTGCTGCCGGGCACCTACGGCGAGACACTGGAGCTGATCGAGAGCCTCGTCCCCCATTTACGGCTTGTCACCGCCAGGCTCCCGCTGGGCGAAGCGTTCGCTGCGGCGGCCTCGCCACGGCTTCTCCTGCTGGATTCATGCGTCCCTGCCGGAGCGTTCGAAGCCGCTTTGCGTTGCGACGGTTCGGGGCTCGACCTGTTGATTTTCGACACGACATGTTTCGCCGGCAGATCCGGGCGCATCCGGCGCGTCCTGAGATGGGCCGCGAGATGGGACATTCCCGTCGTGTTGGTGCGAAGCCACAACAAGCTGGATTCGCTCGGGGTGGAATACGGCCGGCTCGGCTCTGGTGTGTTCGTGCATTGGAGACGGAAGGACCTCAAGGCGGAGCAGCTGCTGTCCGAAAGCCTGGCGGCGGAAACCCGCAATGCCGTCCGGCTTCTCGGCGGCGCGGCGCTGCCGGCGCACTTCCCGCCATTCGTGGGCTCAGTGGCCTATTGGGCCCTGACGAAAAGGCGCGTCGCCGCGATTCTGCGCAACGGCCGCCAGACGGCGCGATATTTCGCCTCCGAGCTCGCTTCGCTCTCGGCCGAGCTGCATTTCACCCACGGCCTCTATGTCACGCTTCGCGGCAGGCGCGCCCTCGATGAGGCGAGCGCGCGGCAGGCCGCCGAAGACATGAGCCGCGACCTCGGCGGCAAAGGCTTCCCCATTCGCCACGCCGGCAGTTTTGGTTTCGATTTCGCGGCGACCGAGTGGTTTCACGACGCGACTACGGATCGGTACAGCGTCCGGGTGGCGGTGCCGGATCTGCCGACCGAGTTGTGGAAGGATCTCGCGGCGGCGATTGCCGGGTGGTGGGCGCGACATCAGGGGCGACACTGAAGGGTGAGTACGGTGCAAGGCTATGACAGAGCGACCGAAAGCGTTTCCTTACAGGGAATGCACGTGGCATGTGTCAGACGAACAGTCCCAGCAATGGCTTGCGGTGCTTGAAAAGACGGGTGCAGCCAACGTCCGAGCGCGCCTAGCCCAGACCGACGCGGCATCCGCAGGAGCGATTGCGATCGGAACCGCGCCCGTCATGACGATCGGGTTCGCCCAGGAATGGCTGAACTGGAAAGATAATCAAAAATCCGAGGCGGATATCGAACGGCACGAGCGGCAGATCTGGTGGACTCGGACCGCGGCAATCGCCGCATCGGTCGCCGCCTTGAGCGCACTGTTCGGCTGGATTTGGACGATCTTCATCCGGGGGATTAATGGCCTGTAACAGACATGATTGTTACGTTGCGCCTACATCCGCCAGACGAGAGCGGCGAGTGCGCTGTTTCAATCGATCGCCAGGCATTCTTCCACGGCCGGCTTCTGGTGGCCGCGACGCGCCCACGCCTGAACGGCGAAGGCGAGTTGGTGCTGACTGGCGGCCGCGTCCGCGATGGAAGCCCGCGCCGTCGCGATGGGCTTTGTGATGACGCCGGAGTTCACGACTCCCGCGTCAACTGCCAGGAACGATATTGCCACAATCGCCACCGCAGATGCGATAGCCATTCTCGTCAAGTCGGATAGTGGCATCGAAGTCCTTATCGGGCGCACGTCGCTCGGCGGTTAGATAGGGCTCGTTTGCCAAGATCAAAGCCCGGGGCGAGGCGACCCACGCGTTCGTGAAGGACGGTGGATTCTGCAGGCGCGCATCGTAGACGGGGCTCACGAGTGAACGGCGGTGCATCGAGTCGCCGTGCGCCGGTGATGTCCCGGGTGGATGAGACTGAAATTGGCGATCCCGGCAGGAATCGAACCTGCAACCCTCAGAGTAGAAATCTGATGCTCTATCCAGTTGAGCTACGGGACCGTCTTGAGCCGCCCTGGTTGGGGGCCGGCTGTTCATCTACCATGCCATTATGAAAAATATCGTCTTCCGCCAAGCCTGAACCGAACCGTTTTCCGCGAAGCCGCGACAAAGCGGAACGGTGGGGTGTCAGGGTGCCGGGTTGAGCGGCAGCGGACTGGACGATGGATCACATCGCCGGGAACGCTGGCCAGCTTCCGGGACACGGCCGCCGGACGACTGGTCGGATATTGCTGCGCCATCAGGACGGCGTGCGTGGCGATAGCTTGATCGGTCTCCTCTGGGCCTGCCTTGTCATGGCGAATGCGACGGTTTGCACCTTTGGTTCCATCGCCTTGAGTCCGTCACCTTTCCGCGCATTTCATGCGACAAGCGGCGTTCGTCCGCGATTTCCGGGAGTCCATCCATGATCGGTCTTGTTCGCGCCGTCACACTCTGCGCCACGCTGGCGTTCGGCCTTAGCGTAGCGCAGGCCGCCGACAAAGCCTTCAAACGGGACGACCTCGCCGATTCCGCGATCAAGCTGGAGGCGCAGATCAAGGGCGAGGCGGGGCCGGTCGCCAAGAGCGGCGCGAGCTTGCGCACCGACGCCGATGCTGCCTTCCGGCGCAACGACTACCGCACCGGCCTGTCGGTGCTCGGCCAGATCGCGGCGACCACGCCGGAAGACGCCGGCAACTGGCTGCGCCTGGCAAAGGTCATCTTCCAGATATCGCCGAAGAGCTCGAGCGAGCAGACGTTCCTGCTGGAGCGCGCCTCGACCGCCGCCTACATCGCCTACCAGCGCGCCGGGAATGCGGGCGAGGAGGCCGACGCGCTCGCAGTGCTCGGCAAGTCGCTGTCCGAACGCAAGTTGTGGCGGCCGGCGCTGGATGCGCTGCGGCTGTCCCTCGACATGCGGGAAGTCGCCGACGTCCGCGGCCAGTATGAGAAGATGCGCGACGAGCACGGTTTTCGGCTGCTCGACTACACCGTGGACTCGGACTCCGCCAGTCCGCGCGCCTGCTTCCAGTTCTCGGAGGAGCTGGCAAAACGCACCGATTTCGCGCCGTACCTCGCGCTGGCGGGCCAGGACAAGCCGGCGCTGTCGGCCGAGGGCAAGCAGCTCTGCGTCGACGGGCTGAAGCACGGCGAGCGCTACAACATCAATCTGCGCGCCGGCCTGCCGTCCACCGTGAAGGAAGGCCTGCCGAAATCGGCCGAGTTCAACGTCTATGTGCGCGACCGCAAGCCCTTCGTGCGCTTCACTAGTCGCGCCTATGTGCTGCCGAGGACCGGCCAGCGCGGCATTCCCGTGGTCAGCGTCAACACGCCAGCCGTCAACATCAACGTGTTCCGGATCGGCGACCGCAATCTGATCAACACGGTGGTCGACAGCGATTTCCGGAAGACCCTGTCGAAATACCAGCTCAGCGATCTCGGCGGCGAGCGCGGCGTCAAGGTCTGGACCGGCGAGCTCGCGACCGCGATGACGCTGAACCAGGACGTCACCACGGCGTTCCCGGTCGACCAGGCGCTGGGCGAACTCCAGCCCGGCGTCTATGTGATGACGGCTGCGGCCAAGGGGCCGGGTTCGGACGACGACTACCAGCTCGCCACCCAATGGTTCATCGTCTCCGATCTCGGCGTCACGGCCTATTCCGGCAATGACGGTATCCATGTTTTCGTGAATTCGCTGGCCACGACCGATCCGGTCGGCAAAGCCGAGGTGCGGCTGGTCGCGCGCAACAACGAGATTTTGGCCACCCGCAAGACCGATGAGAGCGGCCATCTGCTGTTCGAGGCGGGGCTTGCGCGCGGCGAGGGCGGCCTGTCGCCGGCGATGCTCACCGTGACCGGTGAGAAGGCCGACTATGCTTTCCTCAGCCTCAAATCCTCCGCCTTCGATCTGTCGGACCGTGGCGTTTCGGGCAGGGTCGTGCCTGCGGGCGCCGACGCCTTTGTCTATGCCGAGCGCGGCGTCTACCGCTCCAGCGAGACCGTCTATCTCACCGCGCTATTGCGCGACGGGCAGGGCAACGCCGTCACGGGCGGGCCGATGACCCTGGTGATCGAGCGTCCCGACGGTGTCGAATACCGCCGCGCCGTGCTGTCCGACCAGGGCGCCGGCGGGCGCACCTTATCCATGCCGCTCAACTCGGCCGTCCCGACCGGGACCTGGCGGGTGCGCGCCTTCACCGATCCGAAGGGCTCTTCGGTCGGCGAGACCACCTTCATGGTCGAGGATTACGTCCCTGACCGGATCGAATTCGACTTGTCTGCCAAGGACAAGCTGATCAAAGCTAACGCTCCAGTGGAGCTTAAGGCGGACGGTCATTTCCTCTATGGCGCGCCGGCCTCCGGGCTGGCGCTTGAAGGCGACATGCTGGTCTCGCCCGCGTCCGAGCGGCCGGGCTTCGCCGGCTACCAGTTCGGCGTCGCCGATGAGGAGACCACCTCGAACGAGCGCACGCCGCTGGAAAACCTGCCGGAAGCTGACGCCAACGGCGTTGCGACCTTCCCGGTCACGCTCGACAAGCAGCCGGCCTCGACGCGGCCGCAGGAGGCGCAGATCTTCGTCCGCATGGTCGAGACCGGCGGCCGCGCCGTCGAACGCAAGATCGTGCTGCCGGTCGCGCCTGCTGCCGCCATGATCGGCATCAAGCCGCTATTCGGCGACAAGAACGTCGCCGAGGGCGACAAGGCCGAGTTCGATGTCGTGTTCGTCTCGCCCGAGGGCGAGAGGCTGCGCCGCGACGGCCTGCGCTACGAGCTCCTGAAGATGGAGTCGCGCTACCAATGGTATCGCCAGAGCAATTACTGGGAGTACGAGCCGGTCAAATCGGCCTCGCGCGTTTCTGATGGCGACGTGACCGTCGCCGCGGACAAGCCGTCGCGGATTTCGCTGACGCCACGGCCCGGCCGCTACCGGTTGGACGTGAAGTCGAACGACGCCGACGGGCCCGTGACCTCGGTACAGTTCGACGTCGGCTGGTATTCCGACGGCAGCGCCGACACGCCGGACCTCCTGGAGACCTCGATCGACAAGCCGCAATACGCCTCGGGCGACACGATGACCGTGTCGGTCAATGTCCGCAGCGCCGGCAAGCTGACCGTCAACGTGCTCGGCGATCGCCTGCTGACGACGCAGACCATCGACGTCAAGGAAGGCACCGCGCAGGTGAAGCTCCCGGTCGGCAAGGACTGGGGCACCGGCGCCTATGTGGTGGCGACGCTGCGCCGGCCGCTCGATGCGGCCGCGCAGCGCATGCCGGGCCGGGCGATCGGACTCAAATGGTTCGGCATCGACAAGCAGACCCGCACGTTACAAGTGAAGCTGACGCCGCCGGCTCTCATCCGGCCGAATGCAATGTTGAAGATCCCCGTCAAGCTCGACGGGCTCAATCCGGGCGAAGACGCCAAGATTGTCATCGCCGCGGTCGACGTCGGCATCCTCAATCTCACCAATTACAAGCCGCCGGCGCCGGACGACTATTATCTCGGCCAGCGCCGCCTGAGCGCGGAGATCCGCGATCTCTATGGGCAACTCATCGACGGCATGTCGGGCACGCGCGGGCAGATCAAGTCCGGCGGCGACGCCGGTGCCGCCGAGCTCCAGGGCTCGCCGCCCGCGCAAAAGCCGCTCGCGCTCTATTCGGGCATCGTCACCGTTGCCGCCGACGGCACCGCAGAAGTGAGCTTCGACATTCCGGAGTTCGCCGGCACCGCGCGCGTGATGGCGGTGGCGTGGACCGCGACCAAGCTCGGTCGCGCCAACACCGATATCGTGATCCGCGACCCTGTCGTGCTGACCACGACCCTGCCGCGCTTCCTGCTCAACGGCGACCACGGGACGGTCAATCTCGAGATCGACAATGTCGAGGGGCAGGCGGGCGATTACGTCATCAACGTGAAGACGGGCGGGCCGGTGAAGATGACCGGCAATCCCGCAACCACGGTCAAGCTCGCCGCCAAGCAGCGGAATTCGTTCACGCTCGCCATCGACGCGACGGCGGCGGGGCAGGCGACGCTCGACGTCGACATCAAGGGGCCGAACGGCCTGGCGCTGGCACGCCATTATGCGCTCGACGTCAAGGCGGCGACGCAAGTCCTGGCGCGGCGCTCGATCCGGACGCTCGCGAAGGGTGAGAGCCTGACGTTGACCTCGGATATGTTCGCCGATCTCGTTCCGGGCACCGGCAGCGTCTCCGTCTCGGCCAGCCTGTCGACTGCGCTCGATGCGGCGACGATCCTCAAGGCGCTCGATCGCTATCCCTATGGCTGCTCGGAGCAGATCACGAGCCGGGCGATGCCGTTGCTCTATGTCAACGATCTCGCGGCCGGCGCGCATCTGGCCATGGACACCGAGGTCGACCAGCGCATCCGTGACGCGATTGAGCGGCTTTTGGCCCGTCAGGGCTCCAACGGCTCGTTCGGGCTGTGGTCGGCAGGCGGTGACGACGCCTGGCTCGACGCGTACGTGACCGACTTCCTGACCCGCGCCCGCGAAAAGGGCTTTGTGGTCCCGGACGTGCTGTTCAAGACCGCGCTGGATCGTATCCGCAACTCCGTCGTCAACGGCAACGAGCCGGAGAAGGACGGCGGCCGAGATCTCGCCTACGGCCTCTATGTGCTGGCGCGCAACGGCGCGGCGCCGATCGGCGACCTCCGCTATCTCGCCGACACCAAGCTGAGCAACCTCGCAACTCCCATCGCGAAATCGCAGCTCGCCGCCGCGCTCGCGCTGGTCGGCGACCGCAACCGCGCGGAGCGGGTCTATGGCGCAGCGCTCGACAGTCTCGCCCCAAAACCCGTGCTGGAGTTCGGCCGCACCGACTACGGCTCGCAGCTCCGCGATGCCGCGGCGCTGGTATCGCTTGCCAGTGAAGGCAATGCGCCGAAGGCGACGCTGACGCAGGCGGTGTCGCGGGTCGAGACTGCGCGCGGGCTGACGCCCTACACCTCCACGCAGGAGAATGCGTGGCTGGTGCTGGCGGCGCGCGCGCTCGCCAAGGAGAACCTGTCGATGGAGGTGGACGGCCAGCCGGTCAAGACCGCGCTGTACCGCAGCTACAAGGCCGCGACCCTGGAGGGCAAGCCGCTGAAGATCACCAACACCGGAGACGCGCCGGTGCAGGCGGTGGTCTCGGTGTCGGGTTCGCCGGTGACGCCGGAGCCTGCGGCATCGAACGGCTTCAAGATCGAGCGCAGTTTCTTCACGCTCGACGGCAAGCCTGCTGATATCAGCAAGGTCAAGCAGAACGACCGCTTCGCCGTGGTGCTGAAGATCACCGAGGCCAAGCCCGAATACGGCCACATCATGGTGTCCGACTATCTGCCGGCCGGCCTGGAGATCGACAATCCGAAACTGGTGTCGTCGGGCGACAGCGGCACGCTGGGCTGGATCGAGGATGGCGAAGAGCCAGAGGACACCGAGTTCCGCGACGACCGCTTCACGGCTGCCGTCGACCGGGCCTCGGATTCGAAGGCGGTCTTCACCGTGGCCTACGTCGTGCGTGTGGTCTCGCCCGGCAAATACGTGCTGCCGCAGGCCTATGTCGAAGACATGTACAATCCCTCGCGCTATGGCCGCACCGGGACCGGCACGGTCGAGGTGCGGGCGGCGAAGTGAATGAGATGAAAGCCGAGCCACATACTGTGTCGTCATGCCCGGGCAAAAGCGCGAAGCGCGTCTTCGCGCAGATGTCCCGGGCATCCACGGACTGTGGTGCCGCCGGCAAGAACGTGGATGGCCGGGACAAGCCCGGCCATGACGGAGCGCGGAGCTGGGGCCGTCGCGTCCTGCCGATAGCCGCCTTCGCGCTCATTCTCACCATCGTCGGCTTCGTCGCCTGGGTTTACTCCCTCGGCCCGCTGCCTTTCGACGAAGCCCGCCAGGTCTCCACCACCATCGTCGATCGCAACGGCAAGCTTCTGCGCGCCTATGCGATGGCGGATGGTCGCTGGCGGCTGCCGGTCGAGACAAAAACGAACGTCGATCCGACCTATCTCAAGCTGCTGCTCGCCTATGAGGACCAGCGCTTTTACGCACATGACGGCATCGACCCGCTGGCACTGGGGCGCGCTGCGTTTCAGCTTGGGACCCGCGGCCACATCGTGTCGGGCGGCTCGACCATCTCGATGCAGCTCGCGCGGCTGATGGAGCCGCGGCGGCAGCGTTCGCTTTATGCAAAGCTGCGGCAGATGGTGCGTGCGATCGAGATCGAGCGCAGCTTGAGCAAGGAGCAGATCCTCGACCTCTATCTCGCGCTCGCGCCCTACGGCGGCAACCTCGAGGGCATTCGCGCCGCCTCGATCGCCTATCTCGGCAAAGAGCCGAAGCGGCTGTCGCTGGCCGAAGCGGCATTGCTGGTCGCGCTGCCGCAATCGCCGGAGACCCGCAGGCTCGATCGCCATCCCGATGCGGCGCGCAAAGCGCGTGACCGCGTGCTCGACCGCATGGTCGAGGAACAACAAATTAGCCCCGACGACGCCAAGCAGGCCAAGGCCGTTCCCGTGCCAAAGCTGCGCAAACCGATGCCGATCCTGGCGCCGCACGCCTCCGATGCGGCGCTTGCGACGGTCAAGGACGCGCCTGTCATCAAGCTGACGCTCGATGCCAACCTCCAGAAGGTACTGGAGCCGCTGGCGCGCGATCGTGCCATTGCGTTGGGGCGGAACATCTCGGTCGGCATCATCGTCGTCGACAATGAGAGCGGCGACGTGCTCGCGCGCGTCGGCTCGGCGGATTATTTCGACGAGCGCCGGGCAGGGCAGGTGGACATGACCCGCGCCATTCGGTCGCCGGGCTCGACGCTGAAGCCGTTCATCTATGGGCTCGCCTTCGAGGACGGCTTCGTTCACCCCGACAGTCTGATCGACGATCGGCCCGTGCGCTTCGGCTCCTACGCGCCGGAAAATTTCGACATGACGTTCCAGGGCACGGTGGCGGTGAAGAAGGCGCTGCAGCTGTCGCTGAACGTGCCCGCGATCGTGCTGCTGGACCGCGTCGGCGCGAGCCGGCTGGCCTCGCGGCTGCGCCAGGCCGGTGGCAATCTGGTGCTGCCCAAGGACGAGGCGCCGGGACTTGCGATGGGCCTTGGCGGCGTCGGCGTGACGCTGCAGGACCTCGCCCAGCTCTATGCGGGCTTCGCCCGGCTCGGCACCACCAGGCCGTTGCGCGAGATCATGAGCGAGAGGGACGACCGCGAGCCGCTGCGGCTGCTCGATCAGGTCGCGGCGTGGCAGGTCGGCAATGTGCTGCTCGGCACCCCGCCGCCGGAGAACGCGGCTCACAACCGCATCGCCTTCAAGACCGGCACCTCCTACGGCTACCGCGACGCCTGGTCGATGGGATTTGACGGGCGCATGACCATCGGCGTCTGGGTCGGCCGGCCCGACGGCGCGCCGGTTCCGGGCCTGATCGGTCGGGTTGCCGCCGCGCCGATCCTGTTCGACGCCTTCGGCCGCACCGGCAAGACGCTCCTCCCGTTGCCGAAGCCGCCGAAAGGAACTCTCGTTGCCAGCAACGCCAAGCTGCCGTTACCCTTGAGGCGGTTCCGCCCGGTCGGGGACCTAGTGCGAACCGGGGGCGAGCAGGCTCTGCACATCCAGTTTCCGCTGAACGGCTCGCGGATCGACGTCGATCGCTCGGGTGGCGAGGGCGGCGCAGCCATGCCGGTCAAGGTCGCCGGCGGCGTCCTGCCCATGACCGTCATGGTTAACGGAACGGCGCAGGGCGAGATTGACGGACGGCGCCAGCGGCTGATCGATCCGCCCGGTCCGGGCTTTGCGCGGCTGACCGTCATCGATGCCACGGGCGCCGCGGACACAGTTGTCATTCGAATTCAGTGACCCTGCCTCAAGCGGTTGTGGCGATGGCGGTTTCAGCGTAAGCGGAACCGATGGCCGAGACCTACCCAACACCCCGTTTTGGAGCTCCCCGCGAGCCGAAATCTCCGGTGAATCCGGGCAGCCGGCTCGTGTCCATGTTCGACATTGCCACGGCCACCCACGTCCGCGCGGTGAGCTTCCTGCTATTGTGCGCGCTGCTGCTATTCCTGCCGGGCTTCTTTACGATTCCGCCGGTTGACCGCGACGAGGCGCGCTTTGCGCAGGCCACCAAGCAGATGGTCGAGAGCGGCGATTATATCGACATCCGCTTCCAGGAGGACGTCCGCTACAAGAAGCCGGTCGGCATCTACTGGCTGCAATCGGCCGCGGTCGAGACAGCATCGGCGCTCGGCCTGCCACGGGCCGAGTTGCGGATCTGGGTCTACCGGCTGCCGTCGCTGATCGGCGCCATCGGTGCCGTGCTCATGACCTATTGGACGGCGCTTGGCTTCGTTACGCGGCGCGCCGCGGTGCTTGCAGCACTTCTGATGTGTGCGTCCGTGCTGCTCGGGGTCGAGGCGCGGCTTGCCAAGACCGACGCGATGCTGCTGTTCTGCGTGACCGCTGCGATGGGCGCGATGGCGCGGGCGTATCTGTCCTGGCAGCGCGCCGAGGACGAGACGCATCCGCCCTGGAGCTGGCCCGCGATCTTCTGGACGGCTCTCGCTGTCGGCATCCTGATCAAGGGCCCGCTGATCCTGATGTTCGCAGGCCTGACGATCGTCGCGCTCGCGATCCAGGACCGCGATGCCTCCTGGCTATGGAAGCTGCGCCCGCTCTGGGGCCTGATGTGGATGCTGGTGCTGGTGCTGCCCTGGTTCGTCGCGATCTTCTGGCGCGCGGGCGATGCCTTCTTCGCCGATTCCGTCGGCGGCGACATGTTGAGCAAGTTGGGCGCGCAGGAATCCCACGGCGCGCCGCCCGGACTGTATCTGGCGCTGTTCTGGATCACATTCTGGCCCGGCGCGCCGCTCGCGGCGATGGCGGCGCCCGCAGTGTGGCGCGCGCGGCGCGAGCCCGGCGCGCAATTCCTGCTGGCCTGGCTGGTCCCGTCCTGGATCGTGTTCGAGGCGGTGCTGACCAAGCTGCCGCATTACGTGCTGCCGCTGTATCCTGCGATCGCGATCCTCACCGCGGGTGCGCTCGAGCGGCGCGTGCTGTCGTGGTCCTGGCTGATGCGCGGCTCGGCCTGGTGGTTCGCGATCCCCGTTGGCGGCTCGATCATCGCGGTCGTCGGCGCGGTGATGCTGACCCGGCAGCCTGCTTTCGTGGCCTGGCCGTTCATCGCGGCCTCGCTGATCTTCGGCCTGTTCGCCTGGTGGCTTCATGACAACAATCACGCCGAGCGCTCGCTGCTCAACGCGCTGGTCGCAGCCCTGATGCTCGCGGTGACGGTCTACGGGATCGTGCTGCCGTCGCTGACGCCGCTGTTTCCGAGCATCGAGATCGCACGCGCGCTTCGGAACGTCACCTGCGTCGGCCCGAAGGCGGCCGCGGCCGGCTATCACGAGCCGAGCCTCGTCTTCCTCACGGGTACGCAGACGCTGCTCACCGACGGTTCGGGCGCTGCGGATTTCCTGCGGCAAGGAAGCTGCCGGTTCGCGCTGATCGAGCAGCGTTCGGAGCGCGGTTTCGTGCAGCGCGCTGAGGCGATCGGGCTGCGCTACAAGGTTGGTACCCGCATCGAAGGCTATAATTTCTCGCAAGGGCGTGCGATCTCGATCTCGATCTTCCGCTCGGAAGGCACCGAGTAGAATGTCGGCGCCCACCGACATCGCGCCGCGCGCGAGCTATCCCGCGCAATTGCTTGCCATGTCCGGGCGCGCCCTGGCGCAGCTCGTGCGTACGCCCTCGCATTCGCGCCGCGCCGAGGCCGCGCGAAAGCTGGCGCGGCATTCGCTGTGGCTCAGTGCGGCAGGTGCAGCCCTGGTCATCGCGCTGATGGTCGTGTTCGACCTGACCGAGATCCAGCTGATGCCGCCGCGTGGCACGCCGGGCCTGTGGCCGATCCGCATTCTCACCGATTTCGGCAAGGACGAGTATGTGCTCTCGGCGCTCGGGGGTGTGCTGGTGGTGCTGGTGCTGGTTGCGGCGGGATTGCACGGCACAAGCCGCGCATTGCTGCTCGGCCTCGGCACGCGACTGCAGTTCATGTTTCTGTCTGTTGCCGTGCCGATATCCGTCGCCGAGATCCTGAAATATCTCATCGGCCGCGGACGTCCGTTCGTCGGCGGCAAGGCCAATCCCTTCAACTTCATCCCGTTCGAGGGGACCGGGGCCTATGCCAGCCTGCCGTCGGGGCATGCGGTGACGGCGTTCGCGCTGGCGTTTGCAGTCTCGGCGCTGTGGCCGCGCCTGCGCGTGTTCATGTTCACTTACGCGATCGTGATCCTGCTGACGCGACTGGTGCTGCTTGCGCACCACCCGAGTGACGTGGTGGCCGGCGCCCTAGTCGGCATGGTCGGCGCGATGGCGGTTCGCTACTGGTTCGCGGCCCGCAGGCTCGGCTTTGCCATCCGTGCCGACGGCACCATTGTGCCTCTTGCGGGGGCAGTCTCAGGCCGCCTCAAAAGGGTTGCCCACGGGGCATCCGCCCCATAAAAGCGGCTGCCTGCCGGGACCGCCGGTTCCCGAGCCAAGCCAATTCCAACCACGAGCTTCGATTTGTCGTCCCAGCCTTCGGTTTTCCAGCCCTCGGTTTCCATCGTCGTTCCCGTGCGCAACGAAGCCGACAACATCGTGCCGCTGATCGAGGAGATCGGCGCGGCGCTCGACGGCCGCTGGGCCTATGAGATCATCTACGTCAATGATGGTTCGACGGACGCGACCGGCGAACGGCTCGGCGCGGTCATGAAGCAGCGGGACAATCTGCGCCAGCTGCGCCATGCCAAATCGGGCGGCCAATCCGCGGCTGTGCGCAGCGGCGTGCGTGCGGCACGCGGCGCGATCGTGGCGACGCTCGACGGCGACGGCCAGAACAATCCGGCCTTCCTGCCCGACCTGATCGCGGCTGTCGAGAACGGAAGCAAGGTCGGACTTGCCGCCGGACAACGCGTCGGCCGCAAGGATACCGGCTTCAAGAAGTTCCAGTCGCGTGTCGCCAACGGCGTCCGCAACGCGATCCTGAAGGATGGGACGCGCGATACCGGCTGCGGCCTAAAGGCGTTCCGGCGCGATGTGTTCCTGATGATGCCCTATTTCGACGGGCTGCATCGTTTCCTGCCGGCGCTGGTGCGCCGCGAGGGCTACGAGATCGCCTATGTCGACGTGATCGACCGCCCGCGACATTCCGGCGTGTCTAACTACGGTTTCTTCGACCGGCTGTGGATCGGCATCATGGATCTCGTGGGCGTCTGGTGGCTGATCCGCCGCAAGAAGCCGACGCCGGAAGTGACTGAGGTGAAGGCATGATCATCCAATACGGTCAGGCGCTGAGCAACTATTTCTACGACGTCTTCGTCGCCAAGTTCGACTTCTGGCTGGCGTTCGGCCTCGTCGCGCAGCTGTTCTTCACAGCGCGCTTCCTGGTGCAGTGGATCGCGAGCGAGCGCGCCGGCAACAGCGTGGTGCCGATGGCGTTCTGGTTCTGCTCCATGGGTGGCGGACTGATGACGCTGGTCTACGGCGTCGTCAAGCGCGAGCCTGTCATCATCCTCGGCCAGGCGCTCGCGACCATCATCTATATCCGCAATATCATGCTGATCGTGAAGAACCGCGGCCGCGCGTCAAAGGCGCTGGAGCGCTGATCCAAGGCGACTAGCGCGGCAATGCTGACGCCGCGCCTGTTGCAGGCAGGGCGGCGGTCCCCGCCTCGTGCCTGCGATGGGGCTCGCCGGCCGCGTCGAGCACGGGATAGGCGACTGAGCAGATATGCGAGTGGATGCGGCGCAGGTCGCGCAGCACGTCGAGATGCAGCGACGTGGTTTCGATGGTCTCGGGACGGCCCTCGCGGAGGCGGTCGAGGTGGCGCTCGACGGCGGCAAGCTCCGTGTTGCGCAGCGCAGTCTTCTCCACCAGCAGCTTGCGCGCTTCGTTGGCGTCGCCCGACATGAAGACGCCGAAGGCGATGCGCAGCGAATCCATCGTGCGCTTGTGGAAGGCGGCGAGCTCCTCGGCGCCCTCGGGCGAGAACTGGAAGCGGCGCTTGATCTTCTTGGTCGCAAGCTCGCTCAGGCTCTTGTCGATGATGTCGCCGATATGTTCCAGATTGATGGCGAAGGAGATGATCTCCATCGCGCGCCGGCCCTCGCTCTCGTCGAGGCTGCCGCGCATGAGTTTGGTCACGTAGAGCTTGATGGCTTCGTCGAGGCCGTCGACGATGTTGTCCATCTTCGAGACCTGGTCGACCAGCGCGCGGTCACCGCTCATCATTGCGGCCATCACCTTGCGCAGCATGATCTCGACGAGATCGCCCATGCGCAGGGTTTCGCGGCCCGCATCGGCCAGCGCCAGCGACGGCGATTCCAGCGCGGTCTCGTCGAGATAGCGCGGCCGGGCCGGATCGGCCTCCTGAACACGATCGGGCAGGAGCCGCGTCAGCAGGCGCGACATGGTATCGAGCAGGCCGATGAAGATGATGGCCGTTCCGACGTTGAAGGCGATATGAAACGCCGCCGTCATCCTGGCAAGATCCGGCTGCCAGGCGTGCATGTGCTCGGCGATCGGGCCCAGGAAGGGCAGGACGAGCGCGATCCCGATCACGCGATTGACGAGATTGCCCACCGGCAGACGATAGCTGGCGGGATCGTCACGCTTGGCGCCTTCGAATACGGGATTGATGGCGCTGCCGAGATTGGCGCCGAGCACCAGCGCGAGCGCCGCGTAAGGCGAGATGAACTGCGAATAGGCGAGTGACATGATCAGCAGCACGCTGGCGACGCTCGAATGCACCGCCCAGGTGACGAGCGCTGCGATCACGATGCACAGAACGGGATCGCCCGTGATGGAGGACATCATGACGCGGACGCCCGGTGCGTTCTCGGCTGGCGCCAGCGTGTCGAGCAGGATGTGCAGCGACAGCAGCATCAGTCCGAGACCGATCAAGACACGGCCGACATCCTTGATCCGCGAGCGTGGACCGACACGGAAGGCGACCAGTCCGAGCACGAACAGGACCGGCGCGACGGCGGCGATGTTGAACGACAGCACCTGCACGATCAACGTCGTGCCGACATTGGCGCCGAGCATGATGGCGAGCGCGGTGACCAGGCTGAGCAGGCCCTCGGCTGCGAACGAACTGGTGAGCAGCGCGGTGGCGGTGCTGCTCTGGAGCAGCGCCGTCAGCCCGAGACCGGCGGCAAACGCGTTGAAGCGGTTACCGAGAGCCTTGCCGAGCAGCCGTCGCAGGTCCGGGCCAAAGGCGCGCAGAATCCCGCTGTGGACCATGTGCAGGCCCCACAGCAACAGCGCCACGCCGCCCATCAGATCGAGCAGTACCAACGTTCCCATGCTCCGTGTCCGGATTGGAGTCGATTGGTGAGGCTAGCGCCAAACGACAGGGGATCAAACCGATTGTTGGCGCGTCGACCTTAACGTTTGCGGCAGCTGCGCGTTCCCGCGGCGCGCGTTGGCGCGTCCGCAGGCGCGATGCCTTGTGAGCAGGCTCACATTGCTGCCTTGAGGGCAGCAAAGCCGCGATCGAGGTCGGCCTTGAGGTCGTCGACACTTTCGAGCCCGATATGCAGACGCAGCGTCGGGCCGCCCGGGGCCCACTTGGTCGCGGTACGGTAGCCATCGCAGTCGAAGGGAATCACCAGGCTCTCGAAGCCGCCCCAGGAGAAGCCCATGCCGAACAGTTTGAGCGTATCGAGCATGGTGTCGACCGCCTTCTGCGGCGCCGGCTTCAAGACGATGCTGAACAGGCCGGACGCGCCCGTGAAGTCGCGCTTCCAGATCGCATGGCCCGGATCGGTCTCGAGCGCCGGATGCAGCACGCGCGCGACCTCGGGACGGCTCGCAAGCCAGCGCGCCATGTCGAGCCCGGAGCGATGATGCTGCGCCAGCCGCACCGACAGCGTACGCAGGCCGCGCAGTGCCAGGAAGACGTCATCGGGACCGGCGCAGACGCCGAGCAGGCGGATGCCTTCGGCGATCTGCGGCCAGGCCCTGGCATTGGCCGAGATGGTGCCGAACATGATGTCGGAATGGCCGCCGATATATTTGGTGGCGGCCTGCATGCTGATGTCGACGCCCTGTTCGAGCGAGCGGTGATAGAGCGGCGTCGCCCAGGTGTTGTCGTCGATGACGAGCGCGCCGCGCGCATGCGCGACCTCGGCGATGGCGCGGATGTCCGGCATCTCGAACGACTGCGAGCCGGGCGCCTCGACCAGCACGGCGCTTGTGTTGGGCTTGAACAGCTTGTGGATGCCGGCCCCGATCATCGGATCGAAGTAGGTGGTCTCGACGCCGTAGCGGGTGAGCATGCCGTTGCAGAAATTGCGCGAGGGCCGATAGACGTTGTCGCAGACCAGGATGTGGTCGCCGGCCTTCAGCACAGAGAGCAGGGTGGTCGAGATCGCCGACAGACCCGACGGCACGATGCCGACGCCGGCGCATTGCGGCCCCTCCAGCGCCATCAGGGTCTCCTGGAACGCCCGGGTCGTCGGCGTGCCGTGCCGGCCGTACTGGAACTCGCCGCGATGGGCGTGCAGGTCCTCGGCGGTCGGATAAAGCACGGTCGAGCCGTGGAAGACCGGCGGGTTGACGAACCCCTTCTGCGCCTTGCTGTCGCGGCCGGAGGTGACCAGCCGGGTTTCGGCGTGCTGCTCGGAGGGGTGTGAGGAATCCATGCGTCTGCTTTCAAAACCGCGTTTCCACCAGGCGCGCTGCGCCCGCGGGCTGGCCGAAAGGCCGCTGTCGTTAATAACAGAACACAGAAGAGTCCCGTCAACCCCTTGACCCGGCACGCCAGTCGTTCTGTTATCGCAGTGCTATTCAGTCGCCGCATGTTGAGGGGCCTGCCGCGACCTTCGATCCATCGCTTGACCGGACCATGCGCTACAGCCGTAACGGCGGGCGCCTTTCGGCGGGGATTAAGGTAGGGCCTCCCGGGATCGGCGGGTGATCGGCAAGGTTTTCCAGCATGACTCTTGCAAGGCTGGTCTTGATACGGCTAGCCCTGGCAGAGACGATCGCAAAGACAACGTTCCTGACCTTGAGACGACTTTGAAAGGCCCAAAGCCCATGAAACGCGTAACCCTGGCTCTCACTCTCGCACTCGCCGCCGGCCTGACTGCCCAAGCCGCCGATGCGCAAACGCTCAAGACCGTCAAGGACCGGGGCATGCTGTCCTGCGGTGTCAGTCAGGGCCTGCCCGGGTTCTCCTCGCCGGACGACAAGGGCAACTGGACCGGGCTTGACGTCGACGTCTGCCGCGCGATCGCCGGGGCGATCTTCAACGATCCGACCAAGGTCAAATACGTGCCACTCTCCGCCAAGGACCGCTTCACGGCGCTGCAATCCGGTGAAGTCGACGTGCTGTCGCGTAACACCACCTGGACCATCTCGCGCGACACCTCGCTCGGCGCCAACTTCACCGGCGTGACCTATTATGACGGGCAGGGCTTCATGGTGAAGAAGTCGCTCAAGGTGAACTCGGCGCTCGAGCTCAACAGCGCCTCGGTCTGCGTCCAGACCGGCACCACCACCGAGCAGAATCTCGCCGACTACTTCAAGGCCAACAACATGAAGTACGAGGTGATCGCGTTCGGCACCAACGACGAAACGGTCAAGGCCTACGAGGCCGGGCGCTGCGACGTCTTCACCACCGACCAGTCGGGGCTGTACGCCAACCGCCTGAAGCTTGCCAATCCCGGCGATCACATGGTGCTGCCGGAAATCATCTCGAAGGAGCCGCTCGGACCAATGGTGCGCCACGGCGACGACCAATGGTTCGACATCGTGAAATGGACGCTGTTTGCCATGATCACCGCCGAAGAGCTCGGCGTGACCGCGAAGAACGTCGACGAGAAGACGAAACAGGAAAATCCGGAGCTGAAGCGCGTCCTCGGCACCGACGGCAATTTCGGTGAACAGCTCGGCCTGAGCAAGGATTGGGTGGTGCGCATCGTGAAGGCCGTCGGCAATTACGGCGAAGTGTTCGACCGCAACGTCGGCGCAGGCTCGCCGCTTGGTATCAATCGGGGTCTCAATAATCTCTGGAACAAGGGCGGTCTCCAATACGCCCCGCCGATCCGCTGATCCCGCCTGACCCGCGCTCGCGGCGATGAGCATCGAGGCTCGCAAACCCCCGCCCCAGATCGCGCTGAAGATCAGGCGCGTGCTGGGGGGCAAGACAGGCTGGAACGGCATCGCCGTCCAGTTTGTCTTCGCCGCGGTCCTGGGCTGGATTGCCTATGAAATCGTCTCCAACGCCCGCGCCAACCTTGAGAACCAGCACATTGCGGCGGGCTTCGGCTTCCTGGCGAACAACGCCGGTTTCGACGTCAATCAGACGCTGATTTCGTATACCGGCTCGGACACGTTCCTGCGCGTGTTCCTGGTCGGGCTCCTCAATACGCTCGTGGTCTCGGTGGTGGGCATCGTCTTTGCTACCGTGATCGGCTTCATCGTTGCGCTGTGCCGCCTGTCGCCCAACTGGCTGCTCGCGCGCATTGGCGAAATCTATGTCGAGATCATCCGCAACTTGCCGGTGCTGTTCCAGATCCTGTTCTGGTACCTGGCGGTGCTTGCTGCCTTGCCCAATCCACGACAGAGCATTTCGCTGCTCGGCATCGCCTTCGTCAGCAATCGCGGTCTCGTCATTCCCCGCCCGATCGGCGAGAGCGGCTTCGAGGCGTTTCTTGCGGTGCTGGCGCTCGGCATCGTGGCTTCGGTGGCGCTGCGCATCCATGCGCGCCGGGCGCTGTTCCAGCGGGGTCAGGTGATCCGGATCTGGCCCTATGTGCTGGGCCTGCTGTTCGGACTGCCGCTTGTCACCATGCTGGTAGCGGGTCTGCCCTTCAGCTTCGAGCTGCCGCAGCTCAAGGGCTTCAATTTCGCCGGCGGCTCCCGGATCATCCCTGAGTTCGTGGCGCTCACGTTGGCCTTGTCGACCTATACGGCTGCCTTCATCGCCGAGATCGTGCGCGCGGGCATCCTCTCCGTCCACAGCGGACAGATGGAGGCGGGATCGTCGCTGGGCCTGAGCCGCGGCACCACGCTGCGCCTGGTGGTCGTGCCGCAGGCGATGCGCGTCATCGTTCCGCCGCTGACCAACCAATATCTCAACCTCACCAAGAATTCGTCGCTGGCCGTCGCGATCGGCTATCCCGACCTCGTCTCCGTGTTCGCCGGCACGTCGCTGAGCCAGACCGGGCAGGCCATCGAGATCATCGCCATGACGATGGGCGTCTATCTCCTGATCTCGCTGATCACCAGCGCCGTCATGAGCGTCTACGGTTGGCGCGTCAGCCGGAGTCTCGGCGCATGAGCGATATCACCACGTCCAGCTTCGTCCGCCAGGAACTTCTTGATGAGCGTCCCGCGCCGGTGAAGACCACGGGCTTCGTCGGCCTGGTGCGGACCCGCCTGTTCAACTCGCCGACCAACATCCTGCTCACGATCGTCGGCGCCTTGCTGCTCTGGTTCACCGTCGTTCCTTCCGTCAAATTCCTGATGGTCGATGCAGTCTGGACCGGCAAGGATCGCACGGCCTGCCTCGCCGAGAACGCCGGCTTTGCGGTCGGCGCCTGCTGGCCCTACATCCAGGCCAAGCTGCCGCAATTGATCTACGGCTTCTACCCCGAAGCCGAGCGCTGGCGGGTGAACCTCACGCTGGTCCTGTCAGTGGTCCTGTTGGTGCCGCTGCTCATTCCGCGACTGCCGTCGAAAGGATTGAACGCAGGCCTGTTCTTCTTCGCGTTTCCAGTGGTCGCATTCTTTCTGCTGCATGGCGGCGGCATCAAGGGATTTGGCCTGAGCTGGACTGCTGACTTGCTGCAATTGTTCGACGACAGCATCATCGGCGCCGGGCAGGCTCTGCTCAGTCTCGGCAAGACGTCCTCTGCCGCGCCGCTGTTGTGGGTCGTCGGCAATGTCATCGTGCTCGTGGGAACCGCGATCTACTGGCTGATCTTTCCGCTGACCTGGCTGCGTGACCAGCTCCAGGGGACGGGCCAGTCGGTCTGGGCCGATTTCGCCATTACGGCCGCGGTCGTCTCCCTGATTGCCTTCGTTCTCGGCGGCGGCCTCCGCACCGGGGGGCGGGCCCTGACATCCAGCATCGTCACCTTCGCCGCCATCGCAATCGTGATCAAGCTGATGGGGCTCGATCACGGCGGACTGCCGATCGTGCAGACGAACCTGTGGGGCGGACTTCTGGTGACGCTGGTGGTCTCCGTCACGGGCATCGTCACCTCGCTGCCCATCGGCATTGCGCTGGCGCTTGGCCGCCGCTCGACCATTCCGCTGATCCGGATCTTCTCGATCGCCTTCATCGAGTTCTGGCGCGGCGTGCCGCTGATCACCGTCCTGTTCTTCGCCACCTACATGCTGCCGCTGTTTCTCCCGGGCAATTTCACGGTCGATGGTCTCGTGCGTGCGCTGATTGGAATTTCGCTGTTCACGGGCGCCTATCAGGCCGAGAACGTCCGCGGCGGGCTGGCTGCGATCCCGCGCGGGCAGGGCGAGGCAGCCGCGGCATTGGGGCTGTCCTGGTGGAAGACGACCTCACTGATCGTGCTGCCGCAGGGGCTACGCCACGTCATTCCGAACCTCGTCAACAGCTTCATCTCGCTGTTCAAGGACACTTCGCTGGTCTCGATCGTGGCGCTGTTCGATCTGCTGGGCTCGCTGCGGGCGTCGTTCTCGGATCCGAAATGGTCGTCGCCGTCGACCGCGTTCACCGGGTTCGCCTTCGCCGGGATCATCTACTTCATCTTCTGCTTTGGAATGTCACGCTACTCGCTCTTCGTCGAGCACCGCCTCAACGCTCACCGCCGCAACTGATCGAGGTCACCATGTCCGACCCCATCGTCAAGATTTCCGGCCTGAACAAATGGTACGGCGAGTTTCACGTGCTGCGCGACATCGACCTTGCGGTCGAGAAGGGCGAGCGGATCGTGATCTGCGGCCCCTCCGGCTCGGGCAAGTCGACGCTGATCCGCTGTATCAACGCGCTCGAGGAGTTTCAGGAAGGCGAGATCGTCGTTGACGGCATCGAACTCGGGCCGAACCTGAAGCATGTCGATGCGGTGCGGCGCGAAGTCGGCATGGTGTTCCAGAGCTTCAACCTGTTTCCGCACCTGTCCGTGCTGGACAATTGCACGCTGGCGCCGATCTGGGTGCGCAACATCCCCAAGAAGGACGCCGAAGCGGCGGCGATGAAGTTTCTGGAGCGGGTCAAGATTCCGCACCAGGCCAACAAGTTTCCAGGACAGATGTCCGGCGGTCAGCAGCAGCGCGTCGCGATTGCCCGCGCACTGACGATGAACCCGAAGGTGATGTTGTTCGACGAGCCGACCTCGGCGCTCGACCCCGAAATGGTCAAGGAGGTGCTGGACACCATGGTCGACCTTGCCGAGGAGGGCATGACCATGCTGGTGGTCACCCACGAGATGGGCTTTGCCCGCGAGGTCGCCAACCGCGTGGTGTTCATGGACGCGGGCCAGATTATCGAAGCCAACACGCCTAACCAGTTCTTCGCGGCCCCGCAGCACGCCCGCACAAAACTGTTCTTGAGCCAGATCCTGCGCTGAGCACCTGCAATCCGGTGGCGTCGCTGGTCTAACCGACCCGCCAGCTTGGCACCATGCGAATCGGCCAGCCTCTTTTCGAGCCATACCCCGGAGAGAGACTTTGCAGAGCAGCGCCGGCGCGCGCGCATTCCAGAACGCGCGATTGCACAAGAAATTGAAGAAGCAGGCGGACGCGCTCATGTCCGACGCGGTTCAGGCACTCGGGCAGGGCAGATACGCGGAGGTCGAGACACTCTGCCGCCGGATTTTGACGAAGGTTCCGGATCATTTCGACGCAGCGCACCTGCTCGGCTTGCGCGCGTATGATGGTGGGCGACTCCAGGAGGCGCAACAATTGCTGGAGCGCGCGACCGCGCTCGATCCGCGGTCGCCCGATGCCCATGGTAATCTCGGGGCAGTGTATTTCAATCTCCAGAAATTTCAGGACGCCCGCGCATGCCAGGAGAGGGCCATTGCGCTGAAGCCGAATTCTCCGATCGCCTTGACCAACCTCGGCAATACGCTGCTGCACATGGGCCTCGCCGAGCAGGCTATCGAGCTGCACGATCGCGCTATCAGGCTGAAGCCGGATTATGCCGATGCATTTTGCAATCGCGGCATGGCGGAGCTGATCGAACGCCAGTTCCAACGCGCCAAGGAGAGTTTCGATCGCGCCGTCGTGTTTCAGCCGCGTCACGCGGAAGCGATCGCAGGCAGGGGCATGGTATGCATCGAACTCCGGCACTATGAAGAGGCGGCCGCAGCGATCGCGGCAGGGCTCGCGATCAAGCCGGCTTCGCCGACAATTCTGGCGCAGCGCGGACGGCTCAATCTCGATCTGTTGCGGCTGGAGCAGGCGCTCGCGGACTTCGATGCGGCGCTGGCGCTTTCGCCAAGGCTCGAAGTGGCCTTGCAGGGGAAGGCGCAAGTCAACATTCTCAAGGGCAACACGGCCGAGGCGATTGCGGCGGTCAAAACCTTGCTCGAGGAAAATCCGCGGTCCGACATTGGAATTGCGCTTCTGGCTTCCTGCTACGCGAGCCAGGGAGACATTGCGACGGCGCTCGAACATCTCGATGCGGGGCTGGCAATTGCGCCTGATTATGCGGACTTGATCGGGCGCAAGATATTCTTCCTGGACTATCTCCCGGAGGCCGATTTCGCGGTTCAGCAGGCTGCGCGAAAACAATGGTGGGATGCGATCGGCGCCAAATTGCCGCGAAGGGCGTTGGCGCCCCGCGCACTCGATCCGGACAAGCGGCTTCTAATCGGATATGTCGCTTCCGAATTCAGGAACCACTCGGCAGCGTTCGCTGTGTTACCAGTGCTGCGCCATCATGATCACGCCAGGTTCGAGACCGTCTGCTATTCGTGTTCGCCGTTACAAGATGAGATAACAGACGAATTCAAGTCCATGGCGGACGTCTGGGTCGACGCCTGGCAGATGTCGGATGACGAGTTGGCCGATCGTATCCAGGCCGACGGGATCGACATCCTGATCGACGTGTCAGGGCATTCGACCGGCAACAGACTCCACGTCTTCGCCCGCAAGCCGGCCCCGATCCAGGTCACGGGTTTCGGACACGCCACGGGCACGGGCCTTCAGACCATGGACTATGTGCTCGCGGATCCCGTCTTCATTCCGCAATCGGCGCGCCATCTGCTGGCTGAAACGGTCTACGACCTGCCGTGCCTGATCACGATCGATCCCATTTTGGATGTACCTGCATCGGAGCCGCCCATGCTCCGCAACGGTTATGTCACCTTCGGCGTGTTCAACCGGATCTACAAGATCTCGGACGAGGCCATCCGCGTGTGGTCGAAAGTGATGCGGGAGGTGACGGGTTCGAAGATCGTCATCAAGCATTCTCTGCTTGACGATCCCATGCTGCGCGACAATTTGGTCGCGCGGTTCATGGCGCAGGGCGTTGCCGAGGTGAATATCACCTGCCTTGGCTCGACGCCGCGCCACGAGCACCTGCGGGCGTTTGCGAACGTCGACATCTCGCTCGATACGTTCCCGCAAAACGGCGGCGTCAGCACCTGGGAATCGCTCTATGCGGGCGTTCCGGTCGTAGCCAAGCTCGGCAACGGTGCCTCCTCGCGGGCTGGCGCCTCTATCGTGACTGCCGTGGGGGGGGGGGGGGGGGGGGGGGGGGGGGCCGGGGGCGGGGGGGGGGGGCCGCGGGGCGGGGGGGGGGGGGGGCCGGCGGCGCGGGGGGGGGGGGGGGGGGGG